>CAKPAA010000010.1 GCA_934132775.1 uncultured Clostridia bacterium | reverse complement strand
ATCAGCATAAGACATGCTTGGTACTCAAAATATATATTTTTAAATATTTTGTGACAAATGATTGATTAACCTACATACAAAGTTTGTGATAGGCGTTTTTTTGTATAGATTTTTATGTCAAAATGTGTTACAATATGTATAAGTGTAGTTATGTTGATTTTTCGGAGGTGGTTGTTATGAATAACAAAAAAGGTGTCTCTATGATATCTCTTGTTATAACAATAATTGTAATAATTGTTTTGGCATCGATAGTGTTTAATTCTAGCAATTCCATAGAGGAGGCTTCACAAGCAAAGGCTATGCAAGAATTGACAGAAGTTAAGAAAGGCGTGCTAAATGCACGTACTGTGAATGCAAAAGAAGGGATTGATGAAAAAACTTTAAACAAGGGATTTATAAAAGTAAAAATTGAGAATCCACCTGAAAATTTTATGAGCTACGATGATGATGAGAGCACAGGTTATCTTGTTGACTTATCTGCTATAGATTATGCTAAATCAAAATCTGGTCAGTCATATGTGAATCTTTCTTCTGGTGACACAGTTAGATTTTATGACACAGACGTTTATGTTTATGATGCAGCGTTGAAAATTTTCTATGTTAAGTCTGGAAGATATTTGGATGGATATGATGCTGATTCAAATAATACTGTGCAAAGAAAAGATGGCCCTACAATTACTATAATCTCTAATGTAAATGGAAGATTAGAAATTGAAGTGGATCCTATATATGGTGGAGACATAACAAGTGTGTTAGTTGATGGAGCAAAGGCAACACCAATAGGTGGTAATAGATATACTTTTGTTGTTGATGATAAGAGCAAAGAAAAGGTTACAATTATTGCCTCGGAAGATGATGGCGGTACGACGACAAAAGTTGTTCCAATAGAAGCTGGTGGAAACGAGTCGGATATTAACACTCCTGATATTATTTCATACGATTGTGTTTATAATCAAGGAAATGCTGATGTGTCAGTAATTGCAGAAGATAAAAATGCTAGATTGTTAGCATATGCTGTAACTACTGGTGCAAATGCTAATCCCGATGGTCAATGGGTAGATATTACAGAACCAGCAAATAGATACACAATTAAATTTAATGTAACTGAAAATGGAATTTACACAGTTTGGGTAAGAAATAGTTTTGGAAAAGTTGCAAGCAAATCTAAAAGTATAAGAGTTATACTTGATGTAAAATATAAGTATGATGCAAATGGCGGGGAAAGTATTGATATTTCCGATACAACAAGGCATATAGGCTGTAACACATTTGTTGATTTGACTCCTAAGGCTAGTAGAAAGCATTATGAGTTCTTAGGCTGGAACACTAAGATAACTGCAACAGAGGGAATGACAATTTATAATATTGGAACAGAAAATGATTTGGTTTTATATCCAATATTTAGACCTAAGATTAAATTAGCAAAGCCAGCTATAACGGTTCCAACATATACATATAATGGCAAGTTGCAGACTTTACAATTAAGCAATTTTGATGAAACTTTGTTAGGAATTAGTGAAAATACGATGATAGATGCTGGAACAAAAACAGCAGTAGTATCTATTTTAAATAAAGATAGATATGAGTGGACTGATGGTACTGATGATGACTTATATTTTGAATGGACAATAGATAAAAAGAAGATAACAACAGTTTGGGGAGATCAACGATTATTTACTTACAATGGTCAAGAACAAGCACCAACAGCAATAGTATCTTCAGGAGTTGATGGTGAGACTGTTAATTTGAAAAGAACAACAGCAGTGAACACCGGAAGTTATACTTCTACTGCAAGTATGGCTAGTGTAACTGGTGGTCAAGGAAAAGTGGAAAATTATATACTTCAAAACACAACGGTAGATTTTAGAATTCAAAATGCGGATATGAGTGGTAGTATAACAATTACTGGCAACAACGTATTCCAACAAACATTAACGGCAAACACTTCAGAAATTGTACCAACAGGTTGTAGTTTAAGATATCAATGGTATAGTGCAACATATAGTACGACTAGTGGAGGAACAGTTATAAGTGGCGCAACTTTAAGCACATATACGATTCCCCAAAATATGATAGGAAGATATATATATGTTGTTGTTACAGCTTCTAAGGCGAACTACAATTCAAAAACATTTTCAGACGTAACAGATGCAAGTAATAATAAATATGCAGCAGTTGTTTGTGAACATACATATGCAGATGCAACTTGTACTGTACCAAAGACGTGTACTAAATGTGGAGCAACGTCTGGAAGTGCATTAGGTCATAATTGGAGTGGAGCAACTTGCACAACGGATAATACTTGTACACGATGTGGAGCGTGGGGCTCAGGTGCATTAGGACACGATACAAGAGATGCAACTTGTACAGAACCTGAGAGATGTGTAAGATGTGGAACGACTTGGGGTAGTAAATTGGGACATAATTATAGAAGTGCAACGTGTACAAGTCCTAAAAAATGTAGGAGATGTGGAGCAACGTCTGGAAGTGCATTAGGACATAATTTTAATTCTCCAACTTGTTACTCGTATGCTACTTGTAGTAGATGTGGTACTAAGGGAGCTTCACCATTAGGACATTGGGGAGGTAAAAAAGGAGGATTAATCAAACCGGCTACTTGTATAACTGGTGCAATGTATTACGATATTTGTATAAGATGTGGTAATACTCTTGGAACGATGACAGTAGGTTCTGGACTAGGTCACAGTTATGGTAGGGCAACGTGTACAAGTGCTAAAAAATGTAGTAGATGTGGTGCAACATCTGGAAGTGCATTAGGACATAATTGGGTAAAATCAGGAAAAAAATATAAGTGCTCAAGATGTGGTAAAACAGTTGCTTATATGTAAATAATTTGAGGAAACTATTAAACGTAGTTTCCTCTTTTATTTTATGTATATTTCTCCAATTTTTACAAATAATATCTTTAAATTATATATTAGGAAAAGTTTATTTTTCAATATAAAGAAGATATCTAAATATAGATTTAAAGTATAAAGTTTAAGTAAAAATTTAGGAGTGAAAAGATGGAGAACTTTGCAAAGAAGCTTGCAATTAACCAAACAATAACTGAATATTCAAATAAAAATTCATTTCCACTTAGATTTTTAAATGCGGATTTTGAAACGATACAGAGGGCATATGATATTCTTTCTGAAAGTGTTAAAAAGAATGTTCCAATTCCCCCAAGTGGTGAATGGCTTTTAGATAATTTTTATATAATTGAAGAGCAAGTAAGTGCACTTAGAAATAGCTTAAATTTAGAAAAATATGAGAAACTTCCATCTGTTAGCGGTGTTGCACGTGTATATAGTATTTCTAGGAGGCTTGTTGGATACACAGATGGAGCTATTACCAAAGAAAATATTGAGACATTTATAAATGCGTATCAATCGAAGAGGATAATGTCTGTTGAAGAAATATATGAACTTCCGACTATGCTTCAAATTGCCTTAATTGAAAGTATTAAGAATGTTTCTGAAAAAATTATTACAGGTCAACTTCAAAAATTTAAAGTTGAGAGCTTAGTTGAGAGAATAATAAAAAATAAAGACCAGAGTAGTCAAAGGTTTCATAAATATAAGAATATAAATTTAAATAATGAGGCAGCCTCATATGTTGAATACTTAATTTATTTGTTAAAAAAGATGGGCAAAAAGGGCAAGCCATATTTAGATGCACTTGAAGAAGAAATTGTGAAAGTTGGCACAACATCATCAGAGATTATAAAAGCAGAACATTATGATATGGCTGTAAGAAGAGTTTCAATTAGTAATAGTATATTAAGTTTGAAAAATATAACTAGGTTTAATTGGAGTAATATTTTTGAAAATATAAATTGCGTTGAAAAGATTTTATCGCAAGATGAGATATATACAAAATTAGATTCTAACACTAAGCAGATGTACAGAAATGAAATTAAAAAGATATCTCAAAAAGTATCTGTTGCCGAAATATATGTTGCAACGAAGTCTATTGAATTGGCCGAAAAGGATAACGAACATATTGGAGAGTTTTTAATTGGCGAAAAGAAAGATGATTTATTAAAAATTCTTGGATATAATGCCAACTTAAAAGACAAGATAAAGAAAAAATTTAAAAAGCAAAAACTTTTTTGGTACTTATTTGCAATATATTTTCCAACAGTGTTACTTAGTTTTTTGGTTTCAAAAAATTATTTTTTAATTTTGCTAATACCAGTATCGCAAGTGTTTGTAACAATTGTTAATAAAATTGTTACAAAATTTACTGCTCCTAAAATGTTGCCAAGATTAGAGAAAATAGAAAAAGGTATAAATACATTTGTTATTGTGCCTACGCTTTTAAATAGTAGTGAACGTGTAAAAAATATGGTTAAAAACTTAGAAGTGTATTATTTAGGCAATAAGATGGATGGACTATATTTTTGTCTTTTAGGAGATGCTTCTGAGGAAGATAAAGAAGTAATGCCTTTTGATAAAGATGTTGAAAACACTGGATTAGAAGAGATTGAAAAATTAAATAAGAAATATAACACTGATATTTTTCATTTTATATATAGAAAAAGAGTGTACAACAAAAGTCAAGGAAAATGGTTAGGATACGAACGAAAGCGTGGTATGATAACTGAATTTAATGATTTTTTGATAAATAGGAATAATGGAACTTTTAAGGTGAACACAATAAGAAATATTCCTAAAATTAAATATGTAATAACGTTAGACGCAGATACTGAGCTATCTTTGGACTCCGCGAAAAAGCTAATAGGAACGATGGAACATCCATTGAATAAGCCAATAATAAAAAATGGAATTGTAGTAAAAGGCTATGGACTTATTCAACCTAAAATTGGAATATCAATAAAAAGCTGGTCGACGTCACTATTTTCAAAACTTTTTGCGGGAAGTGGTGGAATAGATATATATTCAACAGCCGAATCAAATGTTTATCAAGATTTGTTTGGTGAAGCTATTTTTACGGGTAAGGGAATATATAATGTTGAAGTATTTCAAGAAACTTTAAAGAATGAAATACCTGAGAATACTGTGCTTAGTCATGATTTGCTAGAAGGAAGTTATGTGAGAACTGGTCTTGCAAGTGATGTGGAGCTAATAGATGGTTTTCCGTCAAAAATTAATTCATATATGTTAAGACTTCATCGTTGGACAAGAGGCGACTGGCAAATTATAGGTTGGTTAAGAAATAAGAAAATAAGCAAATTATCGAAATATAAAATTTTTGATAATTTACGTAGAAGTTTAGTTGATATATTTACTATAATATTATTTTTTTGTGGTTTCTTTTGGATACCAATAATAATAATGTTTATGCCATTTATTATTGATTTTTTGAGTATTATTGGTAAAGATAGAACATCACAGAAGAAAACTAAAAATTATTTGCCGATGATAACTGGCATAAAGAGCAGCTTTTATAGATGTTTGATTGATTTTATGCTGCTTGCTTACAAGGCAACAGTTTATGCGAAAGCAATATTAGTTACGATATATCGAATGATGATTTCAAAAAAGCATTTATTAGAGTGGGTGACTGCTGCCGATGCTGAAAAAATGCTTGGTAATAATTTAAAGGATTATTTAAGAGAGATGATACAAAGTCCAATAATTGGAGCTTTGTTAATTGCAATAACATTTTGGTATAATTCGTTGAGCATAACAAAAGCAGTATTTTTATTTGTAATTTGGTGTTTAGCACCATTTATAGCATATTTAATTAGCCAAAGCACGAACAAGAAAAGTATAAAACTAAAAAAAGAGGAAAAAGATTTAATAACCGAAGTAGCCCAAAGAACGTGGAGTTATTTTTCGACTTTTATGACAAAGCAAAATAATTATTTGCCACCTGATAATTATCAAGAGAATAGAAAACAGAAAGTTACAGATCACACTTCGGCAACTAACATTGGACTCGGATTGCTTGCAATAATATCAGCAAGAGACTTAGGGTTTATAACAAGTGAAGAAATGCTAGATTTATTACAAAAAAGCATAATAACTATAAAAATGTTAGATAAATGGAATGGTCATTTGTATAATTGGTACAATATAAAAACATTAGAACCATTGAAACCAGCATTTATTTCTACGGTTGATAGTGGGAATTTTGTTGGGTATTTGTACGTAGTTAGAGATGTTTTAGAAAAGGAAAAGAAAGTAGATCTTAGAAATGCAGTAAATGAATTGATAGTAAATACTGATTTTTCAAAACTGTATGATTACGATAAAAACTTGTTTTCAATTGGCTATGATTTAAGTGAAAATAAATTGGTAGATTCATATTATGACTTGTTAGCATCAGAAGCTAGACAAGCAAGTTTTGTCGCTATATCAAATAGAAATGTATCGTATAAGCATTGGTTTAATTTAGGTAGGGCACTAACTATGTTAGATGGATATAAGGGTTTAGTTTCCTGGTCTGGAACGATGTTTGAATATTTTATGCCTAATATAGTGATGCCGTCATATGATTATTCTTTGTTAGAAGAGACGTATAGATTTTGCATATATTCACAAAAAGAGTATGCAAAGAAATTAGAAGTGCCTTGGGGAATTTCTGAGTCTGCATTTAATGTGCAAGACTTAAATTATAATTACCAATACAGAGCATTTGGAATACCTTGGCTTGGCTTAAAACGTGGACTTGATAAAGATGTTGTAGTAGCACCATATGCAAGCGTAATGACAATTTCAAAGAATTATAAAAGTGTTTTTGAAAACATTTATAGATTAAAAGATATTGGAGCATATGATAAATTTGGATTTTATGAATCAATAGATTACACTCCAGAAAGAGTTAGCAAAAATAAAAAATATGAAGTTGTAAAAACGTATATGGCACATCATCAAGGCTTAATTTTAACCTCTATAAACAACTTTTTAAATGAAAATATTTTACAAAAAAGGTTTAGTCAAAATCCGGAAATAAAAGCAGTTGAAATATTGTTGCAAGAAAAAATACCAGAAACAGTTATATACACAAAAGAGAAAAAAGAAAAAGTTGAGACTTTAAAATATAAAGACTATGAAGATTATACAAGCCAAGTTATTAACAATGTGTCTGGAAATGTTAATGTGACAAGCAATGATAAATACACCTTGTTAGTAAACGATAAAGGAGAAGGATATAGCAAGCTTGAAAATGTGTATATTACAAGATTTAATGAAGCACAAAAACAGGCAAACATTATATATGTGAAAAATGTAACAGAAAACATTTTATGGTCAAACACAATATTTCCTGTGGAGAAAAAAGCTGACGAATACGTTACTTCTTTTACACCAGCCGAAAGTAAGTTTGTTAGACGTGATGGTGAAATAGAAACAATAACAAGAATTTCGGTTTCACCAGAAGAAAATGTGGAATTGAGACAAATTGAAATTAGAAATAATAGCGCTAGAAAAATAAATATAGATGTAATGAGCTATGTAGAGCCAATTCTTGCTGAAAAGAATAGTGATATAGTGCACCCTGCATATAATAATTTGTTTTTATGTACAAGCGAATTAAATGGTAAAGTGTTGATAGAAAAAAGGTTTCACAGTGGAACTAAAATGTATTTCACAAACTTTGCTGTATGCAATAAAGATGAGGTGAAATTTGAAGTTGAGTTAGATAAAGCCAAAATAGTAGGAAGAAATGGAACGTTAAAAAAGCCTGAAATATTAACGGAAAACAAGATGTTTACAAATAATATAGCTTCGATGGCAAACACTGCCGTTGCATTAAAAGCAGAACTTGATTTAGAAGCAAACACAAGTGTAATAATAAATTACTATATTGGCGTTTCATATGATAGAGAAGAAATTAAAAATATAATTGAAAAATATGAAAAGTTTGAAGCAAGTACGAGACTATTTGAACTAGCAAAGTCAAGAAGCCTAATTGAAAATAGATTTATTGGCTTAAAAGGAAAAGAAATTGAAATATATAATAAATTACTCGCACAAATATTTAATGACTCTAAAACATTAGAAAAATATAGAAAACAGATAGAAAGCAATGTAAAAAATCAAAGAGACCTTTGGAGATTTGGAATATCTGGGGATTTTCAGATGATAACATTAAGAATAAAAAGTGTGAATGATACCTACATTGTGAAACAGTTAATAAAGGCAATAGAATACTATAATTTGAAAAATATTAAAATAGATTTAGTAATAATAGACGAAGAGAACGGAAAAGAAAAATATGTATCAGATAAAGTGAGAGAATATATTTATGCACGAAATTTATCATATTTAATAAACACAAATGGAGGCTTTCATATAATAAAAGAGCGAGAGCTAGAAATTGGAGATAAAGAGCTAATATATTCTTGTAGTGATCTAATATTAAAGGCAGAAGATGGATTCTTAGAAGAACAATTGGAAGAAATTGAAGAGTGAAATTGATTCAAGGATAAGAGGTGAGAAAAATAGATTTATTATATTACAACAACTATGGAGGTTTCACAAAAGATGGAAAAGAATATGTCATAAAAACAAGTGAAAAGCACACGCCGATGCCGTGGAGCCACATAATAGCCAACAAGACTTTTGGCACGATAGTAACTGCAAATGGTGGCGGGTACACGTGGAGTAATAATAGTAGAGAAAATAAAATAACCACTTGGTCAAATGACCCTATTTTAGATCCACCGTCAGAAAAAATAACAATAGAAACAAAAAACAAAAAAATAAATGTATTACCATATGAAACATTAGAAGGATACGAAATAATATTTGGATTTGGCTACGCAGTATTTAATCAAAAAGATGAAGAAGTAACTACGGAAACAATGATTTATGTGCCAATAAATGAAAATAAGAAAATAATAAGGACGTTAATTACAAATAACAAAGACGAAGAAAAAGAAATAAAAATAAAATATGAAGTGTCTCCTGTACTAGGCGTGGCAAGAGACTACACAAAAAAACATATAGTAATACAAAAAGAAGGAAATATAATTAAGATTTCAAATAAATATAGGGATAACTATCAAAATGAAGAAGTGTATATAACAGCGAGTGAAGAAATAAAGTTAAACGAAGACGATAAAAATGTAATGGCAGAAATGAAAGTAACACTTTCGCCACACGAAAACAAAGTGATATTTATAGAATTAGGAATATATAGTTCGTATACTAACTGTGAAACAGAAGAAAAGTATATGAACAATATGAGTGAAATAAAAGAATTTTGGAATGAAAAAACAAGTAAAGTAAGAGTAAAAACACCAGTAGAATCAATGAACATAATGTTAAATGGTTGGCTTTTATATCAAACATTGGTAAGTCGTATTTGGGGAAGAACATCATTTTACCAAGCTGGTGGAGCATATGGATTCAGAGACCAATTGCAAGATTCACTTATAATGCTATACTATGAGCCGGAATTTGTAAGAAAACAGATAATATATCACGCTGAGCACCAATTTAAACAAGGAGATGTTTTACATTGGTGGCACCCAGAAAAAGATAATGGGATAAGAACAAAATACACAGACGATTTGCTGTGGTTACCATTTTTAATAAGTGAATATATAAAAAAAGAAAAAGACTATTCAATACTAGATGAAGAAACAGCATATGTGAAATGTGCAGAACTCTCAGAAACAGAAAGTGAAAGATATGGAGAGGTTGAAATAGATGAAAAAAAAGAAAGCATATATAAACACGCAATAAGGGCAATAGATAGAAGTTTAAACTTCGCAGAAAATGGTTTGCCACAGATGGGCACAGGTGACTGGAATGACGGAATGAATGGAATAAATGGGCAAAGTGTGTGGCTTGGCTTTTTTATGTATGATGTAATAAATAGATTTATAAAAATATGTGAGTATAAAAATGACACAGAAAAAGTTGAAAAATATAATCAAATTTTGCCAAAATTAAAAAATGCACTAAACACGGCTGGATGGGACGGAAAATGGTACAAAAGAGCATACTTTAAAAACAACAAACCACTTGGTTCAAACGAAAATGATGAATGTAAAATAGATAGTATATCACAAAGTTGGGCAGTAATATCAGGAGCCGGTGAAGAAGAAAAATGCAAAACAGCATTAGAATGTGTAGAAAACTATTTAGTAGATAAAGAGAACTTAATAATAAAACTATTAACGCCTGCATTTTCAAAAACAGAATTAGAACCAGGGTATATAAAATCATATATACCTGGGGTTCGTGAAAATGGTGGACAATATACACATGGGGCAATATGGGGAATAATTGCAAATGCAATGATGAAAAATGGCGAAAGAGCCACAGAATATTTTAGAATAATAAACCCAATAGAACACGCTAGAACAAAAGAAGCAGTATTAAAATATAAGGTAGAACCATATGTTGTTTCAGCCGATGTATATTCAAATCCTAATATGCTTGGAAGAGGAGGCTGGACTTGGTATACGGGTTCAAGTTCGTGGTTATTTATTGCAGGTTTTGAATATATATTAGGAATAAAAAAAGAAAATGGAAAGCTCAAAATTAATCCGTGTATACCAAAAGATTGGGAATCGTTTATAGTCCACTATAAAAACAAAAATGCTAAATATGAGATCAACGTATATAATCCAGAACACAAAAGCACAGGAATAAAAACTATTTATCTAGACAATGACGAAAAAAAGGCGGCAGAAATACTATTAGAAGAAAATGGCGGACACAGAATAGATATAATAATGTGACTTATAATCAACATTTTGGATTTTGAGCTAATCAGTTCAAAAATAAGTTACTGTTCAGAATAAAAATATATAGTTAGAATTATTAGCCCAAATGAACTAAAAAAGTGTGTAGCAGATGAAAAAGTTTTCAAAAAAACCAAAATTACTATTTGTAATCTAAACTTAATGTGCTAGAATAAAAATAGGAACAAACACGAAGGAGGAAAAATAAATGAACAAAAGAACAATTACAATAGTAATAACAGTAATTGCAGCTGTTATATTAGTAGTGGCAGGAATATTGGTTAGCAAAAAAACAACAAAACATAACCCACCTGAAGAAAACCCAGGCACAACACTTACAAGCGGAGAAAATTCGGGTGAAGAAAACTTGCCAACAACTTACATTGATGGAGAAAAAACAGTTGGAAGCCTAGTTATTAAAGACGTAAAAATTGTGCTAGAAGAAGAAAATCAATGCACATTAGAAGCACAAGTAATAAATAGTGGAGATGAAGTGTCAGAACCTAAAATCTTAGACATCGAACTATTAAATGAAAGTGGAGATAGCATAGGAATGACACAAGCTGGACTTGCACAAATCGAAGCAAACACAGCAGTAAAAATTGCAATTCCAATAGGAGTAGACGTACTACACACACGTGATGTAAAAGTAACAATAGAAGAATAAAAATATAATTAAGGCAAATTAAGAAAACAGATATAATAAATGTGCTATCATCGATTAAGCAATTGCTTTGTTTTAATATGCGCCATTTATCGATAAAAACACTTATGAATTACAGATGAATCCAAATTGTTAAACAATTTGGATTCATTCTTTATGTAAATAATCTTCCGGCTATGCCGGTAGTAACATAGGTTTTAGCAAAAGATAAAAATTGACTAACTATATTTTGAGTGCTACAATTAAAATGTGAAAGGATAAAAGGTGAACAAATTATGGACAGAGACATTTTTATTAAAATATATGATAAAATGATACAAGAATCAAAAGAACCTGTTGAGCTTGTGCTGGAAGTTAATCAAAAAAAACCAACCATTTATAATCAAATACTTACGCCAGAAGATAAGATTAGGCAAAATCCAGCACTTCCTTTTAGGTTTCAAACAGATGTTGAGGGCATGCATAATTTTATTTGCATTTTTCAAGATATTGTGGAAAAACACCAAATAGCAATGCAAAATCTAGGCCCCACGTTATGGGCAGTATATATAGCTACATTGTCATATTTTGGTAATAAAAGGCTCGCTGAAAGAGATTCAGCATATAATAATATTGAAAGAGATTCAGATGGAATGATAATTAATAAAATTGGAATACTTTCAGCATTTCAGGGAAAAGGTTCAGCTAAATGTAGTGAAAAATCTGCAGCTGTTCATAACTTATTAACGGTTTTATACGGAAATGGAAACTTGGGGAATTATGAACCATCCATTGCTTTATCAAAAGTTAATGATGAATTACATGCCTTTAATATATTAAGAGATGAAAAACAGAAAAAAACGCTATTTTTTGATACTTCATACTTAGTAACAGATAAGGATGGAATGCTTTATTGTGGTATATATTTAGTATCAGATGAAGATTATAATAAATTTATTCATGGCAAAAAAATTGAGCCAGAATTAATTACACCTGGAACAGAAGGTGTAGATAATGGTAAAAGACAATATGGGATTGAAAATGATGAAATTTCAAATGAAATTTAGAAAAGAAAAATGTTTATTTTTTAACATTATCTTAAATTTACAGAATGAGATGGATTTATACAAAGTTTGTTATTAGATACGTATGTTTTGACTGGTTTTTATATTAGTCATTAAAGAATACATGTTGTAAATATCTACATCAGCGGTTCCAAAATGGGGCTGTAAAAAAGTCTCTAACAAAAATAGGATTTGAATCATTTGTTTGATTCGAATCCTATTTTTGCAAAATAACTAAATAAATATTTTCAAAAATGTGAATAACTTATTTTTGAGTATAGCAAAGCTAAGGTGCTGTATAAGTTAAAATAAATTACTTGTTTAGAAAAGGAAAAAATGTAACTTCATTTTAAGAATTGTAATGATTATAGATTTTTACAAAGTGATGAAAGCAAATTAAACGCAATAAAAGCACAAAATACAGATAATAAATTATTTTTAGCTACTGCAACAACTTGGAATTATGATAAAACGAGAGAACCATATTTGTGGTTTGAAAAGTATATTGATACTTATATGGTTGGAATATCATTAAGTGATTTTGCAATCGAAGCTTTTAGTAAGGATGAAAATGAGGAATTAAAAAATTTCACATTAAAATTATTAGAAGAAGCAGATATAGTAATTAAAGATTTTAGTATAGAGGTAGAAGAAGTAGATATAGATAGTAATATATTGATGTTATTGAAAAATGTAGCAGTGTCACAGAAACAAAAAAATGTAAAAATAAAAATGATGCACGAAGTAAAAAATATGAAAGATAATCCTAAGGTTTATGAATTGAATTTTATGAATGAGTCATCAGGAACACAAATATTATTTTCAATAGCTCCTATCTTAAAAAATGTGTTTGAAAATGGAAAAATATTGGTGATAGACGAAATTGAAAGAAGTCTACATCCGAGTTTAGTAGAAATGATTATAAAATTTTTTCATAACCCAGATATAAACAAAGGAAATGCCCAGTTAATATTCAATACACACAACACAAATTTATTGTCCTTAGAAATATTTAGAAGAGATCAAATCTGGTTTGCAGAAAAAGATGCTAAGAAAGGAACTACGGAACTATACCCACTAGACTACTTTTCTGTTAGAAAGAGTGAAAATATACAAAAAGGATATTTGAATGGAAGATATGGCGCAGTACCATTTGTAGCTACGGGTGAAAACACAAAATATAGTAATTTATAAAAGTAATTTCTGTTTCTGAAAGTAAATTCTCTATATAAGACAAACATCTTTATTTATTGGCATTTTCTTTTCAAAAATAAAACCCTCATATATGGACAACCACACAAAAAAATGATATAATTCTAACCGATTGTAAGGAGGCGTGTCAGATATGTCAGTGTTTTGCGGAACAGATATTATAAGTGTTACAAGAATTAAAAATTCTATAACAGAGTTGGGCGACACATTTACCAAAAGAATATATACAGATGAAGAAATTGAGTATTGTGAGTCGAGACGAATGTCGAAGTTTCAAAGCTATGCTGCGAGATTCGCTGCGAAAGAGGCTATGTATAAAGCTTTGGCGCCAGAAAATGCAGACTATGTATCGTGGCACGATATGGAAGTTGTAAGAAAGAAAAACGGAAAGCCTGTTGCTAAATTAAGTGGTAGATTAAAAGAAGAGGCAGATAAACGAGAAATAAAAGACGAAGATATTGACATTAGTTTGTCTCACGATGATTCTTATGCCATAGCAACGGTTGTTATAAAAAAATAAATGAAAGAGGAGATATAAATGAGAGTTTTAATAGGAGGAGCTTGGCCATATGCCAATTATAAATTACATTTAGGACACGTGGCAGGTCTTATTGGAGGAGACTTGCTAGCTAGATATCATAGGGCAAAGGGCGATGAAGTGCTTTATGTTTCAGGTTCAGACTGTCACGGTACACCAATAACAGAACGTGCAAAGTTAGAGGGAATAAGTCCTGCGGAGATATCAAATAAATACCACGAATTGTTTGTAAAATCATTTGAAGGCTTGAATTTTTCATATGATAAATATACTTCAACAGAAACACCTTATCACAAAGAAAAGGTTCAAGAAATAATTAAAAAAGTTTATGATAATGGAGCAATATATGAAAAGGTTGAACCACAAGCATTTTGTGAGCATTGCAATAAATTTATGGCAGATAGAGAATTGCAACTTGTTTGTCCTAATTGTGGAAATATAACCAAAGGAGACTGTTGTGATTGTGGATATACTCCAACAGATGAAGACTTGTTAAATGCAACTTGCAGAGAATGTGGCACAAAAGTTGTTCAAAAAGACAACAAAAACTTGTATATTGCACTTTCTAAAATGCAAGATGCAATTGCAGAAGTTGTAGAAAAGAATAGGCACAAGTGGCGTATAAATGCACAAAACGAAACTTTGAAATATCTTCGCGAAGGCCTTAGAGACAGAGCAATTACGAGAGATTTAACTTGGGGCGTTGACGTCCCAATACCTGGTTATGAAGATAAAAAATTATATGTTTGGATAGAAGCAGTTTTAGGCTATGTAACAGCAGCAATGAAAGTTTGTGAAGAGCGTGGCTTAAATTGGGAAGATTACTGGAAGAGAGCAGATAGAATATATATGGTTCACGGAAAAGATAATATAACTTTCCATAGCATAATATTCCCAGCATTGCTATTATCTTTGAAAGAAAACTTCCAAGTGCCGGATGTTATTGTATCATCAGAGTATTTGAACTTTAATAATGAAAAAGCTTCAAAGAGTAAAGGCAATGCAATATCAGCGTTAGATGCGGTTGAAAAGCTAAATTCAGATACAATAAGATTTCATTTAATTAACAATGGACCAGAAAAGAAAGATACAAACTTTACATTGAGTGAATATGTAACAACGCATAACAACGAAATTACTAACAAATATGGAAATTTTGTTAATAGAACTTTAAAATTTAAAGGAATTTCTGAAATACCAGCTGGTAAATTGAATGAAGAAATGAAATCTTTAATTGAAAAAGCGTACCAAGAAATTGGCGAAGATATTGAAAGTCTAAACTTTAAAGAAGCAACTGATAAGGCTATAAAGCTAATTGATGATGCAAATAAATTTTATGATGATGAAAAGCCTTGGATTCAATTTAAAGAAGATATAGAAGCTTTTAATAACACAATTTTTACGTGTGCAACTTTAATAGCTAATATATCTAATATTATGGAACCATTTATGCCTGCTTCATCAGCAAAAATAAGAAAAATATTTGGAATGGAAAAAGCAGAGTGGCACCTTGTTGAGATAAATTCAGGAATAAAACTAGATAATGTTGAAGTGCTATTTACAAGACTAGATGAAAAAACTGTTATAGATGAGTTTGATAAATTATATGCTAAAAAAGAAGTAGCAAAAGAAATTGCAAAACCAAAAGAAAGTGAAAACAAAAAAGTAGAGCAAATCACAATAGATTATCTAGACAAAATACAATTGAAAGTAGCAAAAGTAATAAAAGCTGAAAAATTAGAAGGCTCAGATAAATTATTGAAACTACAAGTGTCACTAGGAAGTGAAGAAAGACAAATAGTAGCTGGTCTTCAAAAATATTATGCACCAGAAGAATTAGTAAACAAAAATGTTGTAATAGTTGCAAATTTAAAACCAGCTAAATTAAGAGGTGTAGAATCTCAGGGAATGGTGCTTGCAGCGGGTGAAGATGATATAGTTAAAGTGCTAACTGTTGATGGAGATATAGAAGCAGGTGCAGAGATAAAATAGAGATAGAAAGGGGCGTGCGATGTGTTTTTATTAGCACATCGTATAAATAAAATAATGATATTCTTCGATTCACATACACATTTAACTGATGAACAATATAACAATGAGCAAGACAAAATAGTTGAAAATGCTAAAAATGCAGGTGTTGAATATATGGTGGACGTTGGCTACAATAAAGAAACGTCTAGTTTAGCAATTAAAAATGCAAATAGATATGATAACGTATATGCAACAGTTGGATTACATCCAGAAAATATAAATGAAGAAGATGGAGATGTGTCTTTTGTAAAGGAACTTGCGGTAAATAGCAAAGTTGTTGCAATAGGCGAAATTGGATTAGATTATCATTATGGCGGTGATAAAGAAAAACAACAAGAAATATTTGTAAAACAAATAAAAATAGCAAATGAGCTAGATTTGCCTGTGGCAATACATAGCAGAGATTCGGATATGGATATGTTAAAAATACTTAAAGAAAACAAAATAAATGCAGGATTTGTTATGCATTGCTTTTCTTCAAGCGTAGAAGTTTTAAAAGAAATGCTAAAATTAGATGCGTACATTTCACTTGCAGGTCCGGTCACTTTTAAAAATGCACGTTCACTAATTGAAGTGGCAAAACTGGTTCCAGATGATAAATTACTTATTGAAACAGACGCACCATATTTGGCGCCCGAACCAAATAGAGGAAAGAGAAATGAGTCGGCATATGTTGTGCACACAGCTCAAAAAATAGCAGATTTAAGAGAATGTTCACTTGAAAAAATAGCTGAAATAACAACAGAAAATGCAAAAAGATTTTATAGAATAGAAAAGAGGAAATAGTATGGAAAAAAAGACAATGCTAACGGGGCTTCAACCTACGGGAGTAATAACATTGGGCAATTATATTGGAGCAATAAGGCAAATGGTTGAATACCAAGAAAAATATAATTCAATAATATTTATAGCAGATATGCATGCAATAACAATGCCAATAGATAGCGATACTTTGGCAAGAAATATAAGAGAATTAGTTGCATTATACATCGCTTGTGGAGTTGATCCAGAGAAAAACTTGATATTTTTGCAATCAGATAATGAATATCACGCAAATATATCTTGGATGTTAGAATGTAATACATACTTTGGTGAACTTGGAAGAATGACACAATTCAAAGACAAAAGTGCTAAAAATATAAACTTCTCAGCAGGGTTATTCACATATCCAGTGCTAATGGCTGCGGATATATTGGCATACGACACAAACTATGTGCCAGTTGGAATAGACCAAAAACAACACGTAGAAATAGCAAGAGATATAGCAACAAGGTTCAATAAAAAATATGGAGAAACATTTGTAATACCTGAGCCACTTATAAGAGCTGAGGGCACAAAAATATACGATTTACAAGATCCAACAAAGAAAATGAGCAAATCATCAGAAAGCCAAAAAGGTGTAATAAGAATATTAGATGATGCAAACACAATAAGAAAGAAAATAAATTCAGCAGTGACAGACTCAATAGGAAAAGTAAATTATGATCCTGAAAATCAACCAGGAATAACAAACTTAATAAACATTTATATGAGCTTGTCAAATGAAAGCAAAGAAGAAATTGTTCAAAAATTCGCAGATGCAAATTATGGAGCATTCAAAAAAGCTGTTGGAGACTTAGTTGCAGAAACATTTGAAAAAATCCAAGCAAGATATAATGAGCTAATAAATAGTGAAGAATTAGACAAAATCTTAGATGCAGGGAAAGAAAAATCAAGAGAAATAGCAAAGAAAAAATACGAGTTAATGAAACAAAAAATAGGATTAAGAAGATAAATAAATGTAGAAGCATATTTTACTAAAACTTTGATATTTAAATATAATCAAATTTTAAATAAGAGTCTATGTATATTCGTGAATGAAAATTCAATGTAATATACATAGACTTTTTTCTGTTTAAAGGCAAATGGTCAAAAGAATATCTATAACATATATAAATTAGCGTTTTATATAAGACTAAATAATAATTATTATATTTCCAATATTTCTTATTAAAATTCCAATTATTGTATAAATTGTACGTATAAAAAGCAAACGCACATCCTACGGATACATAATTTTGAGAAAATATTGCAAAAAATTACAAACAATGTAACAAGTTTGTAATAAAACTGTAACGGAAATTTAATATAAGGTAAAAAATAACCATTTTATTAACAAGCTAAAAAGTATTTCCGTAAGTGCCTTTGTCGTTGGTAAATCTTTCAAACCCTACTTATTTCTATATGCGCGCGTATACGTGTGTTTACAAAGTGAATTTAACTAGTTATAATTTGCTTAGATGTGAATTAAAGAAATTAAAGCTAAAAGTTTAAGTCAAATGTGAAACAAATTAAAAACAAAATGACAAAAACGAAAAGCTAAAAATATTTTAATGTGCAGAAGATGAAAGGGGAAAGTCTATTATGAAACTTCAAAGAAAATTAGTTATTATTTTAAGCGTGCTTACAACATTAGTATTCAGCTTTGGCATTTCAAATGTAATGCAACAAAATAAATATGGCGAATTTGATAGGTCAGAGCAACAAAAGCAAAACGTTGCAGACACCGAAGTTAATATAGAAAACGATAAAACTTATGAAGAAGGAGAGCTTGCTACAAATGCGCCTAAAAGTGCACGTGCAAGTGAATTATATACTTCACAAGAATTAGATGAGGCTGAACCTGAAAATATAGAGACTGAGATAAGGACGACGTTTGGGGCGGAATTAATAATTACTAATACGTATATAATGCCACGTGAATCAGGAAGTAGTGTAAATGGAGTAACAACTCATTACGCTTTAGGAGCGCTTAGAAGTAATATGACAAAATATACAGCAAATAAAATAAGTACAATAACTTTTAAAAGAGGGATTGATGCTCCGAATGGAACGGAAGCAACATGGGATGTTTCAAATAAAGAAGGAAGCAAAGAAATATTAGCTTTTGTAGTGCCTTCATCGACAGTTAGTGGCAGATATGATTTATATATAGGTACTAAAGGAGAGAACAAGATATATTTACCATCAAATGCCGATTCATTCTTTGCAGATTATGCTAACTTAACAGAGATTAATGGCCTTGAATTATTAAGTACATCAAATGTGACAAGAATGAATAACATGTTCTATAATACTAAGAATATAAAAACTATTGATGTAAGCAATTTTGATACTTCAAAAGTAACAGATATGTCGTATATGTTTGCGAGATTTTTTGAAGGCACGTCATTAACAAGTATAGTTGGATTAGAAAATTTTAATACCTCAAATGTAACAAGAATGGAAGGCATGTTCGAGTCGCGTGCTAATTTGACTGAAATAAACGTGAGTAAATTTAATACATCAAATGTGACTAGTATGAGAAGTATGTTTAGCGATTGTAGGAGTTTAACAAAATTAGATGTAAGTAATTTCAATACGTCAAATGTGACTAATATGACATATATGTTTAACAATTGTAGGAGTTTAACAAAATTAGATGTAAGTAATTTCAATACGTCAAATGTAACAACAATGAAAGATATGTTTTATTATTGTGAAAGTCTAACTGATTTAAATGTTAGTAATTTTAATACATCTAAAGTAACAGATATGAGTTATATGTTTTGTGATTGTGAAAGTCTAACTGATTTAAATGTTAGTAATTTTAACACATCTAAAGTAACAGATATGGATTGTATGTTTTCCTATTGTACGAGTTTAACAAAGTTAGATGTAAGTGGATTTAATACATCAAATGTAACAGATATGGGTCGCATGTTCTATGATACTAATAGTATAGAAACTATTGATGTAAGCAATTTTGATACTTCAAAAGTAACAGATATGTCAGATATGTTTGCAGGATCTACTAAAAGCATGTCATTAACAAGTATAGTTGGCATAGAAAATTTTAATACATCAAATGTGACTAGTATGGCAAATATGTTTTACAGTTGTAGTAGCTTAACAAAATTAGATGTAAGTAATTTCAATACATCAAATGTGACTAATATGACAAATATGTTTTACAATTGTAGGAGTTTAACAAAATTAAATGTAAGCAATTTTGATACATCAAATGTAAGAACAATGCATGGCATATTCAATTCGTGTGCTAATTTGACTGATTTAAATGTTAGTAATTTTAACACATCTAAAGTAACAGATATGCATTATATGTTTTCCGATTGTAGTAGTTTAACAAAGTTAGATGTAAGTAATTTTGATACTTCAAAAGTAACAAATATGTCATATATGTTTGCAGGATATGATGAAAGCATGTCATCAACAAGTATAGTTGGCTTAGAAAATTTTAATACGTCAAATGTAACAAATATGAGTTACATGTTTTCTAAATGTAAAAGTCTAACTGATTTAAATGTTAGTAATTTTAACACATCTAAAGTAACAAATATGGATAGAATGTTTTATAATTGTAGTAGTTTAACGACATTAGATGTAAGCAATTTTGTTACATCTAATGTAACAACAATGTATGACATGTTCTATTCGTGTGCTAATTTGACTGAAATAAATATAAGCAATTTTGATACATCGAAAGTAACAGATATGAGTTATATGTTTTGTGATTGTTCGAGCCTAAAAGCTATTATATTAAACAATAAAATTGTTTCATCTGATCAAGCTATGAAATTATTGAACGATGGCAGCAATAACACATATTTAAATACTTTATCTAATGCAATTTTATACGTCCCAGATCCTGAATCTGAAAAGCTATATGAGCAAGCAGAAAATTATTCAACTATATTTGCTGATAGCAGAGACGAAAATGGAGACTTATATCGTATTCGTCCAATGTTAGAACTTGCAGGAGATAATCCAGTAGAAATTGTACCTGGAAGCACATATGACGAAACAAAAGATGCTGGTGTTACTGTGTTTGGATTTGGAAGTAGAGATAGAACAGAGTATACAAAATATGGCTATACATTGAGTGTTTCAGGGCTTCCTGTTGACACAAGCGTTGTAGGAAAAAACGAAGTTAAATACGTTCTAAACTACACAAAACCAGGCACAACAACTACAACGAAAGTTGATGAAATAATTAGAACCATCAATATAGAAAGTGCTGACATAAGCAATATGGAAATCACATTGGCTAAGGATTCTTATGTATACACTGGCGTTGAAATTGAACCACAAATTACAGTTACTAATAATGGGGCAGCGATAGAAGAAGGCGTTGATTATGTTGTGGACTATACGGACAACATAGATGTAGGCACAGCCACAGTAACGATTATTGGCATTGGAAATTATGTAGGTATTATTACAAAGAATTTTGAAATTACACCAGCAGAAATTACAGGATATGTTACAATTAGTGGAGACCCAACTTATGGTGGACAGCTACACATAGACTTTTCAAATGTTGTTCCTGCAAGTGCAGAGCTTACATTTGAGTGGTTCTATAATCTTGCAAACTCAACAGAGGGCGGAACAAGATTAAATGATAACTATGGTGTGCCAGAATCAAATGATATTTTAACTATTGACAGAGACTTAGTTGGCAAATATATTTATACTCAGGTTACAGTGACTGCCGATAATTATAACACAAAAGTTTTGACTGCTATTGTTGGACCAGTTAAAGCTAGAAATATCAATGAGCTTGATGCAGTTTTAGGACAAGAAGTTTTAGTTTATGATGGAAATGAAAAGAGACCAGGCGTGTTTATTTATGATAATTACACTGGTAAAGAATTAGTATTTAATACAGATTATACATTAGTATACAAAGACAATGTAGAGGTTGGAACGGCAACAGTTATAATCACAGGTGATGGAGATTACAAGGGCGAAAGAAGTCTAACCTTCTTAATTGTAGCATTACCTACGGTTAAAGTTGAGAATATAACACCAGAGTGGAGAGCTAATGACACAATATTGCAGATAACAATTGTTGACAGCGGAGCAGGAATTCACAAAGTAACATTTACAGGTGGAACTCATTCAGGAGACGATATTACATTGACAAACAACGTTGCAACAGTAACTGTTGATGAAAATGGATATTACTATTTTGAAGTTTATGATATTTATAATAATGTTGTTACAGGTGAAGCACTAGTTAATAATATAGATAAAAATGCTCCAATTATTGAAAATGTTGCTTATGATAGTGATACATTCACAACAAAAGTAATTGTAACAGTTAGAGCAAATGATATGGAATCAGGCGTTTACGCATATTCAATTTCAAGCAGTCAGTCAACACCAACAACGTGGAAGAAATTAGATTTATCTGAAAACTTGGTTTCATTTGATGCAGAAATAACAACGAACGGTACTTGGTATCTATTCGTTAGAGACTTAGTTGGAAATGTTACTATGTATGATAAAGCAATAACGATAAAGAATATTGATAATGCAGTACCAGTAATAAAATTATTTGATATAGCTGAAGATTACACGTTTACAGCTGAAGTATTCATTCAAGTAAAAGCTGAGGATGATACAGGTGTTAAAGAAATATTATTAAGTAATCAACTATTAACAACTAGTCAGGCAGAAAGTTCTGCTGGTTGGATTCCATTCACAGAAACAATACTATACACATTACCTAATAAAGATGGTGAGCATACAGTTTATGCTTGGGTAAGAGATAGTGTTGGAAAGATTAGTGAAATGGCAAGTGACAGCACAATGTTACTACAAAAATATGTTGGAAATAACGGAATTAACAGCACCTCGTTTAAGTTCTTAGTTAAAGATGAAAACTATGACTTTGCGAACAAGTTAACAGGAGCTAATATAAAGATTGCAGTAAAAGATGATAATGGAGATGTCACATATTCAACAGATTATGGAATGAACATTACTTCAATTACATTACCAACTGTATATGGACCACAACAAGAAGGAACACAGATAATGTCAGGTGAGTATTATACAATTACAGTTGATAATCTAAGAGGCAAGGGAACTGTTTGCTTGATATTTGATGATAGTGCAATCGTTGATATGGCAGGCAATAGACTTGAAAGCACAGAGATTAAAACAGATGTAATGGTAGAATTAAATGCTCCAACAATATCGCTAGGTGCGACAGAAATTCAAGTTTCAGATGCTGAAAACAACTTAGTTCAAGTAATAAAAATAAACGACAAGACAGTTTTATTAACAGGCGGAAAAATCACTTATGCTAAATTAGAATCAGATTACGGAATAACTTTAAAAACAGGCGACAGAATAGAAGCATACGATAAATGTGGAAACACATCAGCAGTGGAAGTTCAGTAGATATAAACAATTTAATTTAAAGCACGAGTGAATTAAATGTTAATATTTTAGAAAAAGAGATTCGTATTTCGAAAATACGAGTCTCTTTGCGTTAATGAAAAGTTTTTGTACCATAATTTTAAGATAGCAAAAAAGTTTACATTATCTCCAAAATATTGCTTTAAGTTATTTAATGCAGCTAAATAAATAAAAATATAATGATAAATTGTAAAATAATTGCAATTCACTTGCAATACGATAGCAATGATAGTATAATATAAATTACCTAATAGGTAATTTTCTTTAAGAAGGTGAAAAATTGCAATTAGAATATAGAGACGAAAAAGTGCGAAGAATACTCTGTGATGCGAAAACTTTACAAAGAAAAGTCGGCTTAGAAATCGGAAGAAAAGTTAAGCAAAGGCTGAATCAATTAGAAGCATCAAATAATTTAAATGAATATTTAACGAAGTTAAGATTTGGAAATCCTCATCCGTTAAGTGGAAGTTTAAACAAATGTTTTGGAATATCAATAACAGCTAATTATAGAATAGTTATTGAACCACTAGAAACAAATTTGGACATAGAGAGTTTAAAAGAGTGTAAGAAAATAGATATAAAAGGAGTGTTGGATTATCATGGTGGAAAGAATGAATGGATTATCCCTTGATTTTATTATTCATCCAGGAGAAACTATAAAAGAAGTCCTTGAAGAAAAGAATATGAATCAAGAAGAATTAGCTATCAGAACCGGTTTTTCTCCGAAACATATTAGTGAAGTTGTAAATGGAAAAAAGGGTATATCACCAGCTTTTGCAAAGAGCCTAGAATATGTTTTTGGAATGCCTGCAAGTTTTTGGATAAATTTACAAGGAATATATGATAAAGAAATATTGGAATATAGAGAGCAAGAGGAAATTGATGAAAACGAAGTTAATATAGTAAAGACATTGAAAGAAGTAATAAAATACGCAGAAAATTTAAACTTAATGGACAAAACAAATAGTGTGATTTCTCAAATAATAGAATTAAGAAGTATATGTAATGTTAATAATCTAACATATATAAATAATTTAGTTACAAGTCAGGCAGCTTTTAGAAAATCTCAAACTGTTGAAACTAATATATATGTACTTTATGTGTGGTTGAGAATATGTGATTTACTTTCTGAAAGAACTAATGTAGAGGCTGATTACGATGAAGAAAAATTAAGAAAAAATATTAAAAATATTAAAAAATGTATGTTTCTGAAAATAAACGATGCAATAAGCGAATTAACTAAAATATTTTCGGAGTGTGGAGTTGTTTTTCAAGTTGTAAAGAACTTTACAGGAGCACCAGTACAAGGATTTATAAAGAAAAATGATAGTAAGATAATATTATCTATGACTATTAGAGGAGCTTTTGCAGATATATTTTGGTTTACTTTATTTCACGAAATAGGTCACTTATTAAATGGAGATATAGCTAATTCTAACTTCATAGACTTTGAAAATTCAAAGTCAGATATGGAAGACAAAGCAGATGAGTTTGCTAAAAAAGCTTTGATAAATGAAGAAGAATATAATAAATTTATAAATAATAAGACTTTGACAGAATCAAGTATTATTGAATTTGCTAAGAAGCAAGAAGTTCAGCCATTTATTGTTGTTGGAAGAATACAAAGACAAAAGAATAATTTTAGTATTTTTAATAACCTAAAAACGAGGTATAAGTGGAATTGATGGAAGAGTGTAAAGTTTTAATAAAATTGGCATTATTGTGTTTGCACTTTTTTATTTATCATATATAATTATAATAGGAATTTTAATTTGGGAGGCAGTACTAATGAAAAAATTTAAAGTTTGTTTATTTATTTCGTGCCTTGTGTTATGCCTATCGTGCGTGAGTTTTGGTGCCACGTTTTACGATATTAAAGGCACTCAGTATGAGGGCGTTGTTGAAAGAATAGCTGAATTAGGAGTTATAAATGGTATCTCAGAAAACACTTTTGCACCAAATAAAGGAATAACCAGAGCTGAACTTGCAAAAATGATAGTTTATACGAGAGGACTTCAAGAATATGCGGATAGTATGGATTTTAGTGCAGGTTTTTCTGATGTAAAAAAAGACCATTGGGCAAGAAATTATATAAGAGTTGCCTGTGATTTAGGTCTTTTGAAAGGATATCAAGATGGAACTTTCAAACCTGAAAAAGAAGTATCTTATGCTGAAACAGTAGCAATTGTTTTAAGAATTTTAGGCTACTTGAATATAGACGAAAGCGTAGCTCCTTGGTATTCAAACTATACTAAAAAGATGTTTGACTTAAAATTAAACCAAGGCATGTCTACTTTTAATGCCTTTACATCTTCTGCAAAACGTGGAGATGTTGCAGTACTTTGGTGGAATATGCTAGTGTCAGATAGATGGGTTATTTCTTCTGAAAACGATAAAACAGGCTTGAACTATACATATTCAGATATTCCTCAACTTGAAGTGTTATTTCCTGATTATACAAATATAAAAGGAACTGTTTCTGGTGTTGTTGGGGAATCAGGAGACATGATTACGATAAAAATTGGTGGCAAAGAGTACACGACAGCTTCTGATATTCCTATTTATGCACTTGGTGCAACTGCTTCGGGAGTGTATGACAAAAAGAATGAAGTTATGTATGGATTCTCAATAGATGATGATATTGCTAATTCAAAAATAGTTGCAGGGCCAATTTTTTATTTGGAAAGCCAAGGATATGACTTAAAACGTGCTAGAAATAAAGTTTCTTATGGCTCTTTAAATTCTGCGAAATACGCATATTTAGTCACATCAAAGGATGGAGAAATTATATATAGAGTTGTGTATGTTAATCCATCTGACTCTATCTTAGTTAATGAAATAAAAGTAAATTCTTCAAATAAATCTGACAAAAACGATGAGAATTATGTTGTAGGAGCCGTTTTAATAAATGGCGAAGAATATACTACATCAGATGCAGCAGTAATTAAAAATGGTAAAAAAGTAAAATGGAGCGATATTCCTAAAAACGCTGTTGTAACAGCACTTATAAAAGATGCTCTTTATACGTATGAAACTAAGACAATAACTGGAACTATTACAAATTACAAAGATTTAGATAATCTTTACATCGATGGGGATAGATATATAGTTGCAAACGACTGTGTTTACACAATTGATGGAGATAAAGAGACATATAATTATTCAGAAGATATGGATAAAAAAGAACTTGAAAAATTGATGCCAAGGGATATTACTTTTTATTTGAATGTTGCTGAAGAAATTTATAAGATTGAGTTTGGTAAATACAAAGACGAGAATATCGATAAGAAATATGAAGACAGTGAATACCAATTTGTATATGTTACGGCTTCGGGAGTTGCACCTGAAAGCGATAAATATACAATAAAAGGTGTTGACTTAAATGGAGAAAAAGTTTCATACAAAGTACCTTCAAAATTTTACTGCGATGTTGGAGATTTGGTAGCACTTTCTAAAATTAAAGGCAAAGTAGCAGGTGCGTATGAAATAGTTGATAAAAGCAAAAAGTTTGAAGATGTATCATTCTTATATGATTCGAAAGATGAGTATTACAATGAAGCTTTTGGAGAATATACATTAACAGAAGACACAATAATTTTAAAAGTTACAAAAAAATACGAAGACAATTCTATTGATAAGATTGCAGAATGTTCAGTTAGTAAATATAAAGAGGTTGAGGCGCTAGGTGATTTATCGAAGTATAAAATTCATATTTTCTACAATGAAAAAATGGATATAGAAGTTTTAGTTGTAGAATCGGCTGTTAACAAAGTGAATTACCAAATAGCTAGAATTTCAGATATTAGTTTCGACAAAGAAGGAAACAAAGAAGGAAAAAATGATTTAAAAATAATACAAGTTGTTAGTGCTAGACTTTCAGTTATAGGCAGAACTACAACAAGATACAATATGTATAGTGGAGATGCTGAAGAAGGCGAACTAGTAACATTTGAAGTAAACGATAAAGACTATATAACAATAAAAGAAAGATTTAAAACAGCCTTTATAGGATATAAAAATGATATTTGCGTAGAACACGTTACAGGTGGCAAAGTAGCAGAGGTTGCTGGAACAAAAGAATTATTGGATTTAAGAGAAGACACATATACTTTCAACGGAAAGACATATTACCTCGCAGAATACAGATTCGTATTTGCGAGAGTTGGAAAAACAGGAAAAACTGGTGACTGGGAATTCACATATGCAGAATTTGCAGACAGAAATACATTCACACTAAAATCAGACGATAGAATTGCATTTGATGAACTAAGTGGAGTTGCAGTAATATATAGGGGATATGAAGATTAGTAGCAAATTACTGGGATTACTGCAATAGAAATAAATATATTAAAAGATGAAAAGCAAAGCACTGCCAGAATAATACGACAGTGCTTTGTTTAATTTAAAGAAAATTTATAACTTTTTATTTACATTCATTATTTAGGTTAAGTTTTTTAAAATAGAAAACGGAAATGCATATTTTTATATAATCACGGTGTGTACAACTATTTACTATACTCATTTTTTTTTGAGTCAATTGTAGCAATCTCAGTATGATACAACTCATTATATTGATTACAGTTTTGCAATAATTCATTATGTGTGCCTTCTGCAATAATGTGCCCATTGTCAAGCATTAAAATTCTATCTACGTTTTGTATTGTTGATAATCTATGAGCAATGATTAGAATAGTATATTCGTTTTTCAGATTATTTATTGCTTGTTGAATTTTTAATTGAGTTTCATTGTCAAGTGCAGATGTTGCTTCATCAAAAAGTATTATCTTTGTTTTTTGAATGAAAGCTCTTGCTATTGCTAACCTCTGCTTCTCACCACCAGACAATGTAATTCCATTTTCACCAACAATAGTATCATATTTATTTGGTAAAGATTCTACGTAGTCATCCAGACACGCCATTTTAAGTGCTTCTTTCATCTCATCGTCGGTTAAGTCTTGCTTAACTAATTTAAAATTGTCTCTAATACTTGTATTAAAAATATACGGATTTTGGTTTACAATTGTTATGTTTCCTCTGATAGAATCTTTGTTTAATTCTTTTATATCGATATTATCTATTGCTATATTTCCCTCATAATTGTCATACATTTTGCAAAGAAGATTAAAGATAGTAGTTTTACCTGCGCCACTTTTTCCAACAAAGGCAACAGTTTCCTTAGAATGTATACTAAAATTTAAGTCTTTAAGTACATAATTTTTATCGTCATATCTAAATGAAACGTTCTTAAATTCGAAGTTTCCTTGGATATTTTCTAAGTGCTTATCTCCAAAGTTTTCTTTCCTATATTTATCGTTTTCAAAAATATCAAATATTCTTGTAGCAGATACATTAAATTTTTTAATCAATTCGTGAAACCCAGTAATATTCTGAACCAGACTATTATATTTATTACCAAAATTAAAAATAACAACTCCAACGGCAATTGTCATATTGCCATTCATAATTGACAAACCAATTATTAAAATCATTATAAAATATGACATTTGTGCCCAGTACCATCTAGCAAGCAAATAAGACAAATTTGTATTTTCCATTTTATATCGTTCTGAATTTAGTTTTCTAAATCTATTTTTAAGTTCATTTAAAAAACTTTCTTCACCATTTAACATTTTGATATCTTCTGCACCACGCACTATTTCGCCAACAAAACTTGTCATTGCATCATTATATTTTCTGTACTTTTTGTCATTTTCACTATACGTATCAACTCTTAGGATTTCGATAATAAGTCTAATTGCAAATGCGATTAAAACAAATATAAACATCGGCTTGCTTAAAATGAAATACGTAACTAGCACTCCGATATTCAATATTATTCCATTTATATAGTTATTTAAATCTGTAAATATAGTTGAAATATTTTTAGTATCGCCAATTAAACGTTGTATGAATACACCAGTCCCGTTTTCTTCTAATGTCTTATTAGTTAATTTTAAAATTTCTGCTCCTAAGCTTGACTGCATATTAACATATATCTCTCTGAATATTTTTTCGTATAATTTGCTTTTAAAATAACTTATAGTGTTGTCAATAAGATATGCAGAAAGCAAAACTGCACCCATAAAAATGAATTGCTCAATATTGTTGTTTGTAAGATTTACAATTATTTTGGCAGATATAAATGGATATAATATACTTGTCGCAATATTAAATATGCTAAGAAGCACATAAGCTATAATTCTTTTTTTCTCGCTTTTTGAGTATTTCCAAATAAATTTTATATTCCTTAAAAATTCTTTCATATTCCCACCCCATAATGATTTTACCATATTTTAAAGGAAATGCGAATATACAAGTAATCAAAATTATTATAAGAGGAAATGTTGCAATATAATGAAGGCAATTATAGAGCGAAAGAATTTTTTTATTCTTCAAATAACATCATCGTTTTGTATTAGAAAAAGTACGTTTTTGTTAAAATTTTTATTGTCTTATAAATTCGTTATGATATAATATTTTTGGAATCTGGTATTCCATAGAAAGTTTTGCAAGGAATGAAATGTTTTGAAATACAAGAATTATTATAAAATTTTAGGCTTGTCGAGTTCGAAGGCAAGTGACGATGAAATTAAAAGTGCATATAGGCATTTGGCTAAGATGTACCACCCTGATCTGAACGGTGGGGATTTAAGTGCTTCTGAAAAGTTTAAGGATATCAATGAAGCTTATCAGGTTTTGGGTGATATTGATGCTAGAAAGAAGTATGATAGAGTACATTTTGCATTTAGCTTTAAAGATACTATAACTGGTACTGGGGCTCAAATTAAAGATAGAATTAATGTGAGCGAAGGCGTTACGGATTTTATTACTACTTTTTTCGGCTCTAAAAATAATGAACCAAAAGTTGTTACAAATTTGGATAAATACCAAGATGAGAATTTGCGAGCTGTTGATGGAAGAAATCTTGAATCTAATATTGAGATTTCTCTTGAAGATGGGTTCTATGGCACTGAGAGAAAAATTGCATTTAGGACTGATGATGATGCAATGAAGACTATTCTTGTAAAAATTCCCCGTGGAATTCAACCAGGCGAAAAGATTAGACTTGCACATCAAGGCAGACCGGGCAAAAATGGTGGTAAAAATGGAGATTTCTTTATTAGAGTTAGTATTTTACCTAATGCTAAGTTTAAAATTGATTATAAAGATTTAGATATGGATTTAGAGCTTGCTCCTTGGGAAGCCGCACTGGGTACAGAGTTTAATATAGATGGAATTGATTCAAAGTTGCTTGTTAGTGTGCCTGCTGGCACTCAAACAGGTGAAAAGATTAGAATTGCAAATAAAGGTTATATAGATAAAGATGGCAGACGTGGAGATTTGGTTCTTACTGTTAAGATAATGGTGCCATCAAAGCTTACAACTGAGGAAAAAGAGTTATTTTTAAAATTGAAAGAGGTGTCGCCGTTTATAGCTAGGAAATATTGACATTTACATAATCGATTGGTATAATAGTTATAGTAGTGAACTGTTTTATACCAATAGGCGATGTCTTAGAAAAGGGGTATGGGATATGGAACTTAGTACTGAAAAGAATTTTACTATTATTGATTCACCAGAGATGTGCACGTTAGCTTTTGCAGTTAATAAGCCTGAGGCTGGTACATCTTATTGTACTTTGCAAAAACTTAATTACACACTTCCGGATAGCACTAATGCTGGTAAGAAAACTTTTTATCTTGAGAATAATGATTCTGCTCAGGATGATATTGTGCTTCTTACAATAGACGGAGAGAAAGCATTTTTAAACACTGCTATTCTTACTGGTGATAAGTTACTTGTTTCTGAAAAGCCTTCAAAAGTTGAATTTGAGGTTTTAAATACAGATAATGAGGAGACGTATAAAGAACTTAAGTATACTCCAAATTTCAAAAGACCTATTTCTATTATAGATCCAGAAATCGCTGATGAGGTTAGACCAGTTTTGTATTATGACGATGATGCAAATATGGTTAAAGCCAAAATTAAATTGCAACCAAATAAATCATATATTGCACTTGAAGTCAAAGAGGTTTAGTTTTTAAGGGGGAGTGTATTATGGCAACGAAAGAAGTACATATGGCTAAGTATGAAGATGGCGATTTAAAGTCTCCTGCTAGAGCTAGCATAAGTCCTGCTAGTTGTACAGTAAAACTTAGAAGAGATAGAGCTATTAAGTCAAGAGATCTTGTTAATGGAGAAATTGCTAAGGAAGAAATTAGAGAGTAACAAATGATACATTCAAATTACAAAGGAGGAAACCAAGTTGAAAAATTGGTTTAATAAAAATAAACCTATATTCATAACCTTAGGGATAGTATTTGTTTTGCTAGCCCTATTTTTAGTGCCTGCATTTAGCAGAGTCTCTTATGAAGGCACGCTTTCTGGTGATAGTGCCTTTTCAGGTGATACAGTGATAGAAGTATTTGGAAAGGTTGTTTCTGATCCTCGGTAGCAACTTGAAAATTGCTTTTACAAAGAGTTTTCCAGCATATTTAGAGGCTTTAAAGTATTTTACAATTGCTTATTTAATTTTTATGATAATTATATTGATAAAGGCAGGAAGCAAAGGAGAATATGAAGATATTGAACACGGTTCTGCTGATTGGTGTACTAAACAGGAAGCATATTCTATTTTGAAACCAAAAGATGGAATGATTTTAGCAGATGGATATTGTATTCCTATGAATCCACCACCACCAGGCAAGAACGGTAATATTTTAGTAATTGGTGGTTCTGGTGCTGGTAAATCTGCTTCATTTGTTATACCAAATGCATTTCAGATGTTAGGCTCTTATATTTTTACGGACCCAAAAGGAGAGCTTTATGATAGAACTGCTGGTATTTTCAAAGAAAAGGGTTACGATGTACACGTTATAAACTTGGTTGATCCTAAATGCAGTGACGGGTATAATCCGCTTTCACACATTCGTGGAACGCTTGATGTTGATACTATTGCTAAGATTATTTCTAATAAAGAGGGTGGAGATAGAAAGTCTAGTGATCCTTTCTGGGATCAAACGTCTGAAGCTTTACTAAAAGCTGTTATGTATTATATTTTGCTTAATAGACCAAAAGAGGAACATTCTCTAGCAAGCTGTTTAGCATTAGTTAGACTTGGTGGAGAGAACGAAGGCGAAGATTTAAGAAATATATTCATGGATCTTCCTTTTGATAATCCAGCTAGAAAGGCTTTTGAGACTATTAGATTAGGCTCTGAAAAGACTTTTTCAAATATCTTAGTTTCACTTGCAGCTAAGCTTGAAGCCTTTGATTCGCAAGAAATTGCAGCAATGACTAGTACAAATACAATTGAGTTTAAAGACTTAGTTGATAAGAGATCTGTACTTTATTTTATAACGCCTGCTACTAATGATACATACAACTTCTTAATGAACATATTCTTCTCACAGATGCTTGACAGGCTTTATGATTATGCTGATACTTTGGGAGGAAAACTACCAACACCTTTATTCTTGATTTTGGATGAGTTTGCTAACATTGGTAGAATACCTAGATTTGAGCAAATTCTTAGTACTTGTAGATCTTACAGAATAAATATTAGTATTATTTTACAGAGTATAGATCAGCTTATTGCTATTTATGATGAAAAAGTTACTGAAAACATTATGGCCAATTGCAGTACACATTTGTTTTTAGGAAGTAATGCTCAAAAGACACTTGAAACTTTTTCTAAGCAGTTGGGTGAAAAAACTATTTCTCATAATAGTATTTCAAAGAGCACAGATAAAGATTCAAAACTTAGTGGTCATAGCTATTCAGATCAAATTATGGCAAGACCGCTAATGACACCAGATGAACTTAGAAGAATGAGTTCAGAAGAGTGCATAATTTTGCTTCAAGCAACAAAACCTATTAAGGCCCAAAAGTATTGGTATTATAGGAGCCCAGGAGGACCACATGCACTTTCTGCTGCCGCAAAGAAAGTTGAACTTGACCACAGAAACATAGGTCAACCTAGAAGAGGAGAATATAAGATTACAAATCCATATGAACTTGGTGGATATGATAATATTTTCTCATCTCCAATAAGTGCACCTACAAGCACAAGTGATTCAGATGTTTTTGGTTCTGGAACTACTGCAAGTGGAAGAAATTTGATGGATGTAGATGATTTTGATGTTGATGTTTCAGGCGTTACAAAGCCAAAGAATTTAGCTAGCACAGCAAAAGTTGATAGTCCAAGTAAGCAAAGCCCAATGGATGATCCAGAATATGATTTACAAGCTGAACTTGAAAAGAAGTTTGATGAGCTTTTTGGACCTACTTCTAAGAAAAATAGTGTTGTAAATTAAAGGTTTAAGTGTATTTGCAACATTTGTTTTAAAAATGGTAAATAAAATATTGACAATTAAATAAACATATACTATTGTTATTGTATAGGAAAACGTAGTGTGAGCTATTGATTTTAAATATTGTTTTATATGCCTATGGGTTTACGAATTTGTGCATAAGTGCTAATAAAATTGTATTTAATGAATATTCCTATATAAGGATGGAGCTTAAAACAAAAGAGTGAAAGGAGGTCATTTGGAATGAATCCAGATGCAATTTTTGAAAAAGTTAAGGAAGTTATAATAGAGCAATTAAATGCTGAAGATGATGCAATTAAACTTGAAACATCATTTATAGATGATTTAGGAGCTGATTCATTAGATATAGTTGAGCTAATTATGGCATTGGAAGAAGAGTTTGATTTGCAAATACCAGATAGTGAAGCTGAAAAAATTTCTACTGTTGGAGATGTAGTTGAATACATAAAAAATAATAAGTAAGGGGTTATGGTGCCAAAGGGGAAGGTCTCATTTGGCACCTTTTAGCTATAATGGTAAGAAAGGATTAAAAAATGAACATTGAAGAGAAAATTGGTTATAAATTTAAGAATAGGGAATATCTAAATACTGCAATTACTCATAGCTCATTTGCACACGAAATCGCATCTACTGACTATAATGAGAGAATTGAATATTTGGGAGATGCTGTTTTGGAGCTTATTTCAAGTGAATATATTTATAATACGTATCCTAAACTTACAGAGGGAGAAATGACTAAAGCTAGAGCTTATGCTGTTTGTGAGGATTCATTAGCACGTGTGGCTAATAAATATAGTTTTAGTGATTTCTTGCATGTTGGTAAGTGTGAAGCTAAAATTGATGGAAGATATAGGGCTTCTATTTTGGCAGATAGCATAGAGGCTGTTATTGGTGCTATTTTCTTGGATTCTGGAATTGAGTCTGCAAGAGAGTTTATTTTGCCTAATATTTTGCCAAGAATACAAGAATTTATAGAAGAAGGAAATAGAGACTATAAAACGCAATTGCAAGAACGTGTTCAAGCAAGAGGAGAGGTTAAAATTGAGTATAATATAGTTAATATGCTTGGTCCAGAACACGATAAGGTGTTTGTTGCAGAAGTCTCTGCGGATGGAAAAGTTTTAGGAAGCGGTGAAGGAAAGAGCAAAAAAGAAGCTGAAATGAATGCTGCTAAAGTTGCTTTACAAACCTTAAAAAATATGAAATGGTAGTTTAAAGTGTTAAGAGAACCTAAACTGTTGAACAAATAATATAAGCTGAAATGCCTAAAAATAAGGGCTAGAAGCATTATTTGCTTAATGGTTAAGGTTCATTTTTTCTTTTGATAAAAAGTTATTTTTGCTTTTTCTTGTTTTATTTAAACTGTTATATTAAAATATAGTTAAGAATTTTTATATAATATGAAATTGACGAATAAAGTAACTTGTCACGAATCTCTTTTCTTACATATTATATAAAGACACAAATTTATGCGAGAGGTTTCTTTTTTAGTTGAAAACTCTCGGAGAATCGAAAGACTGAAAATCTTCGATTTTCAGCTTTCTTTAAGGAGAGTTGAATTTATGAAAAGCGTACTAATATCGGGTTATTATGGTTTTAATAACACAGGCGATGAAGCTATGATAGAGACTTTTTCAATTGCTTTAGCTAAAAAGAATTATAAACTTATTGTGCTTTCTTCTAATCCAGATAGGACAAAAGAGTTATACAACGTTGAAGCTTATGACAGGTATAACTTAGCTGAAATAGTAAAAGCTATTAGAAAGTCAGATATATTAGTTAGTGGCGGAGGAACTTTGTTCCAAGACATTACTAGCAAAAAAAGCATTTGGTATTATCTTGGAATAGTTCAGTTAGCACAACTTTTAGGAAAAAAAGTTTGTATTGCATATCAAGGAATGGGACCAATTAACACTAAATTTTATAGATTTATGACCAAAAGTATTCTAAACAGAAAAAGTGTTAAACTTGTTGCAATGAGAGACAAACAAGCTTATGACTATGCAAAAGAGATGGGTATTAAAGAAGAAAAAATGATGGTTTCTTCTGATATGATTTTTATGATGAAACCACCTGCGCCTGAAAGATGCATGAAAATAATTAAGGACAATGTTCATAATTATAAAGAGGGTGAAGTGCTTATTGGCTTTTCAATAAGGGAATGGAAAGATAAAGATAGAACTGATTTATTTGCAGAAATTGCAGATAGACTAGTTGAAAAATATAACGCTAGAATTGTTTTCTTTCCATTTCATAAGCCAAAAGATGCCGAAATTAGTAAGATTGTTATGCACAAGATGAAACATGAAGAAGCTACTGTACTGATGCCTAATAGATATTTGCCATCAGAAATTTTAGGCGCTATGGGATATATGAATGTAAATATTGGTGTTAGATTACATTCACTTGTATTTTCTGCACTTATGAATGTGCCTACAATAGGCATTTCATATGAGCCAAAGATAGATGGCTTTTTAGAGATGATGAATATGACATCTGTCTGTACATATGAAAAAATTTCTGTGGACAAGATTATGGAACAAGTTGAAATTTATATGAAAGATATCAATGTTAATTACAAAGAAAAGACACAAGCGTTTGAAAAAATGGGACAAGAAGCGTTAGATAAAATAATAAAGGAGTTGGAAGATTGATATGAAAAAGATTACTAATCCCAAATTAGTTTCATTTTTTAATTATATTGTTTTGATACTAGGAGCTACTCTTGTTGGAATTAGCGTTGGAAGTGTATTATTGCCATCAAGGTTATCTACGGGTGGATTCACTGGCGTCGCAACCATATTACATTATTTATTTAATATACCTGCAAGCATTGTTTTACCTGCACTTAACATTCCAATATTTATACTTGTTTGGAAAGTAGTTGGTTTTCAGTATGCTGTAAAAAGTTTGATTGGTATGATTTTTTGCTCACTAGGAATTAAAGTTGGTGAGACATTTGGGGTTTTAACATCAGAACCTATTCTTGCAGCAATTTATGGTGGAATTCTGTCAGGGCTTGGAATTGGTCTAACTTACAGAGTTGGTGGTTCAACTGGTGGAACAGACTTGGTTGCAAAGCTTGTGCAGGTAAAGAAACCACATTTGAATTTAAGTGAGATTTTGTTAATTGTTGATGGAATTGTTATTGGTACATCTGCTATCTTATTTAATAGCATTGAAATTGCTTTGTATTCAATTGTTGCATTATATGTTATGACAAAAGTTCTTGATTTGGTGCTTATTGGTGCCGATTATTCAAAAGCTGTTTTCATTATAACAAATAAAGATAAAGAAATTTCGGATTATATGCACAATGTTCTTGAAAGAACAACAACTAAAATTAAAGCTGTTGGAACGTATACAAATGCAGAAAAGAGTATTTTGCTTTGTGTTGTTAATAAAAAAGAAATACCTAAACTAAAAGAATGTATTTTAGAAATTGATGATAAAGCATTCACAATTATAACAGGTGCCACAGATGCATATGGAAAAGGATTTAAGGAATTGGAGTAATAATATTTTACTCCAATTCTTTCCATTTTCACACAAAAAACATATTTCCATTATTGATTTAATTTGAAGTTATTGGTATAATTTTGTTGAATATGATCATTGTATGACAATTGGAGGATGAATTGATGATTTTTTTTGATGATGTGTGTAAAACATATCAGACGGGTACAGAAGCTGTAAAGCATACAACATTGCATATTGAAAAAGGCGAGTTTGCTTTTATAGTTGGACCTAGTGGATGTGGTAAATCTACACTTATGAAAATGCTTTTAAAAGAAGTTGAACCAACTTCTGGTAACATATATATAAATGGCAAAGATATAACGCAAATATCAAAAAAACAAGTACCTTACTTGCGTAGAAAGATGGGAATAGTTTTTCAGGATTTTAGACTTTTACCAGATAAAACAGTTTATGAAAATGTTGCTTATGCAATGCGTGTTATTGAAGCAAATCCTAAAATGATAAAAAAACAAGTTCCTAATGTGCTTGCATTAGTAGGACTTTTGAAAAAAGCAAAGATGTATCCAGATGAACTTTCTGGTGGAGAGCAACAAAGAGTTGCTGTTGCACGTGCAATTGTAAATAATCCAATGATGTTAATTGCAGATGAGCCAACTGGAAATCTTGATCCAGAAACAGCTTGGGAAATAATGTCGTTGCTAAATGATATAAATAGAAGAGGAACAACAGTTGTTGTTGCGACTCACGCCAAAGAAATCGTTGATAAAATGCAAAAAAGAGTTATAGCGATAGAAAATGGAACTGTGTGCAGTGACATAAAGAAAGGTGTGTATATCAATGAACATAAATACAATTAGTTATTGGATTGCAGAGGCGGCAAGCAGTATTGTTAAAAACAAGAAAATTGTTTTAACAGGTGTAGCAACAATGATACTTGCATTTTTCTTCATATCTTTTTTGTATGTGGCATATGTTTCAGCTAATTCACTTATGGACACTGTAAAAGAATCACAGGGAAAGATAGAAGTATATTTGCAAGACCTAACCACAGATGAAACAGCGAATGTAAAAAATACTATTCTTTCAATTCCTGGTGTTGAAAATGTAGAATACATTTCTAAGGAAGAAGCTGCTGAGAGAGCTAAATCAAGAGTGCCAGTAGGAATCACAGAAGGTGTGCCAGATGATATTTATCCAGCATCATTTGTGGTTTCAATTAGAGACATAGATTCTACAAATTCGATAGCAAGAGCGCTTAGGGAAATTAAGGGTGTCGGCGAAAAAGATAGTGATGTAATGGTAAATGAAAACAGCGAGTTGATTGGCAAAATAGCAATAACAATAAAAGTGGTTTCTATTACTATATTTATTTTAGCAGTGGTTGCAGCTTGTTTTATAATGATGAATTCTATAAAACTTATGCTTTATTCAAGAAGAAGAGAAATATCAATTATGAAATATGTTGGAGCAACCGATACTTTCACAAAAGCACCATTTGTTATTGAAGCTTTGATTATTTCACTAATCAGTGCGTTAGTGGTCTTGATAATCACTAATATGATTTGTGGCAGTTTAACTGATTTGTCGGTTTCAACACCTATGTTTAGTTTCTTAAACTTCTCAAATGAATCGATGAACCAATTAGCAATTATATTAGTCGTTCTTTCTGTTTTTATTGGAACAGTTGGAAGTTCGGCATCTATTAGTAAATATTTAGATGTATAGGAGGTAAACAAATGAAAAGATTTGTATCGGCTTTACTGGTGGCTAGTATGCTTTCTTCCACAGCTTTGGCTGCAACAACTTCTAGCATACAAAGCCAAATTAATAAGACAAAGACAGATATAAAATCAACACAAAATGAGTTAAATAACGTAAAAGAAGATAAGAAATTAACATTGAGCGATATTGATAAGTTAGACAAGCAAATTGGAAGTGCTGAAAACCAAATAACAACACTTGAAAATGATATTTCAAATCTTGAAAACGAAATAACAATAGCAGAGGAAAATATAAAATATTCAGAAGAAGCATATGCCAAAAAAGATGCCACAAGACAAGAAAGACTTGTTGCATACTATAAGTGTGGAACACTTTCATTTTGGGATACATTACTTGCTTCTGAGAGTATGACAGATTTCTTTTATAGATATAAGCTAATGGATGAAATAGTTTCTTACGACAATCAACTATTGCAAGAATTAGAAGACGACAAAAAAGAAATAGAAAACCAAAAAGTAGCTTTAGAAAATAATAAAACAACGTGCGAAAACAAAAAACAAGCAGCAGAAACGCAGAGACTTGCTCTAAAAGATACAAAAGAAGTACGTGTTACATATCTTTCGAAACTTGAAAAAACAGAAGATTTGCTAGAAGAATCGATAGATGAATTGCAAAAAAAGGCAGATGCATTAACCGAAGAATTGAAGAAAAATTCAAGTTCTTCATCAAATAGTAAATATACAGGTGGAACGATGACTTGGCCTCTTCCAGGATATTACACTATAACATCTCCGTTTGGTAATAGGTTACATCCCGTTTTGAAGGTATATAAAATGCACACCGGTGTTGATATAGCAGGTGCTGGTTGTAATGGAAAAAATGTAGTAGCGGCAAATGATGGCACAGTAATACACGCAGGTTGGATTTCAGGTTATGGATACACAGTTATGATAGACCACGGTGGTGGAATTGTAACACTATATGCACACTCACAAAAATTATTAGTAAGCAAGGGTGACAAAGTAAAACGTGGACAAGCAATTATGCTAGTAGGTTCAACAGGATATGCAACAGGCCCTCACGTACACTTTGAGGTAAGAGTAAACGGAAAATATGTAAATCCAACACAAGGATACATATCTGCAAAATAAGTAAGAGCACTAAGTTTAGAGATGTTTAGGAGATGTAAAAAAACAAATATGGAACATTATTTTACAGCGGATCCAAGCGTAAAGTCGGAAGAAAGAATAATAGAATACGAGATAAAAGATAAAAAACTATCATTCGTAAGCGACAATGGAGTTTTTTCAAAGAACCATGTAGACAGCGCTACTGAGCTTTTAGTGAAAACAATTTATGATGAAGTAAAAGGCAAAATATTAGATGTTGGCTGCGGGTACGGAGTAATAGGCATAACACTAGCAACAAGCAAAAATGTAATAGATGTTGAAATGATAGATATAAATCATAGAGCATTAGACTTAGCAAAAAGAAATGCTGAGAAAAATAAAGTCGCTAGTAAAATAAAAATATTCGAATCAAATGGATTTGAACAAATAAAAGAAAAATATGATGCAATAATAACAAATCCACCGATTAGAGCAGGAAAAGCTATTATATATCAAATGTATGCAGATGCAAAGGAACATCTAAAAAAAGATGGAGCACTATATATTGTAATAAATAAAAAGCACGGAGCACCAAGCACAATAAAATACTTAGAAGAATTATTTGGAAATAGCGAAATATTAGACAAAAAAGCAGGATTCAATGTAATAAAGTGCGTAAATGTTTAAATAAAACAGAAATTATTAAAAATAGTAATCACCATAAAGTACTTATACAAAGCATATTTGAACGATTTGCTGCAAAGAGTTGGCAGAAAAAATCAAAAAAGTATTGACAACCATAAAACTCATTGCTATAATGTAAAAGTACTTTGGAGATGCGGGTGTAGTTCAATGGTAGAATCTCAGCCTTCCAAGCTGATTGTGCGGGTTCGATTCCCGCTACCCGCTCCAAACTTTGGCAACTTATAAACAATGCAGTTTGTAAGTTGTTTTTTTGTTCAGTAAGAGAAAATTTTTTTAAATCGGCTAATAAATAAAAAGCGAAGTTATCCAAATAAAAAACTGCAATTTATGAAACTATTGCAGTGAAAATTAAAGATGTAAATAATATTAAATGGAGTGATGCCGAAGTGGTCATAACGGCGTAGACTCGAAATCTATTGTGAGCAAGCTCTCGTGGGTTCGAATCCCACTCACTCCGCCAAAGGCACTATCGATAAAAAGGTAGTGCCTAATTTTATGGCAGGAAAATAAACGATTCGAACCCGAGAGGGCAACGAACGTAAAGAAAAAGCTCCAGTGGAGCTTTTTTAGAGAGTTGACAGAGCTTGCAAGCAAGCGAAGTCTAGTGCGCGAAGCGAACGGCGAATCCCACTCACTCCGCCAAAGGCACTATCGATAAAAAGGTAGTGCCTAATTTTATAATCGATTTAAATTTTATCAACTTTTTGAGTTGTTGTAAATATGCCTTAGGCAAAAGTCAATTATGTTTTGATTTTCATCTATTTTAAAATCATTCCTAAAATTATTATAAAATATTATATTATAGATTAAGAAAGTAGGAGTGAGTATGAATAAAGATAACATAAACAAACACATTGGAAAGGTATATCAACAGCATAGAATTCGAAACAATTTGACACAAAATCAAGTGGCAGAACTAACTGGCCTAGAACCAAGACATATAAGTCAAATAGAAAGAGGAATGTCAAAAGGAAGTATTGATACACTAATAAAATTATGCAATGCTTACCAAATCACACCTGATATTATATTGTATGATTTACTAGATGATGATGTAAAAAGAACGGTTTCAATTTATGATGAAAAATTTAAAAAATTAAGTAAAAGAGATAAAGAGAGCATATTACATTTTATTGATTACTTTTTGTCAAAATAATATGGTGAAATTTTCAAATATGTAAATATTAAATTGCAACAACTTGCATAGCTTTGCAAATTTTAGATTGAACTGTATAAAAATGTACAATGCGTATGTGGTTAACCTTATATTAAATATAAAAGTTTTAAACATTGATTTATTGATAGATTTGGGTTGATCAAAGTATTATCCTAATAGTTTGAAACTAAGCTATATATAGGCGTAATGCTTGTGAATGATATAATCAATAAACACTGTTAAATTTTATTTTATTACAGTTTTTTTAATTCGTCACCATATTTTATCCCCAACGAGTAACTGAAAGCAAAATAGTATTCTTCTGTTTTGTAAAACAATTGTATAATTTCGTCAAATTGTCTCTTTTGATCTTCGGACAAAGTGCGTTCTAATTCTTCTATTGCGTCATTAAGTCTAAGATAATCCTTCTCAAAATTTTGGTTTTCTTTTAAAATTGGTATTTTCTGTTCAATGAAATTGCTAATAAACTTATAATCATCACTATCAAATATTTCCATATATAATCTTCCTTTCTTTCTACTTATTCTAATAAAAGTATAACCTAATATAAGTTCTTTATACAATTTAATGCGTTTTCTTTGCCTCTACATCATTATATAATAAATTTAAGACAATACAATAATTCAAATTTATTGTATTATTTCATACAACAGGAAAGTAATAAATAGCGGTCTTATATATTACTTTTCTTTTTCTACTGTATAAAAACTGTGATTTGTGCTTTGTTATTTAGGTCTTTTATTATACTTTTTAGTTGCTAAAAAGTAAATTCCAATTTATGACATTGTATTTATTTTTAAAATTTTACTTGACAAAAAATATATAGTTTCGTATAATAATTTTGTTGCAAATGGCGGATTAGCTCAGTTGGCTAGAGCGCCCGGTTCATACCCGGTAGGTCGTAGGTTCAAGTCCCACATCCGCTACCAACATAAAAAAGGCATACCTACTAAGTAGATATGTCTTTTTATTTTTATAAAGGCTGAATGCTTTAAATCTTTACTGTTTTACAAGTTGATATTTTATTTGTCAAAGATCAGTTTTAGTAAGATGTAATTTTTTTATTGAAAGAAGCAACTTTAATAGTTGATTAGAAAATATAAAAGGTTTAGATATTTGCGGGTATAGTTTAGTGGTAGAATGTGGTGCTTCCGACCCCAAGGCGAGGGTTCGATTCCCTTTACCCGCTCCAAAATGATTATGTATCATTAATAGCATTTACATGATTCTTTGAATTTTGCTTTGAGAATAAGAGTAGATTTTCTAAGTTATCTAATTTCTTTGGTCTATTTATCGCCACTTTAATATTGACTTTTGTGTTAATCTGCTGTATCATTAGACTTAGAAGAGGTGTATTATCCTTAGAAAGCTATTGAAATATTTATATTTTTTATTTATAATAGGAACGTAGGGATAAAATCTATGGATTTTGTATAGGAGAGGGGGATAATTATATGAAGAAAATGAAAAAAGTTGTTAGCGTATTGTTAACTATATCAATGTTAATAAGTTTTGGAACAATGGTATTTGCTAATGGTTCTATTGGTGGTGTTACTATATCTACACCTAGTAATAATGAATTAGCTGGTATCGGTAATAATGTATTAGGTTACGTTCAATGGTTTGGATATACTATAGCTGTTGGTATGCTTTTATACATTGGTATTAAGTATATGATGTCATCTGCTAATGATAAAGCTGATTTAAAGAAAGGTTCTGTTAACTATGTTATTGGTGCTGTTATAGTTGCAGCAGCAGCGACTATTGTTGGTATACTTTCTCGTATCGGTGGAAGCATTCAAACACAAGGCTAATTTGAATTTTGAAACCCCGTTAGTTAAATTTCGGGGTTTTTCTCTTTATATAATTGGTTTATGAAGAATTTACTATATATTTTTTCCTGTTATATAAATTTTAATTTGTGCAAAAGAAGTTTTTATATTAAAAGGAGAAAGTCGCCGAAAATAGCAAGTTCAAATTCATATTTGTTTTGTATTCATAAGATTTGAACTAAAAATGTGTACTTTATATTGAAATACTTTTTTATTTTATCTATAATAATAATATCAAAAGTGGCGAGCGCAAGTTTTGCACGAATAAAGAAGGAGAGAATGATATGAAGAGATTAAAAGGCGATGTTGCTTTTCTATTGACGGCAGGACTAATGATTTGTAGTGGAACCACGGTTTTTGCATTACCATCTGGTCTGAACGTAAATGCTAATAGTGCTACGGAATTTAATGGTATTGGCTCTACAGTTTTAGGCTATATTCAGTGGTTTGGTTACGCTATGGCTGTTGGTATGCTTTTATACGTTGGTATTAAGTATATGATGGCACCTGCTAATGAAAAAGCTGATTTGAAAAAAGCTTCTATTAACTACGTTATAGGTGCTATAATTATTGCGGCAGCAACAGCTATCGTCAGTGCTTTGGTTTCTATTGGTAGTGGATTTGGAAATTCTGCTGGAAAAGGTGCTTCAACGCCAAGTGGTGTTCAGCAAAATGCTACTAATAGCAAATACTAGAAATAAATTAATAAAAAGGTGGAGATATACTATGAAGAAGATAATTTATACGTTTTTGGCAGCATCTGTGTTTATGGGCGTTGGGACAACAGCTATTGCTGTGCCGGAGGGTTTGAGCCCAAATGTAGATGAGGCCACGGCTTTTAATAAGATGGGTTCTACAGTTTTAAGTTATATTCAGTGGTTTGGCTATGCCGTTGCAATAGGTATGATTTTATATGTTGGTATTAAGTATATGATGGCATCTGCTAGTGACAAAGCTGATTTAAAGAAAGCTTCTATTAACTACGTTATAGGTGCAATAGTTGTTGCGGCAGCCACGGCTATTGTTAGTGCACTTGCTAGCATTGGAGGCAGCTTCTAATCAAAATGTTTAGATGATAAGTTTTATACCTGTTTATTGAAGAGCATATGTTCGAGAACTCGTGATATTTGTTTAAGATGTCACGAGTTTTATTTTTCATAATTATTTATTACTAAGATAGAAGACTAAAAATTTTATTTTTATCTAATTACGGTTTTTGTATATTTTTGATAAAATCCTAATTGAATAAACAGCCAGTTGGTGAAAATAAGGCTGTTATACTAAAATTTATGTTGAAAAAAGTCGGTTTACGTATTATAATTGAATTAGGATAGTTTACTGTAAAGGTGGTGCGTTTAATGAAACTTAATAAGATGAGAAAAATACTTACAAACGCCGTATTTTATATATTTACATTTTTAAGTTTAGGAAATATTGTATTAGCAAGTTCGGGAATAACTACTGATGGAACAATCACGAATACTTTGAAAGATATTACTCAGATAATTTTAATCATTGGTGCTGCTGTTTGTGTTGGAAAGTGCATTCAAATTGGTATCATGTATACAATGTCTAGTGCAAATGAGAAGAGCAATGCCAAGATGGCGTTGATACCTTGGGTTATAGGCGCTATTGTTTGTTTTGGAGCAGCAACTATTGGAGGAGCTGTTATAAATATAATTGGAGACAATATGCCTGACGACGTGCTTGAATATTAAAAATGGTTTGGAGGTGCTTGTAATATGTTAAATATGAATAAGTTCTTAAGAAAATGTATATCTTTTTTATCTGTTTTAACTATGTTTCAAAATGTTGTTTTGGCGAGTGATGCGGCAGAGAAAATTACAAAAAAAGTTGGAACTTTTGTTAATATTATTGCTTATTTTGGTTATGCGGTTGCACTTGGTATGCTTGCATATATAGCAATGAAGTATATGATGTCAGCTGCTAGTGACAGAGCTAATATGAAACAAGGTGCTATAAACTATTTAATAGGTGCTTTCTTAATTGCTGGAGCTTCAACCATAGCAACAGCAGTTGTTTCGATCGTTGCTGGTAGCAAGGGGGCAGATGGCATAGCTGGAGACATTATCGGTGCAGGGTTTGGAGCCGGAAACCAATAATTTGAGATATGCTTATAAATTTTACATAAGATTAGATTTTAAAAATACACTAGTCATTTAACTAGTGTGTTTTGCTGTTTTAAGAAGTTTTTGCCTAATGTGCAATTTTATGGATTGCTCTAAAAGGCATTGATATTAAGAGACGAGTAATGGCAAACATATTACAAAGATGTTACATATATGTTAAGTTTTTGTTAATTTTTTTGTAAAATATGAATTTTTTCTACTATTATCTTATGTGCTATGTTATAATCATTGGTGAGAGTATTTTGAATTAAAGAGCGGAGGTGTAATAATGGGAACACATTTAATACCTAGAGAAGTTGATGGTGATGCACGTATTTTGTTGATTTTCACTCCAAAAGGATTTATTGGTACGTTAATTGGTATTGGTATTGGCACATTTTTTTACAGTTTTGCTAGTGCTTTTGGTGCAAGTATAATCGGATGGGTTTTACTTGGCTTGTGCGCATTGGCTGGATTTGTTATTGGACAACTTAAAGTGCCAGAATCTACTGCTTTTTCTTTATTTAGAAAAACTGGTGGAATGCCAATTAGAGAAGTTATTATGAAATATTTTGCCTTTAAGAAAAAGAAGAATAAGATTTATCTTTATGATGATACTGAATATTTTTCTGCACACAATACTGATTTAATTCCAACAAATAAGAAAAATAGCTGAAAAATTGAAAGATAGGGGTTATGATAGGCAAATTTTAATACTTGTAAAGAATATGATTACACTAGATGTGTGAAAACTTAAAATTAAGTTTAATTCTTTTTATAAAAGATGTGATGAAAAGCATGATAATTAAAATAAAAAACGATCGGCTTAAAGTTAAACGAATGATAAGTGGATAAAAGGAGGATGAAGGTATGCTAGGGAGTGAGTTAGACTTACTGATTACGGTTGTTATTGTAATTCTTGGTGTTGCACTTGGAGGAATACTGATTACAATTTATTTTATTTCTAAGGGAAATAATAGCAAGTTAGAAGATAATAGTAAAAAGGAACAAAATAAAGGACCCGTTAGTGGAAATTTTAATAAAGATGATGTCTTGAATTTTATGGAGTTTGACAAAATTGAAGATGATATGATTGTTCAAGACGGCGGCAACAAGTATGTTATGGTATTAAAATGTCAAGGTATTAACTATGACCTTATGTCTGAAAATGAGATGCTTGCTGTTGAAGAAGGTTTTAGCAATTTCTTGAATACGTTGAAGTATCCAATTCAACTTTATGTTCAAGCTAGATCTTTGAATCTTGAAGAAAGTATAAATACATACAAACAAAGACTTGAAGGATTGAAGGCTGAATATTCAAAAACAGAGCTTGAGGCTTATAATATGAAAAAAGCAAATAAGCTTACATTAAAAGAAAAAGAAGCCATCGATTTTGAAGTTAGAAAAAAGAGAACGTTACTAGAATATGGCGCAGATATTATTAGCTATGTTGAAAAGATGAGTATGAACAAGAGTATACTTCAAAGAAAGTATTATGTAGTTGTTTCTTATTATACTTCTGAACTTGGTTTAGCAACTAACTTTACTAAAGAGGAAGCTCATAATTTAGCTTATTCTGAATTGTATACTAGATGTAGAAGTATTGCTGGTGCTCTTATGCCTTGCGGTGTTGATAGCAGTATTATGAAGTCTGATGAACTTGCTGAAATGCTTTATATTGCTTATAACAAGGATGACGCCGATGTATTTAATATCAGGAAAGCCATAGATAATGGATTTTATAGATTATATTCAACTTCACAGGACGTGCTTGAAAAGAAGCAAATTGCTCTTGACAATAAGATTAAGGAACAAGCTGTTGTTGAAGCTGAAAGTGCTCTTAAGAGAGCTGTCGATAAGCTTAGAGGCGCAAATGACTTAACGTTTGAAGAAGAGGTTAGCGATAATACAAAAGCTCAAGCTATGCAGATGATATTAGATAATAGTGAACAATTTGATCCTGATGTTGTTGATATTGCACTTACAGATTTGAATTCTCAAATGAAGGTGCCTGTTATTGACCCAGAGGAAGCAGAAGAAATGATGAAAAAGTCTTCACAAATTGAATTAAAAGGTGAAGTTGAAGAATATGAAAATGCCCACGACTTGACTGCAAATACTCAAGACGAGTCGAATATGCAAAGCACAGAAAATGATGAAATAAATTTGCAAGGTGGCAGTGATGACTTGTTGTAATAGTGCGATAATTAACTTATTTTAAGTTACGAATGAGGAGGAGATAAAATGTTTGGATTTGGTAAGAAGAAAGAAAATAATACTCCTGCAAATGTGGACACAGGCGCAGATTTGACTGCTAGACAAGAAGAAGAGGTTAATTTTTTAGTTAAAAATAAAAAGACGGTTAAAGATTTGATTGCACCTTCTGGTATTGATGCTTCTAATTTGAATCATATAGCAATAGTATCTAGCTTAACTAGATATGCTAGAAGTCATTATGTATCGGGACTTCCTAGAATGGCAACGTTCCCTTACTTTTTAAGGGGAATGTATAATTTCGGTGATATAAATACCTCTGTGTTTATTTCACCAGTTAGTGAAGCAACTTCTCAAAATAGTTTGAATAAAATTATTGTTTCACTTGAATCTGAGAGAATAGTTGCACAAAAACGTGGAGATATAAACAGAGAAAGACTTATTGAAGATAAGCGTATTGAAGCTGAACGTATAAGAGACGAAATTGCGGCAGGTTTTAATAAATTATTTGAATCTTCAATAGTTTGTACGATTTTTTCCTATGATTTGGCTGAGCTAGATAAGCTTTCAGAGCTTCTTTCTATGGAAATGTCTAAGGGACTTGTTAATATTAAAACAGCTTGGGCTGTGCAAGAAGAGGCTTTTAAATCTAATCTACCTTTTAACAGAAATTACATAACAAAGAAACATACTTTTGATAGAAGTTCTATGGGAACGGTGTTCCCATTTATTTCTTCAGAGATTGGACATTCAACTGGTATTCCGCTAGGTTTCGATAAACAAACAGGTTTACCAATTTTGTATGATAATTTCCATCCATCACTAACTAACTATAACATGGTTATATTTGGTAAGTCTGGTGCTGGTAAAGGTGTTACTATTAAAACAATTACTTCTCGTTCTTCTGTGCTTATGGGCATTGAAAGTTTGGCACTTGATGCAGAAGGTGAGTATGGCGTTGTTGCAGAGAGTTTAGGTGGTATCAATGTTGTTATAAGCCCAACTTCTCAAACGATTATCAATATTTTTGATGTTGAGCCTGAAATTGTAAAAGATGAGATTACAGGTAAGGAAAGAACAGTTTTAAATATTGAGAACAAGGTTGAAGATGTTACAAACGTTCTTGTTACTATGGCTAGAGGCAGTACAAGATCTGAGGAAGTAAATGAAATTACAAAGCAGATTATTGCTGAAACTGTCGGTGAAGAGTATCAGGCTTATGGTATTAACAGTAACCCAAATAGTTTGTATTCAGATGATTCACTTGAATTTGGAACAAGGCTTACTAGAAAGAAGAAAGAGTTGCCAACTATTGGTACTTGGTATAGAAGACTTCTTAGAAAATCAGAAGAAAATGATAATATTGACTATCAGTTCCATTTTAGTTATTTGATTAAAGTTATGAGACAATACGTGCGTGAATTTGATGGCCAGATGGCATATTTCGACGGTCAATCAACTTTTGAACTTTTGGATGGAGCACCATTTATTAACCTAGATATTTCACAGCTTGAAGAAAGATTTGCTAGACCTCTTGCTCAACAGATTTTGCTTTCTTGGATTTGGGAAAAATATGTTAAGAAAAATAGTGAAGATAAGTCAAAAGCCAAGAAAAAGAGAGTGCTTGTCGACGAGGCGTGGATGTTACTTCCTTATCCAGAAGCTGTTGATTTCTTGAACACAATGGCAAGACGTGCTAGAAAGAGAAATGTTTCTCTTGCAGTTATTTCACAGAAGTTCCAAGACTTCTATGAAAATAAAGAGGCACAAGCTGTTCTTACATCTTCTGATACGAAGCTATTTTTAGCACAAGATAAATCAGAGATTGATTATATTAAAGAGGTATTTAAACTTTCAGAGGGTGAAGCAGCATATTTGCTTACGGCTACAAGAGGTGAAGGCTTACTTAAAGTTGGAAGTGAGACTGCAATTTTGGAAATTAGACCTACTCAAAGAGAGTTCTCATTCATTGAGACTAACGTTAATAAGATGGCAGAACAACAAAATAATGGTAGTATAAATTAAAGATATTTAATTGCTTTTGTAGAGCTTTTTATACAATGAGGAATGTATACAAAAAGATTCATTTTTTTTAATTGAGAATTTTTAAGATTTAAAAGAATTGGAAAATAAGTTTTTAATTTTTCTTGTATAATTGCTCTGCAAAAGTAAAATATGAACAATGTTAAAGAAAGGAGTGTTACGAATGAAAAACAAAAAAATGGTTTTTATATCAATTATTTTAGTGATGACATTTGTTACACTTTTTTCTTTTTCAGTGTCAAATGTTGATACTGTTTTTGCGACTGAATCTGCAGATTTTACAGATGATTCAGATAATAATACATTTATTATGGATGCTGCTATTAGTATTATGCCTGAGGATGCATATACACAGCAAGAAAAACCTTTTAGCAACGGTAGCGCGATAGAGAAAATTAAAGGCTCGCTAAAAGCACAACAGGCTAATGCTTTTGAGATGACATTAAGCGAGGCCTGCTTAGGCTTTGGAGACCACGTTATGGAATTTATAAACTTCCTTATGAAAGAGGAAGTTACAGTTGAGAAGATTATATATAATAAAGTTAATTCTTTGAACGCTAATTTCTTTACTAATTCAACTAATGCAACAAAGGCACCTGCATCTGTTTTTATAAAAAAAGTTGTAAATACTTGGTATAGATTCCTTAGCAAGATAGTTATTGTTATATATCTTATTGCTTTGGTTGCAGTTGGTATTATGATTATGCTAGGTGGCGCTGGTAGAAAGGCTGACGCAAAAGAAATATTTACTAAATGGACGATGGGAATTATAATATTTTACTTTTTCCCTTATGTTATGAGATATGCTTTTGATTTAAATGAAAGTATATTATCAATGATAAATCAGTCAGATACTTATATCATTCCTGGTAGTGCACTTGGAAGTGGTATGTCTGATTTGACCGAAAATGAAATAGAAGAAAGAAGCCCTGAATATGTTACGAAGTCTTCTACGGTAATAAAAATGGGAAGTGAAGAGGCAACAGAAGTATATATAAATAAACTTTCGAATTATATAAGAAAAACAGATCTTATGAGAATTATGCGTGCTATGGCTGGTGCTACTGGCAGAATGCTTTACGTTATACTTTGGTTTATAATGTTATTTCAACTAATAATTTTTATTTATATATATTATAAAAGATATTTGATGATAGCGTTTTTGATTATGATTTTTCCAATAACGTTAGTAGAATATATCTTGGGTACTATTGTTTCAGGTAAACATTCGGCACTTTCAAGTTGGTGTAAAGAATTTTTTATGAATGTGTTTTTACAAACTATACATGCTATTATCTACGCTGTGGTTGCAGGAGTAGTTATAAATCAAATTAGAAGTGCTCTTAATGGAAGTAATATGACAAAAATAAATTGGCTTGTTTTTATAGTTGCAACTAACTTTGTGTTTACAGGTGAAAAGATTATTAGAGATATTATAAATGCTGGCGGAACTGAATCAACTAAGCCTGTTGATGAAGTTGGTAAAGATTTCAGAGGCAGATTTAAATCACATAAAGACAGGATTAAAAAATTTGCAAAAATCAATAAGGATGCAAACTAGTGATAGGAAGAAATATTTTAGTTAATAGAAAGGGGGAAGCAAATGAAAAAAAGTAATAAAATCTATTATTTTTATTGTTTAATCTTAATATGTATTCTTTGCTTCTCTAATGTTGTTTTTGCAGATAATTCATCTTTGCCACAAGGTATAGGTGTTAAGTCTGTGCTTCAAGAAGTAAAAGATGACAGCAAAGGTGTAGAATATAAAGAGGCTCAAATTGAGATTTCCGGTGTTAAGTACGATGAACATAATGGAAGGAACTACTATGAGTATGATGATAATGGCGAGACCAAGAGACAGTATATAGAAGGAACTATTAAGTGCAATGGAACTGAAACTTATTTGGAGGCTTTTTGTAATCCGGATTATCCTGATGTGTGTTATATGATAATTCCTAACCCTCCAGAAGGCGAAGTGACTGAAGAATATATTAAAAGTTGCGTGTTTGGACTTAATGGTGGTCCGGAGATTGATTTAGCGAATCAAGATTTTGAGGTGCCAGATGCAATTTTACCAGTAGAGAGAGAAAGTTTTTTGGATGCTGTTAGCACCAAGATAAGAGATGAACTAATAAAATTAGTGGAAGATATTTTTAATGGCATCATGCTACCACTTGGCGATGGTGTATTGTTTATGCTATATAAAGCAGTTGGCGAACCAGTTACAATAGATTCGATAATTTTTAATGACATAGAAAAAGTAGACGTAAATTATTGGGAAAAAGCTAGTCCATCAAGTGTTAAAGAAATTATGAGTAAAGTTATTTCTTATTGGTATAGTATTTTTAGAAAAGTTGCCTGTGTTGTTTATTTGATAACATTAGCTGCTATTGGTGTTACTATTATGTTTAATAGCACTGCTGATAAAAAAGCGAGATATAAAGATGCACTTGTTTCATGGGTTGTTGGTGTTGCTATTTTATTTTTGTTCCCTTATGTTATGAAATATATGGTTGAATTGAATAATGCTGTTGTTGGATTATTGCGTGGAAATTTTGCAGATTCTAATACTGTTAATACTAGTGATGCTATTGCAAACATTAAAGGCGTGTCACTTATAGATGGATTTAAGTATTTCGGCAAAGATGGATTTGTTGAGTTGATGCTTGGCGATGGATGTGTGGAGAATGGTAAAGTGAATTCAGATTTAATTGGTGACTCAATGATGAAAACAAGAGCAATAGCTCAAAATACACATCAATTTGTTATTACGATTATTTATCTTATTTTGATTGGTGAAACAATTGTATTGTTGTTTATGTATTATAAAAGAGCCTTTATGGTAGCATTTTTGATTACTATATTTCCAATTGTTGTTATGTCGTATGCTATTGATAAATTAGGCGATAGAAAGGCACAATCTTTTGGCATTTGGTTTAAGGAATTTACTGTAAACGTTATTGTGCAAATGTTTCATGCAGTTATTTATGTTTTAATTGTTAATACAACAATTGAGTTATATTCAACTAAAGGAGGTTCCGACTGGTTGCTTATGATACTTAGTGTTCTATTCTTATTTGAAGGCGAAAAAATTCTTAGAAACATATTTAGCATTAAGTCATCAGCAGGTACAATTGGTGATCTTGCAGCTACAGGAATCGCAGTTACAGCAGTTGCGAAGAAGGCACAAGATATGATTAAAGGCAGTGGTAAAGGTGCGATTGATCCATCTAAGGATGATGCAGATGCACAAAAAGCTATCGAAAGTAGGAATAGTAATTCTTCTAATCTTGCTGCTGAAAATGCTAAGACTGAAATGGCTACACCTTCAACTGGAATAGGACTTGCAGCTTCAACCGAACAAACAGCAAGTGGTGAGAGCGGCAGTAGTGCCGAGACAGCTAATGTGCCTACATCGAGTTATAATGAACAAAATGCTAGAGATACAGTTGCGAATAGAATACTTGATATGAAAAAGAAAAAGGGCATGCTTTCAAGAGGAACCACTACTGTTGGTAGAGTCTTAGGCGCAACAATGGGAGCAACATACGGACTATCGAAAGGACAAGGACTTGCTACTGCTTTTGCAGAAGGAACAAAAGGAAAGTCTATAGGAGGACTTGCTACTCAGCCATTATCTGCGATTGCTAGCAAAATAGATAACAGAATAAATGGTGGTAAAGTGGCTGAAGATATAGCAAATGGAAAATATGATCAAGAGCTTCGCTTGAATGAGGCGGCAAGATTATCTGTTAGTGAAATAGAAGCTGCTAAGGCAGAGGCACATAAAAAAGAACTCCCAGAGGAGGATATTATTGCTCAATATGGAAGCAAGAAACAAGAAGTAATGAGAGAGGCTTTGGCACGTTATGCTAAAAAATCAGCTAACGGTTCAGAGTACAGGGCTCAACTTCAGTATCAAAAATATATGGATAAGCATAGAGTTGATAAAAAATAAATTTAGGAAGGAGTTGATGATATGAAAAATAATATTAAAAAGATTTCTGTACTTTTTGTGATGATGTTTATTTTATTTGGACTATCATCAATTTCAGAAGCAGCAGTAATCACGTTAAATAGCAATCTTGGCACTAAGAAAAATCCTGCAATAATTGATATGAGCCAAAAAGAAACAGTTGTGAGTTATGCTGGTGTGGACTTACCTTTTTATTATCAGATTAAAGCTTCAGGTAGTAGCTGGGTTGGTATGTTTAAGATTAAAATGGATGAAAAAAGAAAAGTAGTCGCATTTACCCTTGTGGGTGGAGAAAGCTCGGCAAGTTCTTTAAGAGCTACACCTGGTGATAGAGGTACTGGCTACCAGTATCTACAATCAGGAGCTGTCTTAGATGATGATAGAGTTAGTTCGACGAGACATTATCCTAAATACAGTATTCAAGAGATTCAGCAATATAATGCAGGAAGCAGAAAGATAACATTAGGAAATGGCTATTATAATATAGCAGAAGATGCTTTAGATGAAGGCAGAGATTATGAGCAATATATTTTTGTTGATGCAACTAATAAAAATGTAGGAACGTTGATGGCAAAATCGCTAACTCAACAAGGAGACAGCACTTTTAAGATTCGTGTAGATGGAAAACAGCATACGCAAATATCAGAAAGCGAAGTACCAACTATTGTGTATGCTTTCAACGGAATTAGTAAAGAGTATTTGGAACAGCAAGAACCTAACTGGGTTGAAAAAATGATTTCAAAAATAGGAATTGCCATTGGTGATGCTTTTATGGCGTTGTTTAAAGGCATAAGTGGTGGATACGTAAGCATTGATGCCATCGTGTTTAATCAATATAAGCCTACTATAGCCAATTTCTTTGGCACGGAAGGTGGTGGCACAGGACTTTATACTGCACCTATGCAGACCATTATAAATTATTGGTTTAGAGTATTTTTACAGTTCGTTAAAGTCGTTATGCTAATATTGTTAGTTGTTATGGGAATAAGAGCCATGTTAGTAGCGGGCACTCCGAAAGAAAAAGGCGTATGGGATATGCTTTCAGGATGGGTCGTTGCAGTTTTTCTTGTATATTTTGCACCATACTTAATGAAATATATGATGCAAATAAATGATGCACTAGTTAGCACAATTAGGAAACAGAGCCAATATTCAATAGGAAGTGGATATCAGTTTTTATATTCTGGAGACCAATATGAAATAGGTGAAGACTCTGAAACAACCTTGTTGGATTATTTAATTCATACAAGAGGACAAATATCAGAATTAGCAGATAAAAAACGTGCTGAGACTGAAAAAAAGAAGCAAGATTCTCAAGAAAAGGTTACAAAGGCAAAAGAAGATCTTGCTGGTGATGGTGCGAACAGTGAAATGAGAAAATGGGTAAATAGGGCATATACTCAGCTTATGAGTGAAGATCCTAATGTTGGTACTAACTTGAGTAAGGATGATGTGTATAATACTATTAGGCGAGAAGGAAAAGTATTACTATACGGAAGTGATGATAAAATAATTTCTACATATGTTTCAATTGAATTTGCTATGAGCCAAGCACTTAATTACGTAAAAAATAACGGTAATATTGATGATATAAGCGTAAGAGTTTATTTACATGCAGGAAGTGGATTGAATAATTCTACAAAGATATCATTGCCTTCTTCAGAGTTAACTACCGGATTGAAAGAATATGTGAATGCTCAGCTTGAATATGAAGAACTTGAAAGCCAGTTAGAAGAATTAGACAAGGCGATAGAAATAGAGCAAAAAGGATTAGACTTAATGAGTATGATGAGGGCTAGAGCAGGTGCGACTTATAGATTTACATATGTAATAGTATGGTTTTATTTAATTTATCAATTAGTTGCTATACTATTTATATATTACAAACGTTTAATTACCATAGCCGCATTGATTGCAATCTTTCCACTTGTTATTATGATGTATGTTTTGGAAAAAACTATGGGAATTTCTAAGCCCAAATCATTAAGCACATGGATGACAGAATTTACACTAAACGTATTTATTCAAACAGCACACGCTTTAATGTATGTAACACTTGTTGAAAGTGGATTATATGTATATGAGCAAGATAATGACAACTGGTTATTGTTTGTATGTGCTGTTGCAGCAATGTTACCTTTAGAGAGTATCGTTAGAACGCTTATTGGAGTTAAAGGTGGTACTGTTTCGAATATTGCAGCGACTGGAGCTGAAACGACGGCAAAAGCATTAGCAATTGCAGGTGTTGCAACAATTGGTGCTAAAGCTCAAGATAATACTAAGAAGCACGAAATGAAAGACAGCAGAAGAGAGCAAAAGCAAGCTAGACATGATAGAAATTCAGATAGAAGAAGAATGAACAGAAATATGTTTGCAGAGAAACATAAATGGGCACGTGGTGCAGTTGGAGCAATAGACAAAGCATCAGATGTGAAGAGGAATGTAGTAAAACTTAAGAGAAAAGCTGGAAATATGGCTAGAAAATATACTAGACTTGCTAATAAGCCTTTAACAGCGATTAGAAATGCAGCAGCAATTTCAGGAGTAGCAAGCACTGCGATTGCAGGTGGAGGCAGTGCAGCTGACTATACTAGAGGCGTTGAAGTTGCAAAGATGATTGCAGGAAGTAAAAAGGCAAGCAGTGGAAGTACAAAGAAGGCGAAGAAGGCACCTCAAGCATCAGGAAGTGGTACTACTAGAGCTGCTCAGAATGCACAAGCAGCGGCTAATCAAGCGGAAGGAACTTCTGGCACATCTACGGCACAAGTAAATTCAACAAATCCACAGCAAACGCAGAATGGTCAGTCACAAGAGCAGAATGCAACACAAACCATGAACAGACACGAGAATAATAAAAATGCTTTCAAGAATGGTTTGAAGGATAGAAATATGGCAATGGACAATGGTGGTACAAATGTTAATAAAACAGAAAAATATAATTTTCACGAAGAATAATTGAAAGGAGGGAGCAATATGAAATTTAATAAAAAATTTAAGTATAGAATAGCTGTAATTTGCATGTTATCAGTATTACTTTTGAGTGGAATATTGCCCTCTCTAATAAATTATTCTGTTTATGCTGTTAACGAATTGTCAGAAGAGCAAATGAATTTATTTGCTAATTCTATGAACATCGACGCAGAAAATGCACTGGAAAATTTATCTTTTACTGTAACTATAAAAAAAGAACAGTTTGAAAAATCAGGCTTCATTGTACCTAGAGATAGCAATAAAACATTAGCAACGAATGATGAAAACCGTTATCAGCTAACTCTTACTGTTGGAGTACAAGGCTCTGATGAGCAAGAGACTTGTATTGCTAATAACTATCAAGTTACTCCAAATGGAGACTTACAAATAGAATTTGAATATGGGGGAAATGAAAAACCGGATTTTTCAAAAGATACTATGGTAGGCTTTACTAGTAGTGGCGTTGCAAGGGACTTTGAAGGCACAGTGAAGATAAAAGGAAAAGGAGAAGAACCGTCAGCAAAATTATTAGCAGGCGAAACTACTACAACTACTGAGGAAACAAGAACAGAACATCAGGAAACTATTGATGCACAAAAAAGGGCTGAAGAAGAAGCAAGAAAAGCACAGGAAGAGGAAAAACTACGCCAACAACAAGCTGAAAAAGATAAAAATATAGAAAACTTTAAAGAAAATTGGATAACATCGAGTGAGGCAGAAGAGTTATCTAAGAATATGACTTTTGATTTTTCTGATATGTTTGGAGATCTATATGGTGCAGGGTACATAAATGGAAATATTCCATCGGATACTGTAAATAAATTTAATATTAAATTGGCTAATGACGGAGATTCGTCACATATTATACTTAATGGAAAAGTGTGTCAAATAGAGATCGAAATAAATAGAGAAACGTCGGATATGAATGCTTATTCTACGTTGAAGTTTGAAATGGCTGCTGATGGGTCACTCAACTTAATGGGAAATATGGCTAATTGGGATGGTGCAGATCCAAGTAAGACATATAGAATTAGAATTATAGATCCAGATACAGGAAATATAATATATTCAGTTGATGTAACACCAGGCTCTGTAAAAGAAGATGAACCAACTAAGACAAATCCAGATGGTGCAACTACGGAGATTTCAAATGGTGAAACCGAATTGGCAAATGACTACAAAGAAAATAAAGATGATGATCATGCTGGATTATTTGAGCATGCAATTAGTGCCTTTATACGTGCTATATCAAAAGGATTTTTGACATTAATTAGACTATTATCAGGTAGTGATACTTTATCAATTGAATCAATAATTTTTAATAGATACTCTTACACATCATTATCATTATTTGAAAATGAAAATAGAATTGTAAATCCACTTATAGATAATGGAATAAAAGATACCTTAAATAGTATTTTTAAATCCTTCCAGTCTATTGCAATTGTTTTATATATGATTATTGTTGCATATATGGGACTTAGAATTATGCTTAATTCTACTGCAAGACAAGGTGCTAAGTACAAGGAACTTATACTTTATTTGATACAAGGTGTTATGATATTATTTTTATTTCCATATGTAATAAAATATACAATAGATATAAATGATGCTTTTGTACACTATATAGATATAAATAAGGTAAGTACCAAAAATGTATCAGCGTCTTTTAAAGGCGTTACTAATAGTGGATTAGACAATATCGCATCGGCTTCAACGCAAACTGAAAGTGATTTGATAAATGGCAGTGACTATATGTCATTAATGTATCAAGAGGCAAAGACAAAAGGAAGGTTGATTTATGCAATTTGTTTTGCTGTAATGGTAAAACAACTAATAGCTTTTCTTGTAATATATTTTAAGAGGTTATTGACTATAATATTTTTAATTGCGATTTTTCCACTTGTATCAATATCTTATGCAATTGATAAGATAGGAGATGGAAAATCACAGGCTTTCAACAATTGGTATAAGGAATTTGCACTTAACGTATTTTTACAGTCGTTTCATGCTATTATTTATGTAATAGGCATGGCTATGATCGTTGAAATAGGCAATGCAGGAAACTTTTCAAGGAATTGGTTAGTTATAATATTATTGTTAGAGTTTATTGCTAACGGCGATGAATTCTTGAGAAACTTGTTTGGTGTAAAAGGTGGTGGAGCCGATACTGTTAAAGGTATTGCAAAATCTGTTGTACAAACAAAGGTCGCTTTGGATGTCGCTGCTGGAGCTAAGAAGGCGGTTACAGATAGATTTAAAACAGGAGGACATCTGTCTAAAGCTAATGCAGCACGTATAGCTATGATGGAGGGCTTTTCACAAGCAAGATATGCTAAGGCTGAAAGAAAGCAAAGCGTGATGGAAATGGAGAATGCTGATGCGAGAATAGCTGATTTAGGTTTGAATAATGAAGAAGAAAAAGCAATTCCATTGAATACTAGTGTAGATATATTGTTGAGCGGTGAAGATGCTACAGAGGAAGAAAAGAAAGAGGCTCTAAACAGCTTAATCGATGCTGTAAATGGTGCTGCAAGTGAAGATGAGCTAAAAGCTTTATCAGATTATGCAACTGCACAATACGGAGCAGAAGCAGCAAAACAGTTAGATACTTTGATTAAAACCCAAGCAGCAGTAAATGCTATTTTAGTTGGTGGATTGACGAATGTTGAATTAAAAGAAAATATAGACATATTACTTGAAGCATATGCGATTGGTGGCATGGCAGCTACCATTGCTAGCCGAGCTGGAAGTGAAAGACAATTAAAGCAAATGATGTTGTCACAAAATACAAAGTTTGCCAAACCTGTGGAAAATGTTTCATTAAATGGAAATAAAAATAAGAAGAAAAATGGAAAAAATAAACTTCCAAAATCACGTAAAAGACGTAAAGATAAATATGAAGGAAGATTTACACCAACGCAAGAACAAGGAGAAGGTTCTGGAAGTTCTCATAAGGCCGATGAAATATCTGGTGGGATGCTTGGAAATGGTGGAAATATTTCGACTATGTTTAGAAAGGATGATACTTCTAGAAATTCAAATACTTCAAGAGGAAATAGTAGATTTATGAATAATCCATCTAAGCCTGCTAGTAATCAGCCAGATTATAAGGTCCCAAGCAACTTAGCTAATGGTGGAGCAAATGCAAAAGCTGGAAAGAAACAGAAGCTGTTGGAAGATCAAGCTAAGATGTTTGACAAGATGGGAAGACATGAGGAGGCAGAGGAAGTAAGGGCACAGTACAGAGAAAAGAATGGTGCAAGATCAAAAAATCCATTTAGAAATAGACCTGGAGCAAGAAGCAATATCAAAAATGGCAGAATTTCTGGCAAAGTTACTATAAATGGAAGACCTGTTACAGCTGCTATAAGGAAAGAAAGACCTGGTAGCGCTAGAGCAAATGGACATATGGATACACCAAGAGTAGTAATAACAGCTCAAAGCCCTGAAAATGGAAAAATTAAAATACCGGTTAAAAGTCATAACGCACCAACGAAAAACTTTATTAGTGTTGATGTTAATGATTCAGATACAAAAATAATTGTTTGTAAAAAAGTGAAAAAAACGCTTAGAGAGGTTGGAGACAATAAGCCAGAGACATCTGCTGTTGCAGAAACACTTAAAGAAAGACGTAAAAATTCTGGATTTACAGGGGATGTTCCAAATAAACTAGACACAATAAAAGAAAATAAGTTAAAATTAAGTGAAGAAGTTATGCAAATGGCTTCTCGTGATGCTATTAGAAATGTTGAAATGATCGGTTCAACAATAATCAATGGCAGACATATTGCGTCTGGAATGCCTACAACTAGACCTTATGTTGAGGTAAAACCAACTGAAGCTATGGTGGAACTAGGCAAGAAGTATGTAAAACCAGAATTATTAAATGATAATTCAAATCGTGGAGAAAAAGTAGTTTCTCTTGCTTCTTCAGTGGCTGCTTTAAATATGATTAGCAGTGGAAAAACAGAGCTTACTGCTTCTGAAACATTAGACCACATAGATAATATAAAACAAATTAAGTTCGGTTTAGAAAATGATTTAGCAAAATTAAAAGCAGTTGATGTTAATAAACTTCCAGATGACAAGAAAGAAAAATTTAATGCACAACTAAAGAAAACGCAAAGTTATGTTGATGAGGTAAATAATGTTGTTAGTAAATTGGGGTATGATTTAGATAATGCAGAAGCAAATCTTAGAGTTAAGTCTCTTGCTTCTTCAGTGGCTGCCTTGAATATGATTAGTAGTGGAAGGACAAAACTTACTGCTTCTGAAACATTAGACCACATAGATAATATAAAACAGATTAAGTCTGGTTTAGAAGAGGATTTAGCAAAACTAAAAGCAGTTGATGTTAATAAACTTCCAGATGACAAGAAAGAAAAATTTAATGCACAACTAAAAAGAACACAAAATTATGTTGATGAAGCAAATAAAGTTGTTAGTAAATTAGATTATGAATTAGGTGACGTGGAAGCAAATCTTAGAGTTAAAGTTTTAAATGACACTTCGTTGATTGCTGCTGATGATCCTAATAGAAATCAAATAATAAATTCATCGATTAGATATGTTCAGGATAAACTTTCAGATGATAGTGTATTTTTGAATGAATTGCATTATAATAGAGATGAATTGAAAGTTGGTGTGGAGCCAATGCAAAGATATGGACGCGGATACAAAGAAAGTAGTATGCCTATTGGATTTAAGCCAACAGAATTAGATTTAGAAAAAATGGCTGCACTTGACGAAAAACGTGCAATTGAGGCTACAATGGAGGAACAGAGACAAAAGATTATCAATTCTAGAGATAAATATGTAAAATCAATTGGTGGAGTGGCAACTAATGCGGCTAAGGCTACTGCTGATTTCCTTGGAACGGCCGGAAGTGTCGGCTTAGGTGTTATTTCAGCAGGTATAGGAAGTAGCGGAAAGGACAAAGATTATATGTTAGCTTCAGCAGAAAGTGGTTTAGCTGGATATACAATGGCTGAGAATGCATATAGTACTATTTCACATGGTGCTTCAAGTTTAGCAAGTGGCACAACACAAACAGTTGGAAGAGTTGCTAAGAATATACCAGTAGTGCGAGAAACTAAAAAGCATGTACAAAATGCTTATGCAGATGCTTTGAAATTGGGAACTGGAACTTCAAACGGTAGCACGATGTCTAGTGAAGAATATAAACGTAGAGAGTTGCAAAAATTAGAAAAACGTTCTAAATTGAAAGGCAAGAGCTTTGAGGAATTATCTAAGAAAAATTCAAATGGTAACAATAATTAAAGGAGGTGGGCAATATGAAGTCTAAATATAGAAGAATAGTGGCAATACTTATATTAGTTGTAATTTTATTAAACGGCATATTGCCTATGAATGTTAATCAAATATATGCTAAAGAAGCAGATGAAGCAACAAAAAATATCTTGAGATATATATCGGAAAATATGACATTTGAATATGATTATAGTTCGGAATATCCACAAATTGTTGGAACAGTTGATTTAACGAATTTAAATATAAATGTAGAGGACCTAATATCTATTGACCCTAGACGAAGTGATGTACTTAAAATTAATGATAGTAGTTATTGGATGTCGTACAATTATAAATATAGTGATAAATATGCAAATAATTATACAGGAAGGGCAAGAGGTTCAGATCCAAGTGAAGTTAGTTATTCTATAGAAAATGGTAAAATAATAGTTAGATATAAAGTGATAGAAGAGTTATATGACTCGGATAATTTTACACATAAGAATGATGAACTTAATGAAAAACATAGGATTATATATCAAAATGTTGATAATAGAGATGAAAATATTTGGTATGACGTAGAAGGAAAAGAATCTAGTGTTTCTACCGGTGAGCAAGTACCAATGCAACCAACAGCTAAGGAAACTGAAGATGATTCCATACTATCCCCTATTGAGTGGCTTATTGGCAGTATGCTTACAGCAATTGCAAATGGCTTAAATGCTATAATTTCAATTATATTTGCTGAAAAGATAGATATAGACAAGCTTGTATTTAACCACTATGCAGAAACGCAAATATCTTTCTTTAGAGGAACAGAAAGAAGCTCCTCGATAATATGGGGAGAAGGTGGACTTAACAAGACCATAAGCTTTTGGTATTCGATATTTAGAAAGATTGCACTTGTTGTTTATATGATAATTTTAGCATATATGGGTGTAAGAATTATGTTAGCGTCAACAGGTAGAGACATGGAGAGATATAAGTCGTTATTTATGTATTGGTGTGCTGGAGTTGTTATTTTATTCTTCTATCCATATGTTATGAAGTATGCTATACAATTAAATGATACGGCTGTTAAATTAGTTGAAAATTCAAAGGTTACAATATTAGAAAGTAATAATAAAAGTTTGGGATATAATCCATCAGCGCCTGAATTAGGTGGTAGTACAACTACGGATAGTGATAACAGCTCTGGCGTGAGTGCTGGCACATCGGATTCAAAAAATGGAGAGAGTCAAAAAACCACAGATCCTGTTACAATCAATTTTGATGTAAGCCCATTTAATACTTCTGTGAAAGGAAGTACAAATTATATGGCTGTTATCTCGCAAAAAGCGAATGACACACGCAGCTTTGCAATTTCACTTACATATTTGATTTTGACTTGGCAACTTATAACGTTAATTGTATTTTATTATAAACGTGTCTTTACAGTTGCACTTTTAATTACTATTTTCCCACTTGTTGCAGCATCTTTTGCAATTGACCGTGTTGCAGATGGAAAGTCTCAAGCATTTGGTAAGTGGAATAAAGAGTTTATACTTAATGTATTTATTCAAACTTTCCATGCAATTGTGTACGTTTTCGTATGTGGAACAGTTTCAGTTACTATGGGTAGTGGTAATAATGAGTCTATGGACTATGTACTTATAATAACAGGCATAACATTTTTATTTACTGGTGAAGAAATTATGAAGAAAATATTCACGCAAGGTGAAAGTGCTTTAACGAAGTCTCTTGTTAAAACTGCAAGTGCAACCGCTGTTGAAGTTGCAACTGTGACATCGTTGACTACAGGCATAGGAAAAACAGTTGCTAGAGGTGTAAGTCCTATTATTGGTAAAAACAGTATTGGTGCCAGATTTTGGAATTATCACCAAAGAAGAAGATCCGTTGCACTTCAGGAAAAACATTTTGATGAAAATGCTTATACTAATCCGTACCCTTATGATGGAAGTGGATTCAGTGAACTTAGTGGTATGATGAAGGAAATTGATAACGATGATTCGATGACATATTCTCAAAAACTTGCTGCAAAGGCTGATTTAAGAAGTTTAGCACAAGCTGTTGATACATTCAATAATCCTAATGGAGTTAGTGCAGAAGAGCTTTCTTCAGCATATTCAAGAATAAGAAGGGAGCTAGAAAATAATCCATCGAATAGATTGTTGAATAATATGAAAATAACACCAGCACAGTTTAGTGCTTTGACTAGTGCTTCAGTGGTTGTTGCTGACAGGATTGCATTAGGTGATGATCATAAGACCATTGAAAGAGATATTAAAGTACAAATTGGAATGGTTCTTGATGGCCTAGATGATACAACGGTACAGAAGTATTCAAATGCATTTTTTGCTGATATGGCTGATAGAGGCGCTAGTTTGGGATACACAGATGAGGGTACGAAAAATGAAGCAATTGAATTACGTTCGACCCTTGCTGGTATGAGTCATAGATATTACTTTAAAGATGATTATGCAGGATTATCTGATGCCGACGAGAAAAGAGCAAATGATGAAAAAGACCAGTATATTGAAGATGTTAAGGAAGATACTAGAAGAAAATTTGAGCAACATACTAGAGAATATAATGCTACTAAAGCAGAATATACAAGACGTAATTTAGAACCTGGTGCAAATCAAGTAGAAATAGATCAAAGAAATGCAGAGTTAAAAGCCTTTAAAGATGAGCTTGGAGAATTTAATAGTAGTAGTGATGAATTAGCTAGAGATTTAGCAATTTTCTCTGGAAGAGAAACTGGTGCCTTTACTGCTAAAGAACAATTAGATGCAATTGAAGGTTTGAAAAAATTTGCTAATAATAATGAGTTTGCAAGAGAAACTATTGAAGATGCTGGATTAGATTTAGAAGATATTGAAGCTTATTCTCATATACTTTCTTCAAAAATTGTTAATATTAGTAGTGCACATGAAAGTGTGAAAGAAGAGGCAAGACAGATATTGGCGACATATGAGGGTGATGATGTTAATTTAAGAGATGGATATGATGATGACGAATTCTCTCTTCACGAAGCTATCAAGAACTTAAGCTCTAATGAAGACTTTGAAGAAATGACAAATAGGATCATTCTTGCTAGACGTAGAGCAAATCAAGAAAGTATTGAGAATACAAGAGCTTTTGCGCAAAATGTACTTGATGAAAATAATATTGATATTCATGAAGGCCAAGCTAGAGATGATAATTTATATGTTGATGGTATGACACGTGAACAACTACATGAAAGAAATGAGACATATAGAATAAAACATTTTATAAACAATACACTTGAAAGTGAAAAGAAAAGATGGTTTAAAGATGATGATGAATAGAAATTATACTAAGTGAATGGGCATATGACTTAAAATTTAAAGGATTTGTTTGTAGTTAAAAATTCATACTACGTAAAGTATTGATAAAAGGGGTGTAGCATTTGGAAAATAGAGCAGCCTTCTTATCTGGAAAGCTTAATGGAACTAAAACACTTGAAACAGTACTTAGTTCCATAGCAAACCCAGACAAGATTGAACAATTTTTGAAATCATTTTTGAATGTATCCTTTGATATAAATACTGATAACAAAGTTGTTTATATCAATGATAATCAAGATTTTGAAGAAAAAATTAAGTATCTTGAAAATCACGATGCTATAAGCATTCATGTAAATGAAAATTTTTCAAGATTATATGTGACCACAGACGACAAAACTACTTTGGTTGTTAGAATTAACAAGGTTTCACCAAGTTTAATCAATTTGTTTATTTCTAAAGAGAAGCCTGTTAAATATGCACTCAATTCTTTTTCGTTTGTGAAATGGTGTAACTCTAAGTCAATAGATTTAAGAAATGTTTATGATATACCGACATACATAAAGCTTCTAACAAATGACGTTGATCCTTTTATGACAGTTGGAGATTATATTAAGAAATACACAAAGCAAGAACTGTTAGATGATGACAACGAATATAATTCTATTCTAATTGGCAATTTTATATGCGAATTTGGAAAGTATTTGGCCAATTTTGTTGAAAAATTCAACTTATCGAATGTGTGTAAGCTTATAAATGAAAATTCTTATTTTGAAGGCAATACGTTTGAAGAAGAAGGCCTTTGCAAAATAGTCTTTTCGTATTCGGATTTATTAAAACACATTGAAGAAATTGTGAAAGAAAAGATTGTTCAATATGATAGCAAGGCTTATTTAATTTCTCCTCTTGGCAGAATTGCTGTAAAGTATGGCAGAAAACCGGAAGAACTTATGATAGAGCTTTACAATGATGATATTGAACTTATGATTTTAAATGAGCTTTTTAATAACAATATAAAGGTTGTTTTGCTTGGAGAAAATCTGTATGAGGTTACTTGTAAATATAAAGTTTTTAATAATGTAATCACTTTGCTTACAGCTATTTTAAATGATGTTTTTTTTACAATGTTTCAAAGCAAAATTGATGTAAAAATGGAGTGCTTAGTGAGGGAATAAGTCCTTCACTAAGCACTTTTTTATACGGTATGAAAGTAACAAACGTCAAATTAAGGCAGAAAGATTGTAAAAAAATAATAACAAAAAGGTCTAAAACAATAAAAATATGACATAAAGTTAAAAAGTGGTTGAAAAACTAGAATAATGTGTTAGAATTTATATATAGTACGATATGTAACAAAAGAAAAGGAGAAAGAAAAAATGAATAATGTACTTGAAACCGTTGGGGCTGTACACACACACACACACACACAATACATTTTTTAAATAAAGGAGAAAGTGTTGCACCTGGTAGTGCTAGTTTTGAAGTTGATGTTTGTAATGTGACGGCTGCAAGTGTTTGTTTTGTTATTTTAATTGATTATAGTTAGGAGACTAATTGAAACTTAGTTATTTGTTTAGGATTTTTGCTTAAATGAATAGCTAGGTTTTGTTAGTCTCTTTTTGTGTTTTAAACTTTTGAGATTAGTTATAGCATTTAAGAGGAAATTGTTTTAAATAGTTATTTAGAGTACAAAAGTACCAGTTTGAATTTGATTAAGTTTGACATGTCGTAAAAGTGATAGAAAAATTTTTTCTCCTAACCTACCCAAGCCGAGCCGAAAAAATTTATTCTATACACTTTTACTCCTTTAAGCTAGTGACTGAATTTAAGCAAATTTGCTTTAAAAAATTATTTAAAGTATAAAAGTGACGGTTTGAATTTGATTAAGTTTAGTACGTTGTAAAAGTGATTAAATTTAAGTCTTAATATATTTACAATAATTAAAAAGATTGTTAAAATTTAAATTGATAAATATCGTATTATAATTTATTTGTTTTAATGTAGTTATTTAAGGGAATAATTATAGTATAAACAAATAATCTACGAATGATGTTTTTTAAAAAGAATACATATGAAAGGGGAGTTTCAAAATGGAAAATTTGAAATTTAGAAGGAATGAGCGAGGTATTTCGCTTATTGCATTGGTTATTACAATAATTGTAATAATTATTTTAGCGGCGATTGCATTTAATAGTTCTACAAGTACGATTAGTAAAGCAAATTATTCAAAGTTTGTTTCTAATATTGGAGAAGTACAAGATGCAATTCAAACAAAGACAGTAACTGTAAAAGGCTTTGCAATGGCAAGTGGCACACAAGTTACAGATGGGCAAGCTTATAACTATGTTGCAAAGGGTGGTTCAAGTGAGTCTGATTTTCTACCAGAAGCACAAGTGCCAGATTACACAGTTATAGAAGAAACGGCAGATATAGGAATAGATTTGCCTGAGATAAAGGTAAATACACCAACAGAAACAGGAGTAAAAGTAAAATATGCAGTAACAAAAGAAGGAAAAGTATTTATATGGCCACCATATAGCTATGAAAATGAATACAACGTAAGAGATAAAGAAACAGTAAATAAGAGCTTGGTTGGAGTTGAAGGTGAGCTAGATATAAAAGTAGCAGATAAAGATTTGAAGATAAAAACAGATGAAAAGGGAATGTTGCTAAATACATCGGCAAGTGGCATAGAAACAGGGCCAACACAAGAAGAGATATTAGCAAAGATAAAAGTAGGAGACTACGTAAATTATGTGCCAACAAGTAATACAATGACAACAGATACAAGCAAAACGGGCTATACAAGCTCTCAAACCTTAACAACACAAGCAAATACACAGTGGCGAATATTAAGCATAGATGAGACAACAGGAGAAGTGTTACTAACAACACAAGGAATAACAAACACAGATACAAATGTAACTTTAAAAGGAGCAACTGGATATTTACACGGAGCAGAAGAACTAAACAGAATATGTAAAGAGCTATATTCAAATACAGAAGAAGGAATAACAGCAAGAAGTATGACAATAGAAGATTTGAATAAAGCAGTAGGATATGACCCAACAACGAATAGTAGTTATGGAACTACAAAAACATATACTTATGGAACATTTTACACATATGAAGAGAATGGAAAGACAGTGACAAGTGAAACACCAAAAGAAGCATCAAGTTCAAATCCAGTAACGGTAAAATACACATATTATTTTTACTATCCAAATGATATGAATTCAACAGTAGGAAATATATTAGGAGATAGTTATGGCTGGCTGGCTTCGCCGTATGTTAGTGCAGATTCTAGCGATGCTGGCTTCGGCGTGCGCTATGCTTCCTCTAGCAATGTCTACAGCTACTACTTGTGCGGCTCGGGCGGCCACCTCTATACGTCTTTGAAGGGGGTGCGCCCTGTAGTTTCTCTAAGCTCTAAGCTCCTAGATGTAGTGGATGAAAGTAAAGATGGTACAACAGTAGCAACAGCTTGGAACTTGAAATAAGACGTAACAAAAAATAGATGACTGCATTTGTTAGTAGGTTAATTCTCGAAAGGGAGTGCAAATCTAGCACTATTTTTGAACGCCACATAAAAGTGGCGTTTTTTTATAGTGCGCCCGGCATGGGTAATAACTAGGAGGTGAAAGACCTCTATGGTGCCTGATAGTGGCAAACCATTAGCCGAA
>CAKPAA010000009.1 GCA_934132775.1 uncultured Clostridia bacterium | reverse complement strand
ATCAGCATAAGACATGCTTGGTACTCAAAATATATATTTTTAAATATTTTGTGACAAATGATTGATTAACCTACATAACGTTTTCTGGCTTTTATTTATTTTTTATAGATTTTATATTTTGGTTATGATAGAATGAGTTGAGTGAAATTTTAAAACTTATAAAAGGAGAAACAACAATGGATACGAACGAGATATTAAAAGGACTAAATAAAGAACAGTTTGAGGCTGTTACACATAACGAAGGACCTTTGCTTGTTATTGCAGGTGCTGGAAGTGGAAAAACAAGAGTCCTTACACATAGAATAGCATTTTTAATTTCGGAATGTGGTGTTAAGCCTTGGAATATTATAGCGATTACTTTTACAAATAAAGCTGCAAAAGAGATGAAAACACGTATCGAGAATTTGGTTGGCGATGTTGCCAAGGATATTTGGATTGGTACTTTCCATTCGATGTGCGTCAGAATTTTGAGAAGAGAGATTAGCAAAATTGGGTTTGGAAGTGATTTTGTTATTTATGATGTGGCTGATACAAAAGTTATTATAAAGGAGTGCATTAAAGAATTAAATCTTAATGATAAGTTGTATAGTGACAAATATTTGCTAAATGAGATTAGTAAAGCCAAGAATGATTTAATGAAGCCTGAAAGATATGCAACTCTTTATGCTAGTGATTACAGACTTAGCAAGGTTGCACAAGTTTATGAGCTTTACCAAGATAAGTTGAAAAAGAATAATGCTGTTGATTTTGATGATATTATTAACCATACTATTAAGATTTTTCAAGAAAATCCAGATACACTTGCTTATTATCAAAATAAGTTTAGATATGTTTTGGTTGATGAGTATCAAGATACGAATAAAGCACAGGATTTGCTTATAAAGTTACTTTCTGAAACTCATCATAATATATTTGTTGTTGGTGATGACCAACAGAGTATCTACAAGTTTAGAGGTGCTGATATACAAAATATTTTAAATTTTAATAAGAAGTTTGATGATACAAAAGTAATTAAGTTAGAGCAAAATTACAGGTCTACAAAGAATATTTTGGGCATTGCTAATAAAGTTATAAAAAATAATTCTGGAAATCTTGAAAAGAAACTTTGGACTGAAAATGACGAAGGAAGTGTTCCTAAGCTTTTCCAAGCAGATAATGAATATGACGAGGCTAACTACGTTATTTCTCAAATATATTCTTTAAAGAGACAAGAGTACTATAAATATTCTGATTTTGCGATTTTGTATAGAACAAATGCTCAGTCCAGAGCCTTTGAAGATGTTTTAATGCGTGAGGGAATACCATATAAAGTTGTGGGTGGTCAAAAGTTCTATGAAAGAAAAGAAATCAAAGATGCCATAGCTTATTTAAGACTAATATATAATACTAATGATGATGTTAGTTTTAAAAGAATTATAAATGAGCCAAAGCGTGGTATTGGTAAAACTAGTTTAGATGCTGTTGAAGATACTGCTAGGCTAAGAGGAATGTCTATGTTTGATATTGCAAAAGATGCAGACAAGTATCTTTCAACAAGAGCTAATGCGGCACTTATGGAGTTTGCTAAGAAAATAGAAGCTTTGAAAAATAGAGACTGCGGAATTGCTGATTTAGTTGAGTATGTTTTAGATGAAACTGGCTATTTGAAGGCCCTTGAAGAAGAAAAAACGGAAGAGGCAGATGGTAGAATTGAAAACTTGGGACAGTTTGTGAGTGTTGCTGTGGAGTTTGAAACTCAACAGGCAGAAAATAAATTATCTGATTTCTTGGAAAACCTAGCATTAGTTACTGATTTAGATAACGTTGATGATGACCAAGATATGGTTTTGCTTATGACTTTGCACACTGCAAAAGGTCTTGAATTTCCTGTTGTTTTCTTAGTTGGGATGGAAGAAGGTTTGTTCCCAAGTGGAAGAAGTATTGGCGATGCAGATGAGGTTGAAGAAGAAAGAAGACTTTGCTATGTTGGCATAACAAGGGCAAAAGAACATCTTTTCTTGACTTGTGCAAAATGTAGAACAATATTTGGTAGCACTAGTTATTATGCTCCATCTAGATTTATTGAAGAAATCGGTCAAGAAAATCTTGACGGTGAGATTAAGAAGAAAGAACGTAAGTGGTCTGATGACAGTTTCGATGATTATGAAGATTTTAATATACCTGCATTTAAGCAACCCAAAATGGCATTTAATTTTAGAACAGCAGAGAGTTTTTTAAGTAAAGTTACTGCAAATGAAAGCGTCGATCTATCTGCGTTTACTGAGGGAGTTGAAGTATTTCATAAAAAGTTTGGAAAAGGTGTTATAACAAAAGCGGAACCTGAGGATGATGATTTGAAAGTGGATATAAATTTTGAAAAGGTTGGCAATAAACGTTTAATGGCTAAATTCGCAAATCTTGAAATTTTAAAATAGAGGAGGAATTAAGGTGAGATTAAAAAGTGGTGTCACAATGATTGAACTTGTTGTTGTTGTGGTAATAATATTACTAATAATAAGCTTTTCAGTTTTTCCTAGTAGAGAAACACTTACAGAAACTCAAATTACAAAGTTGTATTCTGAAATGTTGTCTATTAAATCTGCTGTTAATGCAGTTGCTTTGAAATATGATATGGAACCCGGTTTTGAAATAAAACAAGGTGTACATTACGATTCGCCTTTTGTGGCTGCTGTTGACGTGGAATACGGCGAAAACGTTTTAGACAATCAAGAAGACTGGTACATAATTTTAGGAGCAGACCAAAAAGAACTATATGATGCAAGTGTAGTAAAAGATACATTAGGATTAGATGCAATAGAAAACACATATATAGTAGATTTTAAGACTTCTGATGTTGAATTATACAAGCCTCAAAGAATAGGTAGCAAGGATTTAAGAACGTTTGAAGATGTTAGAAATGCTGCTGAGACTGGAAATGTCTAATTTATATGTGGTTTTTAACAATAAGAAAGGAATGAGGCGTTTTATGAAGAGCCAAAGAGGTGTAACGGTAATTAGTGTAATGGTTGTTATAATAATTATTATAATTTTAGCAGCAGCTTCTGTTTTTTCATCGAAGGATTTGCTAAAAGAAACTAAATTTTCAAAGGTGTATAACGAAATATATACTGTTAGAAATGCTATGCAAGAGTTAAAAACTTTAAATGAAACAGATCCAGATAAGTATGATATGAATAAAATGTTAATGGGCGAAAAAATAGAAGATATTAGTCAATATAACCCCAAAGTAGGCTGGAATTTGAAAGACGGAAATGAATATTATTACTTGGGCTTTGGAGATAGCACTGTTTCAGATTCATTAAAAAGGCGTATGGAAGAGCAGTTGGGCGTGAGAGATATCGAGTTTAGTTATATTGTTGGTGCGGATGATATTGAGGATATTGAAGTGTATTTGGTTGACGGTGTTGAAGTTGATGGATACTATTTTTACACATATGAAGATATTTTGAATCAATATTTAAAAAGCAAAAATGGCTAAATTTATCTAAAATATGCCACATTTTTAAATTTTTACAAAATATACAACTATTATTTATTATTTCTTTTATTTTCTTGCTTTTAAAACATATGCTTGCAGAAAATACGAGATATGTTTCAAAAAAGTAAGAAAACAAGAGCAAACAGCGGATAATTTTTGAAAATTATCCAAAATAGTCTATATAAATTGCAAAAAGACTTGCTACTTTTGGTAAGTTATAGTAAAATAATTATGCTTTGAAAATTAAAACTTTGAAAAAGGGGATGACGTTTTGCTGAGAATATCAGTTAAAGCACGTTTAGTGACTAAAATACTTTCCAAGTTAATAATGTCTGTATTTTTTGGCGCTGTTATTGTAGCTTCATTCATGTTTATGAAATATAAAGTTGTTTATGGAGTTAAGATAAACCAAGAAGATGCAGGATATATAACAAGTAAATTGGCTCTTGAAAAAGAGATTGATGATTATATAATCAACGGTGACGCAGAAAATGTTGGATACGTTGTTATGAATGCAAAAGTTAGTTACGAAATGCTTCTTGTAAACAAGAATATTCCTACCGAAGAAGAAAAGATACTAGCAATGATTAAAGATAATTGCGATGTATATTATAGAGTTTATTCTGTTTTAGTTGATGGAGACGAAAAATCGACTGTTGACTCATTAGAGACAGCACAGGAGATAATAGATGAAGTAAATGAAAAACAGGATAAGTACAAAGAAAAATCAGAATTGGAGATAGAAGAAAAATATCTTACAGCGTATGAATTATCTGGTGACGTTGAACTTGCAGTTAATACCATATTTGAACCAATTAAGAAATTGAATGATTCTATAAAAGAAATTAAGGTAGCACCAACTGCTGGAAGAACAGTTTCAAATGCTGTTTTACTTGCGTTAAAAGAAAATTTATCTGAATTGAATTTTGAACTTCCTGTAAGTAACCCAGTTATTACATCAAGATTTGGTCCAAGAACAAGAAATAATCATGCAGGTATAGATTTGGCTTGCCCAACTGGAACACCAATTGCTGCTGCTGAATCAGGTGTTGTTACATTTGCTGGTTGGAGTGGAGCGTATGGTTATTTAGTTAAAGTTCAACACACCGGTGGATATGAAACGTATTATGGACATTGCAGTAAAATATTAGCTTCTGTTGGAGATGAGGTGCAGCAGGGCGACATTATAGCAAACGTTGGTAGCACTGGCAGATCAACAGGACCACACTTACACTTAGAAATAAGATATGAAGGCACAGCTATAAATCCTGAAGTTTTCATATATGATTAGTAGTATAAAAAGAGAAAGAGTTACTCAAATTATAAGTTGGGTAGCTCTTTTTTAATTTAACTAAAATTAACATTGACTTTTGTAAGTTAATAATAGATAATAAAAATAGTTGAATAATTATATCCGTAGGAGGAGGGATATATTGTGAATAAAAAGATTTTAATTGTTGACGATGAGAAAGCTATTGTAGATATATTAAATCATAATTTGAGAAAAGATGGATATAGCACTCTTCAAGCATATGATGGAGAAGAAGCATTAAACGTTTTTAAGAAAGAAAAGCCAGATCTAGTTTTACTAGATGTAATGTTACCAAAAATGGATGGCTTTTCAGTTTGCAAAACAATAAGACAAACAGACAATACTCCAATAATAATGGTTACTGCTAAGGAAGACGTTGTTGATAAAGTAATTGGTTTAGAACTTGGAGCAGATGACTACATTACAAAGCCTTTTAGTGTAAGAGAAGTAATGGCTAGAATTAAAGCTAATCTTAGAAAATGGGACGGAATTGAAACAAACAAAAAAGATGCTGAAAATACTGATGATACTAAAAACTCTATGCTTGAATTTGGACCATTAGTTTTAGACACATATAAATACGAAACAAAAGTTGATGGAAAGAACGTAGACTTAACTTTAAGAGAGTTTGAACTTCTTAAGTTTTTAGCAACTCAAAAAGGACAAGTTTTTTCAAGAGAAGAATTACTTGAAAAGGTCTGGGGTTATGAATATTTTGGAGATGTTAGAACGGTTGATGTAACAGTAAGAAGAATTAGAGAAAAAATAGAAAGAAATCCAAGTACTCCTGAATTATTGGCAACAAAGAGAGGAATAGGCTATTATTTCAATGCCTAATTTAAAATTAAATTTATTTTAATGAAAATTCCCAGGCAAAAGAAAATTTTGTCTGGTTTTTTTGATGTACGACAGTCATGTCGTTTAAAATAAATGTGTGATTTATATAAATTTGTGAGTTCTTGAAAGAGGTGTAGTTATGTTTTGGAAGAGTTTGCAGCTTAAACTTATTTTAATATTCGTTATTTTAATTGTTACTGCAATTTCAGGTATTGGAATATTTTCAATGGTTAAAATAGAACAAGTGTATTATACAGGTTTTGTTGATGAAATGCTTAATAACATTTCCGGATATAATCTAAATATGAGATTAAAAGACGAAGATGATATTGAACTTTTGCCTGAACAGCAAGGCCCAGCAGTGGTTACGAAAGTTGATTTAGACGAGTTTTATAGAAATTTTAAAATATATTTTGCTTTAAATAATGCTAGCAGATATGGCGTTGTTTTAGATGCAGACTATACAGATTTGCTATCAAATAGTAAGTATGAATTGACTGATGCTGCAAAAAAATGCATAGCTGCTGCTGAAAAGTCTCCCGAAAAATATGCTGTTGAAGATGATTTTTCTTATTTATTTGCATATATAATTGAAACAAATGATGTGGCAGGCGGAAAGCTTATTATTTTAATATCTCAAAGTAAGGCATATATAAATAATCAGCTAAACCAGATTAGAGGATTATACCTACTAACTCTTGGAGTTATCATATTTGTAACTCTTGTTATAACTTTAATAATTGGTCGATCTATAACAAAACCTATTGAGCTTTTAACTAATAAAGCAGAACTTATGGCAAGTGGTAATATTTCAATGGTTACAGTTACAGACAAACAAAAAGCAGGTTACGAAATTTCAAAACTTATAGATACATTTAATATGCTTATGGAACAGATTCAGAATAATATGAATGAAATTTCGAGCGAAAAAAATAGACTAGAAACTATACTTATGCACCTTACAGATGGAGTTCTAGCGTTTAATATTTCAGGTAGATTAACACATGCAAATTTAGCTGCTAAAAAGATGTTGGGATTTGAGAACGTAAAGAGTTTTGAAGAAATTTTTGGAAAATTTAATATTGATGTTAATATAGAAAAAGTAGTTTATTTGAAAGACTGGACTTCAACAGATACAGTTATTTTAAATGATGGCAAATATTTGAATGTATTTTTTGCTCCTTTCAGAAATGAACAAGATAAGCCAACAGGAATTATTGTTGTAATTCACGATAGCACCAAACAAGCTAAACTTGACGATATGAGAAAAGAATTTGTATCAAATGTTTCTCACGAATTAAAGACACCACTTACTTCAATAAAAACATACACTGAAACCTTGTTAGAAGAAGACGATTTAGATGGCGAAAGTAAGAATAAGTTTTTGAATGTTATTTTATCAGAAGCAAATAGAATGACTAGACTTGTTAGTGATTTATTGCAACTTACAAAATTCGATTATAAAAAAGTTGCTTGGAACAAGGTAAATTTTGATATAACAGAACTTACAAAGCAAATTTGTGAAAAGCATAAGATTCAAGCAGAGAAAAAGGAACAACTATTAGAATGTTACGTAACTTCAAACGTGCCAGAAGTTTATGGAGATAGAGACGGAATAGAACAAGTAATAACCAATATACTTATAAATAGTGTTAAGTACACGCCTGAACAAGGCAATATAAAAGTGTACATTGGTGCAGTCCACGATGATGCATATATAAAAATAATTGATAATGGAATTGGAATACCGAAGGAAGATTTGCCAAGAGTTTTTGAAAGATTTTATAGGGTTGATAAGGCTCGTTCAAGAGAAATGGGCGGAACGGGATTAGGTTTGTCAATTGCCAAAGAAATTATTGAATCAAATGCCGGAAGCATTGATATCAAGAGTGAAGTAGGCAAAGGTACGGAAGTTATAATCACAATTCCAACTTACAAACCAAAGAAGAAAAAATAATATTGTATACAAAATGTTGACAAATGTATACAATATTATGTATAATGTATACAAGATGATGAAAAGGAGTGATGAAATATGTCTACTGTAAGAATAAATGATAATATAAAAAAAGAAGTAACTCCAATATTAGACGATTTAGGTTTATCTTTGAGTGAAGCAATAAACTTGTTTTTACATCAAATAAAAATAAATAACGGTATACCATTTAGTTTAAAAAGAAAAGGTCCTGTTGAATTGAACGATGGCTATGGCTCTTATATATGTGAATACGGACATTTGCACGATTATAGTAAGATGGATATAAAAGAGATAGAAAAAGATGTTGACGGTAAAACTTATAACAGTGCAGAAGAATTGATGAAAGAATTAGAAGAGGATTAGTGTATGTATAAAATTGAGGTAACAAATAGGTTTAAACAAAGTGTAAAAAAGGCTAAAAAAAGACGGCCTTGATACAAAGTTATTAACTGATGTAATTGATATTTTATCAAAAGGCGAAACATTGCCGGAAAAATACAAAAATCACGCATTGAAAGGCAATTTCAAAGGTTATTATGATTGTCACATATTACCAGATTTAGTTTTAATATATAAAATTGAAAAAGAAAGGTTAGTTTTGTTATTATTTGATATCGAAACTCATTCAAATTTATTTAAATAAAAAGTTGTTTTAGGATTATGGCTCAGGCTATAATCCTTTGTTTTAGGTGGGATGCAAGATATTAGTTAAATAATTACAAATTTTTTATCAATACTTGGCATCATTTCTCGAATATATAAAAAGTGTTGTACACGATTTTATTTTGTAGTATAATAACTTGCGAGAGGTGAATTTAATGAAAGATATGCAAATTGATATAAAAGAAGGAAAAGATTTACCAGTTCAAAAGTCACTTGTAAGAGAAATTTTTGATTGGGTTGCGTGCCTTCTTGTAGCATTTACGGTTGCGATTTTAATTAGGTATTTCGTTTTTACACCAACGCTTGTTAGGCAGACTTCTATGACGCCAACAATTAGAGACGGCGAGAGAGTGCTTATAAATAGATTGGTGAGAACATTCAATTTACCGCTATATAGAGGTGATATAATAACATTTGAAAAGCCTGTAAGAAGTGTTGATGGTCTTGGAATGTATGATGAAAGACACGGTGTCTGGGATGTCTTTTTACACGATGTTATTGAAGTAACTAAGGTTAGTTTTATAAAAAGAATAATTGGTTTACCAGGTGACCATGTTGTAATAAAAAATGGTGCTGTCTACGTTAATGATCAAAAGTTATCAGAAGTTTATTTGAATGGAATTGAAACTCCTATAACTGGTGATTATTATGATGTTGAAGTGCCTGAGGGGTATCTTTTTGTTATGGGTGATAACCGTTCTGGCTCAAGTGATAGTAGAGAATTTGGTTGTATACCTATTAGCAAAGTTGAGGGAAGAGTAAAATACAGAATTTGGCCAGTTGCAAAGTTTGGCAAAATAGATAAATAACTAGAAGAGGTGTTGTAAGTATGATTAAAAGTATTGGACATATTAAAGAAAAACTTAAACTTAAAGACATAATTAAATCTAATGCTATTGGTCATGCTTATTTATTTGTTGGCAGAAAAAGTATAGGTAAGAAGCTTATTGCTACTGAATTTGCAAAAGCAATTTTATGTGATAATCACATTGATGGTGAACCTTGTGAAGAATGTACAATATGCAAAACTTTTGAAAATAATTCTGATTTTAAGATTATATCTCCTGAAAAAGATGTAATCAAAGTTGATATGATTAGAGATTTGAGCAAAGAGCTTTTTTTGCTACCGACTATATCGAAAAGAAAAGTTTTTATTATAGATGACGCAGACTGTATGAATGAACAAGCACAGAATGCACTTTTGAAAATATTAGAAGAACCACCTGAATATGCAACGATTATTTTAATTGTTTCTAATAAAGAAAAACTTTTAAGTACTATAAAATCAAGAGTTGTGGAATTTAAGTTTGGAAATTTATCAAAGGACGAGATTGAGAAAATTATTGGCGAAACGGTTAGTGAAGACGCTTATAATTTTTCAAATGGTTCCATAGAGAAGATTATAGAGTTTTCAAATGATGAAAATTTTAGTATTGCTAAGGAAATTTCAGAGTTATTACTTGAAAGAGATTTTTTAAAGATAAATAAAAAGTTTGAGGGAATAAAAGCAGATAAAACTATGAAAGCTAATATTGTGGATATATTAGAAAAAGTTTTATACATATACCACGGCAAGTTAAAGAATAATCCAAAGTTCGATATATCTTTTATTGAAAATGTATCTCAGACTTTACAAAATTTAAAGAAAAATGCAAATGTTGACCTTGCACTAGATATGTTGACGATTAGTGTGTGTAGGTTGTAAGGAGTGAAATAATGCGAGAAATTGTTGGCGTTAAATTTAAAAAATTAGGGAAGATTTATTTTTTTGATCCAAATGGATTTGAACTTACTAAGGGACAAGGCGTTATTGTCGAAACTGCCAGAGGACTTGAATTTGGAGAAATTGCTATAAATAACGGAAAAGTCAAAGAAGAAAGAATTGTTGCACCTTTAAAAAATGTTGTTAGAATTGCGACAGAAGAAGATAAAAGAATTTTTGAAGAGAACGATAGAAAATCAAAAGAAGCCTATAAAGTTTGTGAAGAAAAGATTGCGAAACATAAGCTTAATATGAAGCTTATTGATGTGGAATATACTTTTGATAATACAAAGTTAATATTTTATTTTACTGCAGATGGAAGAATAGATTTTAGAGAGCTTGTAAAGGAGCTTGCTGCTATATATAAAACTAGAATTGAATTAAGGCAGATAGGCGTTAGAGATGAAGTTAAAATGCTTGGTGGATATGGAATGTGTGGAAGAGAGTTATGTTGCTGTAATCATTTGACAGACTTGAATCCTGTTTCTATTAAAATGGCAAAGGAACAAGGCCTTTCACTAAATCCAACTAAGATATCTGGTGTATGTGGCAGACTTATGTGTTGTTTAAAGCACGAGCACGAGGTTTACGAAGAAAAAATTTCAAGACTTCCAAACGTTGGCTCTTTGGTAAAAACGCCTGACGGCAAAGGAACTGTTGAAGAAGTTGAAGTTTTAAAAGAAGAAGTAAAAGTTAAACTAGAAAAAGACGGAACGTTTATAAAAAAATATTTTAAGAATTCGGAAATAGAAGTTTTAAAATCTAGTAAAAAGAAAGATAAATATGAAGATGTTAATATAAAAGAGTTGAAGGCATTAGAAGAAGGCTTTAAAATAGATGAATTATAAAATATTGTTTTGAAAAAATAGTGGGAGAATAAATAAGATTTGTTTTCATTAAATAAAATTTTGATTTGTTGAAGATTATTTTATTTGATTTTTTGCACGGAAAATAATATAATTGCGAGACATAAAGCGGTGTATGCGAAGGAGGTGAATTCAAATGGCGTATAAAATTAGTGATGCTTGCATCAAATGCGGTGCTTGTGCTGCTTCTTGCCCTGTATCTTGTATTAGTGAGGGAGATTCAAAATACGAAATAAATGCAGCTGAGTGCATTGAATGTGGAAGCTGTGCTGGTGTTTGTCCTGTTTCTGCACCAGAACAAGAATAAAAAGAAAAACAAAGCCGCGTTACAGTGTTAATGCGGCTTGAACATTTCATAGACAGTTTTAATTTTTTTGTATTTACAAAGACAACACAGGAATTTTTCAACGTTTTGTAAAGAACAGCATAAATTGTCGAGGAAGAAGCAGTTGATTTTCATTTTTATCACATCCTATAAAATATTATATGTAAAGGAACAAATATATGGAACTTGAAAGTAATGAAAGAATAGATGATTTACAATTTAAAGATTTAAAAATAATACAAAATAAACAAGGATTTTGTTTTGGAATTGATGCAATTTTATTATCAGATTTTGCAAAAGGAATGAAAAAAGCTAATTTAGTTGTTGACCTATGCACGGGCACTGGCATTGTTGCAATTTTGCTTGCAGGAAAGACTGAGGCAAAAAAGATAATAGGTGTTGAAATTCAAAAACCTTGTGCAGATATGGCTAGAAGAAGTGTTGAACTTAATAAGCTTGAAAATAGAGTTGAGATATTAAATGAAGATTTAAAAAAATTGAAAGATGTAATTCCATCTGCTAGCGTTGACGCAGTTACAGTTAATCCTCCATATATGAAGAGTGGAACTGGAATTGTGAATGATAAAAATGCTATGATGGTATCTAAACACGAGATATGCTGCACTTTAGAGGACGTTATAAAAGAAGCATCAAGATTATTAAAATTTAATGGAGAATTTTTTATGGTGCATAAATCTGAAAGATTAGTTGATATTTTTTGCACAATGAGAAAATATAAAATAGAGCCTAAGAGAATTAGATTTATTCATCCACAACTTAATAAGCCGTCGAATTTAGTGCTTATTGAGGGATTAAGAAGTGGTAATGCGTTTTTAAAATATGAAAAACCACTTTTTGTATATGATGCAAACAATGAATATACGGATGAAATATACGAAATATATAATATGAAAAAAGGAGAAAAATAAATATGAATGGAACATTATACTTAGTTGCAACTCCTATTGGAAATTTGGAAGATATAACATTTAGAGCAATAAAAACTTTAAAAGAAGTTGATATTATATTAGCAGAAGACACAAGAAAAACTTTGAAACTATTGAATCATTATGAAATTCAAAAACCTTTGATAAGTTTTTATAGGCATAATGAAGGAATTAAATCCGAGCATATTTTAGGATTATTAGAGGAAGGCAAAGATTTAGCATTAGTGTCAGATGCAGGCACTCCCGCTATTTCAGATCCAGGCGAAGATTTAGTGAAATTACTAATAAAGCACAACATAAATATAGTGCCAATTCCAGGTGCTGTGGCTTGTATTCAAGCTCTTATTTGTTCTGGATTTGATGTATCAAAGTTTGCGTTTGAAGGTTTTTTATCAATAAATAAAAGATGCAGGAAAGAAAGATTAGAAATTCTAAAAGACGAAACAAGGACAATGGTGTTTTATGAAGCACCACACAAATTAAAAAGAACATTAGATGATTTCAAAAGTGCATTTGGTGGGGATAGAAGAATTGTTTTGGCACGAGAAATAACTAAGATACACGAGGAGATGTTGAGATTTACTATTGATGAGGCTATTGATTATTATAATGAAAATGATATAAAAGGAGAATTTGTTATTGTTCTTGAAGGTGCTTCTAAAAAAGAAGAAGTGGTAGAAGAAACAATTCCTGAACTTATGGAGCAATACATGAATGACGGTTATGATAAAAAAGAAGCAATGAAGTTGGTGGCAAAAAAGAAAGAAATTTCAAAATCAGAAGTTTATAAGGCTATGTTAAAAGAAAATTAAAGAAAATTTTAAAAAAGTGATTTTTATAATGCTGTTATATCAAGTGATTGATTGTATCTCTGACAGATTTTGTCGAAAAATGTCGTACGAAATAGTTTGATTATTTTGTCGATTGGTTGTAATATGATGGCAGATAAATAACTTTGGGGATAATTGTACCGTTTAGGGTTGAGACGGGATAATTATGCCCTTTTTTGTTATGTGTCAAAAATCCGTTGGAGGTGACTGATATAGAAGAAAAAATAAAATGGCTTGAAGATATTGCTAAGATTTCGAAGATAGAGAATAACAAAGTTTATTTAAGAGACGGAACTGTTTTAAATATTTTAAAAATCGAGCCTATCAATATAAAATTGAAATCTCTTGCTGAAAGAAATGCCATTTTCGAGTTATATAAATATTTTTTAAAAGGTTGTGATTTTAATTTTCAAATTTTTGTACAAACCGAAAAAACAAATGTGGAAAAGCACATAGATGAAATAAGAAAGAGTATGTCTTGTGAACCAGAAATATCAGCACTTGCAGAAGACTATTTAAATCTTATAAAGAATATATCAAATGTTAGAGGAAGTATTTCAAGAAAATTTTATATTATATTCAAAGCCAAACTAAACGAGGAAGAAAATCGTGTTCAGAAAGTCGTGGAAGGCTTGAAACCAATGGGTAATATTGCTACTCAATGTAGTAATAAAGAAATAAAGAAGATAATTAAAGAATGTTACAAAGTAAGCTTGGAGAAATTGTATGAAAAAGTTGAGTGAAATTGACAGAGAAATACTATCTCTATATCCAAACAAGATAGACACTAAGAATCCTAATTTTTTAAGCATTGACAATAAATTTGTTAGTTCAATAATGGTTACTAACTACAATAAAGAAATGGAAGAAACTTTTTTAGATAGAATTCTTTCATTGGAGATAAATTTAGATTTAAGTATGTTTTATGAAAAACAAAATACTTCTGAAATTGTGAAAAAACTCACATATCATATAGGAAACACAGGAGCTGACTTAAAAACTTCAAATGAAAATCAATCAGATAGTGAAGTAATGTCGATAACTTATTCAGATGCAAAGTATATAAGAAAAAAGCTTCAAATCGACGGAGAGGACTGTTATTATCTTTATATTTATATATCGGTGTATTCTAATTCACGAGAAAAATTGGAAGCAGATTTGCAAAAGCTAGAAAGTGTTGCAGCGGGAATTGGTTTGAGAACACGAAGAGCAATTTTTAGGCAATTAGATATTTTTGAAGCAACATTGCCAATTTTAAATAATCCTAAAAATATTAAAGAATATACCAAAAGAAATGTATTGACGTCAGGAATTGTTAGCACATATCCATTTGTATCAAATGAACTTTGTGACGAAGATGGTATTCTTATTGGAATAAATGAAATGAACAAATCAATGATTAAGATTGATAGGTTTGATACCGAAAAGTATAAAAATGCTAATATGTGCGTGGTCGGAACTAGCGGTTCAGGAAAGTCATATTTTGTAAAACTTATGGCTATGAGAAATAGGTATATGAACATTTCACAATATGTAATTGATCCTGAGAGGGAGTATGTGAAAGTTTGTAAAGGCCTAGGGGGTAGCATTATAAATTTTGAAGATGGAAACATTATAAATGTAATGGATATAAGAGAATGTTCAAAAGAGGATGATATGAATTATTTGCAAAGTAAGCTTTTAAAACTAAATACATTTTTTAGCTTAATATTTCCAGGGCTAACAATGGAAGAAAGAAGCTTGCTTGAAGAAAAAGTTATTGAATGCTATGCAAAGAAAAATATTACATTCAATGAAGAGAGTTTATACAAAGAAAATAAAAGAAATTTACTTTCAAATAAAAAGTTTAAAGAAACTAAAGATATGCCAACTCTGGAAGATTTGTATAAGGTGGTTTGCAAAGAAAAAAGATTAAGTAAAATTTCTGTTTTATTAAAACCATATGTAAGTGGAAGTATGAAGTTTTTAAATGGATACACAAATATTGATTTATCAAATAAATTTGTCGTGGCAGATGTTTATAATGTTGAAGAAGAAAATATGTCTGCGGTTATGTTTGTCATTACGGAATTATTTTGGGATAAAATAAGAGCTTCAAGAAATAAGAAAAAAATTATATATTTAGACGAAGTATGGAGACTTATAGATAGCAATGAAAATACTGCAAATTTTGTTTTTAAGATGTTTAAAACTATAAGAAAATATGGTGGTGCAGCAACTGCAATTACACAAGATATAAATGATTTCTTTATGCTTAGCGATGGCAAATATCGGTAAAGGAATTTTAAATAATTCTAGCATGAAATGTATTTTTCAGCTAGAAGAAAATGATATAAAAATTTTAAAAGAAAATATAAATCTTTCGGAAGAAGAAGCGTATAAAATTCAAAATGCTAAAAGAGGCACTTGCCTTCTATATGCAGGCGCTAATCATATGATGGCAAAGATAGAAGCTTCTGAGAAAGAACATAAATATATTTCAACAGATAGAAAAGATAATTAGAATTATTTTAAATAGGGGGAATAGAAAATGAAAAAAGTGTTGACAGCAATGGGAAATGCTACACTTAACAATGAATTAAAAAGATATTTAGAATATGAATTAAATGAAAATGATTTATTTTATCAAGATGCGGTTTTGGATAAATTAGCAGAAGAAAAATATGATGTGTTAGTTGTTAGTGCATTGTTACAGGGACAATTTGAATTCCCAGACTTCATAGACAAAATAAAAGTGATAGATAAATTGGTTAGAATAATAATTGTCACAGATGAAATATCTTCTGATTTAAGAAGAAAGATAAATGAAGAAAAAATAGTTGATGTATTTTGGGATAGTGAAGTTGAAATAAAAGATATAATTGATGCGATAAACAGAGAAGAACCAATAAGAAAAAGATGTGCAGCCGTAAAAGAGGAAGGCACAAAATATATCGCAACAGATAACGTTGAATTAAAAAGCAATGATATAAATGAACTTATTCATTTTAAAGGAATAACGCAAAAACAAGAAATAATTGTTTTAAGTGGAATTAGTGGTGCTGGAAAGTCTACATTAGCTTGTAATTTATCCAAAGTGCTTGCTAGTAAGACATCAGCTAGGGTGCTACTAATTGACTTAGATACATTAAACGGAAATTTGGATGAGATATTAGAAATTAACAGAGTTCCTCAAAATATAAAAATTGCGATGGATGATAATAAAAGATGCGGCTTAAATTATGCTGTTGAACTTATTTCCAAAAACAGATTTGATGCAAATGTTTTTGAAGAATTAGTAATAAATATTGGTAATGTAGATGTTTTAACAGGTAATACGTCTTTACATTATTGTCAAAATGTTCTAAATGAAAATCATTACAACACTATATTAGAGTGTGCAAAAGAAAAATATGATTTTGTAATAATAGATACTAGTAGCAATATTTTCTTAGATTCGACCAAATGGGCTTTAAAACGAGCTAGCAGAATTTTATTTACAATCGAAAACAACTATATTTCGGTGAAAAAAGCAACCCAGTTTTTAAATGTTATGGTTGATGTTTGGGGTGTTTGGAAAGAAAAAATTGAGATTGTTGTAAATAAAGAAAGTTCAAAGGGTATTGAATGTGAAGTTATAAAAAAGATATTAGGAGATTATGAAATTGTTGGAAAAATAAAATATGGAGAAGAAAATATAGAGCTGTCGTATTCTAAAATTCTTCAAACAATAAATTATATTCCTAAGGTTGGAATTTTAGATAGACTATTTGCCAACAGACGAGTTGAAGTGTCTGAAAGTAATAGGATTCCAATGTCAAAAAAGGAGGCAATATTAAATGCTAATTAACCCACTAAAAAGCGAAAATGTAAAAGAAAATAGGGAAGGACAAACTGTTACAAAAAGAGAAGCAGTAAATGAAATAATATCTTTTTTAATAAATAATTATTCTGAATATTTAAGTGATGTTGAAGTAAATAGAAAATTTGTAGAAAACCTTGTAAAAGAAAAAGTATACAGCGATTATGCTGATATGAATACGGACTCAACGATAAATGATATTTTAAACAGATTATTTGGCTACCACATATTGCAAAAATATATTGAAGACCTAGATGTCACAGATATTAGAGTTACAAGATTTGATAATATTGTTATAAAAAGGAAAGGCGTTTGGAAAATAACAGGAGATTCATTCTGCAATGAAGAAGAATTTTTAAATTTTGTTAGGTATTGTGTATTAAAAAATAACGGAAAGATTACAACTGAAAGTCCTATCGTTATAGTTAGTGACAGAAAAAATAATTTAAGAATAGAAGCAGGAATCGAACCTGTAAATATTGCATCTCCTAATTTGGTAATAAGAATACATAGACCAGAAAATATTAAAACAATGGAAGAATTATGTACAACTGGACTTGAAATGTTTAACTTGGATATATACAAGTTTTTACTTAATGCTATCAAAGCCGGAACAAATATAATAATAAGTGGAAAAGGCGGAAGTGGGAAAACTACATTAATGAGAAATCTAATAAATAGAATTCCAAAAGAATTGTCTATAACTTCAAATGAAGAAACTGCTGAACTTTACAGTACTCATCCTAATATAATCCAAAGAGAAATTTTAAAAAATAGAAATGATGATAAGAATATAACGCTGGCTAAACTTACAGCCCATTCACTTGTAATGTCAAATGATGTTGTTGTTATTGGTGAGCTTAAAGGCGAAGAAGCAATGGTGTTTTTTGATGCCGTTGCAACTGGTCATAGAGGCTATGCAACTGTTCACGCAGACAGTAGTTTAAGTACGATAGATAGACTTGTAACACTTATGAAAAGGGATACAAATGCACAAAGTTATACGGATAAATACCTAAGAAAACTTTTGTCAATGTCAGTTGATTTGGTAGTTTTTATGAAAAACTTTAAAGTACACGAAATAGCAGAAGTTTTATATGATGAAGAAAAAGACGATGTGACTTATAATCAACTTTTTAGATTCGAAGTTGAGAGATATGAAAATGGAAAATCAATTGGAAGATTTGTTACTTTAAATGAACCAATAGGCAGAGTAAAAGAAAAAATAGAATTAAGTTGCTAGAAAATGAGGAGAGTGAATAGTTTGGCTTTAATAATATTGTTTATATCAATTGCATTTTTTTCATATGAACTTTCAAAATATATTGAAGAGAAAAGTGTGCTAGAAAAGATAAATAAATACATAAGTGATAAGAGTGATAAGTATTATGATGATTACATTAAAAGAAATGAGAAAAGACAAAAAATCAATTTAAAAGATAAAATAAATTTAATTTATAAAATGAATCTAATAATTGACAAATCTGGAATACAAAGAAATATATTTATAAATCCAATAGCTTTTATTGGATATGGAATTATATGTTTTGCTATTTCATATAACGCATTTTTTAACTTTTTCAAAATATTCGCACTTTCATTGATAGTTTCAATTCCATTTTTATTTTTGCCAATTGGAATAATGAACTTTATAGTCACACAAAAAGAAGAAAAACTTGAAAAATTATTTTTAAATTTCTTACTACAATTAAAGAATTATACGCAAATAAATAATGATATAACCGGTGCTTTTAGGCAAGTTGAAACAATTGAACCCTTACAAACATATATTAAAAAATTTAATATTGAAATTAACAGTGGTGTGAGATTTGAAAAAGCAATTGAACATTTAAAAGAAAAGATTTCAATAAATAAATTTAAAGAATTTTTTTCAAATGTGCAGTATTGTTATTTATATGGAGGAAGTTTTACAGAACTAATTGATAAAAATTACAAAATGATTTCTGAACTTCAACAAGAAAAGTCAAGAAGAATGCAAGAAACAAAAGGTGCGAGAATATCGCTATTTATACTAATTGCATTAGATTTGTTTATGTATATAAGCTACATTAACAGTAATTATGAAAACTATATGATAATGCAAAAAAGTTTTTGGGGGACAGTCATTTTATATTGGAATTTTATAAGTATGTTGCTTTTATTGTGGTTATCATCAAAAGTTAAGAAATTAGATTATTAAGGAGGAAAAAGTTATAAATATAACATTAGATTCAAAAGAAAAAAATATTACAAATGAAAAAGAATTAGAAAATGAAAAGAATAATATGGAGCTGAATAATACACTTAATGAAACAAGTGAGATTTTAAGAATATCGTTAAAAGATAACAATGTTGTAAATGTGCAAAAGGTAAAAGAAAATGAAGGAATTAAATTAGGTGAGAAGCTTGAACTAGATAATAATTCGGGAGATAAAAATGTTGTTGTAATAAACACAAATACCGAAAAAGAACTTGCGGAAAATAACAGAAGAGCAAAAGTCAAGATGGTTTTAAGGTCTGCTTACAGAGTTGGAGAGGAATTTTTAGATTCGGTTGCTAGAAAATATTTAAAGAAAAGATATAAGCTTAATTTTTCGGTATATAATGACGGGAAAGATGCTGTAAAATCAGTAATGCTCAAAGATTACAAGACTTTTTTGAAGAAGGGAACAGATTCAATTTTATATGCAATAAAAAAAATTCCAGCAGATACCAAAAAGGTTATAAAAAATACAAAGAACAAGGCAATCGATGAGGTGTTTTCTTGGAGTGGAAAATAGGCATAAAAAGCTAGAAAAAAGCCAAATTTAGCTTGCAATAAAAGACTCGATTTAGTATAATTTATATGTGTTTAAACGTGTTTTAAGCAGCATAATTTTTACGAAAGTTGGGATAAAAATGGAAGAAAATGCAAAAAAGATAATAAAGGTTGATATAGAAAAAGAAATGAAAAAATCATATATCGATTATGCGATGAGTGTTATTGTATCAAGAGCACTTCCAGATGTAAGAGATGGTCTAAAACCTGTTCATAGAAGAATTTTATATGCAATGGACGGTTTAGGATTAACACCTGAAAAACCATTTAGAAAATCTGCATACATAGTCGGTGAAGTTCTAGGTAAATACCATCCACACGGTGATGCTTCAGTTTATGATGCATTAGTAAGAATGGCACAAGACTTCTCTTTAAGATATAGACTTATAAACGGTCACGGTAACTTTGGTAGCGTTGATGGTGATAGCCCAGCTGCTATGAGGTACACAGAAGCAAAAATGCCAAAGATAGCTGTTGAAATGCTTGCTGACTTGGATAAAAACACAGTAGACTTTATGCCAAACTATGATGAAAAATTGATGGAGCCAACTGTGTTGCCAGCAAAAATACCAAATCTTCTTGTAAATGGTTCATCAGGCATTGCAGTAGGTATGGCAACTAATGTGCCACCTCACAATTTAACAGAAGTTATAAATGCAATTATTAAACTTATTGAAGAAGATAATGTCACAGATGAAGACTTAATGGCAGAAATTAAAGGACCTGATTTTCCTACTGGTGCACTAATCTTAGGAAGAGAAGGAATTAGAGATTGCTACAAAACTGGTAGAGGTAAGATTATAGTTCGTGCTAAAGCTGAAATAGAAGAGCACGGGAATGGACGTTATAGAATTGTCGTAACAGAGCTACCATATCAAGTAAATAAAGCTAGACTTATTGAAAATATCGCAGATTTGGTTAAAGACAAGAGAATCGATGGAATCTCAGATTTAAGAGATGAATCAGACCGTCAAGGAATGAGAATTGTTATTGAATTAAAGAGAGATGCTAATCCAAATGTTGTTCTAAATCAATTATATAAAAACACACAAATGCAAGATACTTTTGGCGCTATTATGCTTGCACTTGTTGATAACAAGCCAAAGATTTTAACTTTAAGACAAATGTTAGAGTGCTATATTGATCACAGGAAATCAGTTGTTGAAAGAAGAACAAAATTTGACCTAGATAAAGCACTTGCAAGAGCTCATATTTTAGAAGGATTAAAGATTGCATTAGATTATATCGACGAAGTTATTGCAATTATACGTGAAGCTTACGATGATGCACAAGAAAGACTTATGAAAAGATTTAATCTTACTGAAATACAAGCAAATGCAATTTTGGAAATGAAATTAAGAACTTTGTCAGGTTTACAAAGAGAAAAGATAGACGAAGAATATGAACAACTAATGAAACAAATTGAAAGATTTAAGGCTATTTTATCAAGTGAGAAATTAGTTTGCGATATAATAAGAGATGAATTACTTGAAATCAAAGCAAAATATGGTGATGAAAGAAGAACACAAATAGTTGCAGCAGAAGGAGATTTTGAGACAGAAGACCTAATAAAAGAAGAAACAACAGTTGTTGCTCTTACTCATTTTGGATATATAAAGAGAGTTCCAATAGACACCTACAAGACACAAAGAAGAGGTGGCAGAGGAATTACAGGAATTCAAACAAGAGAAGAAGATTTCGTAGAACAGCTATTTATCACTTCTACACATGATATGATAATGTTCTTTACTAATAAGGGAAAAGTGTATAGATTAAAAGGCTACGAAGTGCCAGAAGCAGGCAGAACAGCTAAGGGAACTGCAATTGTTAACTTGCTACAATTAGATGGTGATGAGAAAATTACTGCAGTTATTCCTATACACGCATTTGCAGAAGGCCAATATCTATTGATGGCTACAAGAAATGGAATAATTAAGAAGACAAACTTGATGGAATATAACAGTTCTAGAAAAGTTGGACTTCAAGCAATATCACTAAAAGATGACGATGAATTGATTGATGTAAGATTAACTGATGGCGAGAGAAATATAGTTATGGTTACACACGAAGGTATGAGTATTACATTCTCTGAAACAGATGTTAAATCGGCTGGTAGAATAGCACAAGGCGTTATTGGAATTAGATTAGATAAAGATGATTACGTTGTCGGAATGGAACCAATATACAGTGATAAAGGTTATTTACTTGCAATTACAGAACACGGATTCGGAAAGAGAACAGAACTTTCTGAATATAGAGTTCAAACAAGAGCTGGAAAAGGCGTTATAACATACAAAACAACTCCAAAAACAGGTAAAGTTGTTGGTATTAAGGTTGTTAATGACAATGATGAAATAATGCTTATCACAGACAACGGAATAATAATTAGATTAGAAGTTGAAAATATAAGTATTTTGGGACGTTCAACACAAGGCGTAACACTAATGAGGACTAATGACGGCGGTAAAGTTACAAGTATTGCCAAGGTTACATCAGAAGATGAAATAGCAGAAACAGAAGAAGAGAAACAATAAATAAAGATTTTTAATTTATTATTTTTGTTTTTAAATTTTTAGCTACTTAGTAATAGAAAAATGAATTTCGTAATAAAAATATTTGAAACTAAAAAATATTTTTGATTTATCATTAAGCAAACATATAATCTGTCTAGCAAGGAAACTTTGGCTTCCTTGCTAGGCAAGAAAAATAGAATACTAAAATAAAAAGTTAGAAATTACTTAGATTTTATTAACTATCTGTAAAGGTTCAATGAGTAAGCTTTTCACATTGCTTTAACTTAATTAAAAATAATCAAATAAAAAATGAGCAGACATATCTGCTCACTATCAATAAATTTTTATCTATTTATATTCAACATCGTATTTACTAACCCAAATTCCTGTTAAGTTAGAATTATTTTCTTTAAAAGCCTCCGGAACACTATATCCATCTGAAACATAGTCATTTAATAAATTGCTATAAACAATTTCATTTGCTGAATTTACTGAATATCTGGGAATCCAAACAAGCATACTGCCGTTATTTGTAACTACTTTACCTTTTAAATCAGAAAGAGAAGTTGAACGAATTTCAGCATTCGTATATCCCGATACAGTAAGTTCATCCATTAGCATAACGTTAGCCCAAATTTTATTTTCTTGAGAATAGTCATACCATTCGTCATCGCTCGAATCTGTAACAATCCAAGTACCATTTACATTCTTTACAGGCACCATTCCTTTAACAAGTGCAGGTTTATTTACACCTTTTTGAACATCATACATATCATTTGAGACAGAAGATGAAGTGCCATTTATTGCATTTTTTAAATCAGTTGAATTGTAATATTTATTATTTTCATATGTTACAGGAGATTCAGTGACAACTTCACTTGTTATATAGTTTACTAAATAACTTCTTTTAACATTTTCCAAACTTAAATTTGAAAAATCTTCTGTTGTTTCGATTCTATACCAGTCGTCTCCATAATTAATATTATCAACAGTTACTGGCGAAGCGTCAGATAATTTTGTGCCAATTAGAGGGTATAAGGATGCATTTAATTTGTTCATTAAGGCACGTTGTGAAACAGCTTCACAAACTTCAAAAACCTCTCCATAAGAAACAGTCGAAGTTGTTGTATCAATATTTTTTGTTACTCCATAATAAATAGACATACTGGCAATTATCAGTAGAATTATAATTGTAATAACCAGCGACATAAGTGAAACACCATTATTATTCTTTTTCATATAATCCTCCTTTATACATAAAAACATTATAGCATTAGTAAATACATTTGAAAATAAAAAGAAAGGAAAAAATAAAATATGTTATCAAATATACACAGCATATCACTGCAAGGATTAAATGGATATTTAGTTAATGTAGAAGTAGATATAAACGTTGGATTACCATCGTGGGAAATTGTTGGACTTCCTGATGTTAGTGTAAAAGAATCAAAAGAAAGAGTTAGGACGGCCATAAGAAATTCAGGTTTTGATTTTAAGAGTAAAAAGATAGTTGTAAATCTTGCACCTGCTTATACAAGAAAGGAAGGTTCATCTTTTGATTTGCCAATTGCAGTTGGAATATTAAATAATTTGGAAATAATAAATTCGACAGAATTAAATGAATACGTGATTATTGGTGAGTTGTCATTAGACGGAAAAATAAACAGAGTGAATGGAATTTTACCAATGTGCATCGAAGCATATAAACTTGGAATAAATAAAATTATTGTTCCTTATGAAAACAGATTAGAAGCAGGAGTAGTGAAAGATTTAGAAGTTTATCCAGCAGAGACTTTAATGCAAGTTGTTGAACACCTAAATGGAATAAATAAGATAGAAAACTTTACAGTTGATACTGAAAATTTATTTTCAAATATGCCTTGTGATAGTATAGATTTTGCTGATGTGAAAGGACAAGAAAATGTGAAAAGAGCTTTGGAAATTGTCGCAGCAGGCGCACATAACTGTTTACTTATCGGAAGCCCTGGTTCTGGTAAAACAATGTTATCTAAAAGACTAACAACAATATTGCCAGATTTAACATTTGAAGAAGCTTTGGAAGTAACCAAAATACACAGTATTGCAGGAACTTTACCAAGCAACAAATCTTTAATTACGACAAGACCATTTAGGTCTCCACATCACACAACTTCTGGAATAGCACTAACAGGAGGAGGTAGGATTCCAAAACCAGGAGAAATGAGTCTTGCTCATTATGGAGTATTATTTTTAGATGAATTGCCAGAGTTTGATAGAAAGGCATTAGAAGTTATGCGTGGACCGCTAGAAGACAAAGAAGTCACAATTTCAAGAATGAACTGCACTTTAACATATCCTTGTAATTTTATATTTGTTGCAAGTATGAACCCATGTCCGTGTGGATATGCGACAGATACAAAAAGAAAATGTGTATGTTCGCCAGTGGAAATATCAAAATATATGAAAAGGATTAGTGGACCAATTTTGGACAGAATTGATTTACATATAGAAGTAAATAGTGTTGATTACGATAAGCTATCAGATACAAGAGCAAGCGAATCATCAGAAATAATTAGAAAAAGAGTAAATATAGCAAAGAAAATTCAAGCAGAAAGATACAAGAATTACAATATATTTTCAAATTCAGATTTAACACCCAATATGATAGAAGAATTTTGCGTGCTAGATGAACAGTCAAAAAGAATGTTAGAAATGGCGTTTAATAAATTTGGATTTACGGCAAGAACATATACACGAATACTAAAGGTTGCGAGGACAATTGCAGATTTAGCAGAAAGAAAAAATATAAAGGTAAGCGATGTTGCAGAAGCAATACAGTATCGTTCATTAGATAGAAAGTGGTGGGATAATTAAATGAATTTAAAACAATTGTTAGGAAAAAGTGGAGAAGAAATAGCTGCTGAATACTTAGAAAATAAAGGCTACAATATAATAGATAGAAATTTTAGATGTGTATTAGGCGAAATAGATTTAATAGTTAAGAGAAAAGGAATATTGACATTTGTTGAAGTAAAAACAAGAAGAAAAAATACTTTTGGTTCTCCAGCAGATGCTATAACTTACATGAAAAGAAAACATATGTATAAAACTGCTGAATACTATATATTAAAAAATAAGATAGCAAAAAAAGATATAACCTTAGATGTTGTTGAAATATATGCAAATAGTGAAAAAGATATAAAAATAATTCATTTAGAACGTGCTATTGAAGATAAACCATAGTCATTATAAAAAGAGGTAAAAATGCTTAGAAAAGAACATAAAATAAATATAATAAAAAAAGATGATATACTATTTCCAAATAAATTTAAAAAGCTAAAAGATTGCCCACAAAGGATTTATGCAATGGGAAATGTGGAAATATTAAATAGTTTTATGGTTGCAATTATAGGAGCAAGAGAATGTAGCTTTGAAAGTATGAAAATAGCAAGAAAAATTGGAGAAAAACTTGCAAGAGCGGGGATAATAATTGTAAGCGGCTTTGCAAAAGGAATTGATGGAATAGCACATTCAGAGTGTGTAAAAAATAATGCACAAACAGTTGCAGTGCTTGGAACAGGATTTGATAAAATTTATCCAAAGCAAAATAGATATCTAATAGATGAAATAATAGAAAATAATGGTTTAATAGTATCGGAACACGGAGCAAAGGAACAAACACAGCCATATTTTTTTAGCTTGCGAAATAGGTTAATAGCTGCACTTGCAGATGTTGTTATTGTAATAGAAGCAAAAGAAAAAAGTGGGTCATTAGTGACGGTAAAGTATGCTCAAAAATTAAGAAAATCGATATTGGTTGTTCCTGGAAATGCAGAAGATTATAGATATAAACGGAAGTAATGAATTGATAAAAAATGGAGAGAAAAGTATTACGTCATTCGAAGAACTATCTAATTATTTAGAAAAAGTAAAAAATATTAAACTTCCAAATGAAAAAACAGATATTCCAGAGGAATTACTAGATGTATATATTTCATTAAACACGGTAGGAAAAGATATAAATCAAATATCTATTGAAACAAAACTAAATATAGATGAGATTTTATATAAATTAACGCTACTAGAAATGCAAGGTTTAGTTGAAAAAAGTATAGGGGGGGTATATGTGAGAAAGTAATAATATGAAAATAAATTTATGTGAAAACTTTATGAGTTAAATTGATTTTAAAAATATCTAGTAGTACAATAAATAAGTATTATGATAAAATTTTGGAGAGTGATAATGTGAGAAAAATTTTTTGCTTATTTATGGTACTTTTGTGCATTTCAAGTGTTTGCTTCGCAAGTGGAGAAATACAAGAAACAGCAGATTACAGTTTTAAAACGTTGAGAGGAACTGTAATTGAAGCAGGTGAAGTGTATGAAGAATCAGCTGGATATGATACTTTTAAGTACCAAGATGTAAAAGTGTATATAAAAGATCAAGGCTATACAACAACAAAGATGATGAAATATTCTATTTCATATTACAGTGACATAATGATAACAAACGAACCATTGAAAAAAGGAGATAAAGTGTATGTATACACAACATTTGAAAATGGAAAAATAACAAATACAGAAATTTCATATAAAAATAATAATGGATATTTGCTAACAATAGTATTACTATATGCTGGTGCAATAGTTGTAATAGGCCGGAGTAAAAGGCGTCAAAGCGTTAATAAGTTTAATAATAACAGTACTTGCAGTATTTAGTATTGTAATACCAGAAATAATGAAAGGAACAAATCCTTTGTTTATTTCAACAATAATTTCAATAATAATAACTGTAATAAGTTTGGTTATAATTGCAGGATTTAATAAAAAGGCACTGGCAGCAATGATAGGCACATCTTGTGGAATAATAATAGCTGGTTTGTTCGCAATCATATTTGGAAATCTAATGCAACTTTCAGGAGTATGTGAAGATGCAAGACTATTAGTAAGCGTTATGGATGCCTCAATAATAGACTTTAAAGGAATATTATTTGCAGGAATAATAATAGGTGCGTTAGGTGCTTGTATGGATGTTAGTATGTCAATTGCTTCTGCATTATATGAACTAAAACGTGAATCACCAGATATAACACTCGTAAAAATGATAAAAGCAGGAATGAATATTGGAAGAGATATGATGGGAACAATGACAAACACACTAATATTGGCATATACAGGTGGAGCAATAATAACAATAATGATATTTATGGGAGCAGACTTAGCATTCTATGAAATAATAAATCAAGAAATGATGATAGAAGAAGTTTTAAGAGCAATAGCTGGAAGCTTTGGATTAGTTGCAACAATCCCATTTACAACAGTTGTTACAAGTTTGTTGCTATGCAATGGTAAAAAAGAAAGATTTGAAAAATAAATATTAAATGCTTTGTTTAACAAAGCAAAGAAAGGATTGGTTAGTAAATATGGAAGAAAACAATCAAAAGAACAAAAGAGGATTTTCGATAGATACGATTTTATGGATGATAATAACAGCATTAGTTGTATACATTGTGATGTCATATCACTATACAAAGATAAGATTACAAAGCGAAAATTATTGGCTAGATTATTACACAACTTCTGGCGATAACTTTAAAAAATTAGATAACATATTAAAAATATTGCAACAAGATTACTTATTTGATTATGATACTGAAAAACTTGAAGAAGGTGCAATAAAAGGAATGTTAAGTGCATTAGATGAGCCATATACAAGTTATTTTAATGAAGAACAAACAAAAGAATTTTTGACAGAAACAGAAGGAGAGTATGAAGGCGTTGGAATGTACTTAACAATAGACACCTCAAAGAACTTAACAATGGTAATATTGCCAATAAAGGGCTCACCAGCAGAAGAAGCAGGAGTATTAACAGGGGATTATATCATTGAAATAGACGGAGAAGACGTAACAGGTGCATCGCTAGAAGAAGTTGCTGGAAGAGTAAAAGGCAAAGATGGAACATCTGTAAAAATAAAGTTTTCAAGAGCAAATGAAGATGGAACAACAGAAAAGTATGAGAAAACATTAACAAGAAGAAAAATAGACTTATATCCATTCCAATATAAAGTGCTTGAAAACAATATTGGATATGTCGCTTTTGAATCATTTGATGAAAAAGTTGCAGGACAATTTAAAACAGCATTAAATGAATTAGTAAATCAAAAACATATAAAAGGCTTAATAATAGATTTGAGAAATAATCCAGGTGGATTATTAACGGCAGCAAGTGAAATTGTTGATGAATTGCTTCCAACAGGTGTTATAACATACACCGTAGACAAAAAAGGAAACAAAGAATATATATATTCAGATTCAAGATGTGTGGATATGCCAATAGTAGTAATAGTAAACGAAAATTCAGCAAGTGCATCAGAAATAACAGCAGCAGCTATAAAAGATGCAGATAATGGTGTGGTAGTAGGAACAACTTCATATGGAAAAGGCCTAGTACAAGAATTTAAGAGCCTAAAAGATGGCACATATGTAAAAGTAACAATAAGCGAATACTTCTCACCAAAAGGAAACAAAATCAATAAAATAGGTGTTGCACCAGATTATGAAATCGAAAATGATCCAACAACAGAAGCAGATGAGCAATTAGACAAGGCAGTAGAAGTAATGAAAACGTTAATAAAATAAGATAAAATATTTTTATATGGTTTGACAATGATATTCTACTATGATAAACTAAACTAAATTGCAGTGGCAATTTATAGTACTAAAGAAGTGGAGGAAATAAAAGATGGAAAGAGGAAAAGTTAAGTGGTTTAACGCTGAGAAAGGATTTGGATTTATTGAAAGAGAAAGTGGTACTGATGTATTTGTTCACTACTCAGCTATTTCAATGGACGGTTACAAAACACTAGATGAAGGTGCAGAAGTTCAATTTGATATAGTTGACGGAAAAGCAGGTCCTCAAGCTGCTAACGTTACAACAATTGCAACAGTGTAAATATATATAAACCCGGATTAAAACCTCGCATAAAAATATGCGAGGTTTAATATTTTAAATAGATAGATGTAATATATAAAAACAAAAGTACAGAAAATTGGACACTGAAAGTTGAGAAAATTATTATAAAAATAAAACGGAGGAAAGAGAAATGGGAACATTAAAGAAATTTTTGTCACACGTAGAAATGGTAAAAATATCGTGTGCAGATACTACTGATATAGTAGAAGAAGCAAGAAAAATACATGGATTAAATCCAACACCAACAGCAGCATTAGGAAGAGTCCTAACAATGGGAACACTAATGGGCACAATGATGAAAAACGAAACAGACAAACTTACACTACAAATACTTGGTGATGGACCAATAGGCTCTATATTAGTAACAGCAAAATCGAATGGAGATGTTAAAGGATACGTATCAAACCCATTAGCAGAAGCTGATTTAAAACCGAATGGAAAATTGAATGTAAGTGCAGTAGTAGGAAAAGGCGATTTAAGAATAATAAGAGATATAGGAGTTGGAAATCCATATGTTGGTACGGTGCCTTTGCAAACAGGTGAAATAGCAGAGGATTTCGCATATTATTTTGCAACATCAGAACAGATACCAACAGTTGTATCCTTGGGTGTTTTAGTAAATAAAGACGGAAGTGTAAAAAAAGCGGGAGGATACATCTTACAAACCTTGCCAGATACACCAGAAGAAATATTAGCACTAATTGAAAAAAGAGTATCAGAAAGTAAACCAATAACAGAAATGTTAGAAAGCGGAATGACACTAGAAGAGATAGCGACATACATATCAGATGATTTAAACACATTTATGGTAGAAGATATGGAAATTCAATGGAAGTGTGACTGTTCAAAAGAAAGAATGGAAGAAGCAATATTAAGCTTAGGTAAAAAAGAAATAGCAGAACTAGCAAAAGACGAAAGTGTAGAAACAGTTTGCCATTTTTGCAATACAAAATATCACTTTTCAAAAGAAGAAATAGAAAAAATGGTGAATGAAGCAAAATAGCTTGATTTTTCAAACAAAATATGTTATTTTATCTTAAACAAATTGTTAACAGTGGACCTAGCTTTAATAATTAAAGCTAAGAAGGGAGAACATTATGAAGGTCAAGCTTAATGTTACTACGAGTGAACTTTCTCAGTGTGACTTTTCCAACCTCGGAGCATTCGGTGAAATGAAGCGCTTGGATAGTCTTAAACGGAAGAAAAAGTCTATTAAGTTAAAATGTGTAGTGACCCTTGATGATGAATTTGATGAGTCGGATATTGAAAAGTACATCGGTGCAATCAAAAAAATTAATCCTAATGTTTTGCATATCAAGCTCGGCAAAAAGAATCATAAGCCGAAATATAAAGCTCTTCGTGAAGTACATGACGCTCTTGAACATTTCGGCAAGCCTAAGAAGGCTGATTATAAGAAAGAGATCGAAATTTACGTCATTGAAAAAATGGATATGACCGTAATTTTCGATTACGTCCCTGAATAAAAGAATGCAGTTAGCATAATTGCTAACCAAGAATAATATCAATCAAAAAGATTCGTACGAAAGTGCGAATCTTTTTGCAAATAAAAATGGTTTTTGATATTTTAAAAATACTATGTTGGGCTAAGAAAATATGTTATAATTATCCAATAATATATGTATAGTAAAGAGCTACGTAAAATAAAAAAATATGATGTGTATTTGAAATTAGAATTTAAGGGCTTTTTGAACAGATTACACATATTATGACAAATTATTATTATTGAATATGATACAATATAATATAGGAGGTGCTGAATGGAAGAACAATTGCCTGATAATTTATTAAGGATTAAAGAAAATGGTGAAGGAATAACAGTAGAATTCAAAGAAGCAAAGAAAAAATTGCCAGATAGCTTATTTGAAAGTATATGTGCAATGCTTAATAGAAATGGTGGACATATTTTTTTAGGAATAAATGATAATGGAGATATTGTTGGCGTTTACAAGGATTGTATAAAAAATATGAAAAAAGACTTTGTATCTCAATGCAACAATCCAGAAAAATTATTTCCTACAGCTCATTTAGATATAAAAGAGTATATCATTGATGGAAAACATATTCTGTATATTTATGTTTATGAAAGCTCAGATGTCCATAAAACTGCTAACAAAATATATGATAGAAATGAAGATGGCGATTTTGACATAACAACTAATACTACTCTAATTTCAAATTTGTATATTAGAAAGAGTAGCACATATATTGAAAATAAGATATATCCGTTTGCTAAATTAGATGATTTGAGAACTGACTTAATAGAGAAAGCAAGAATAATGGCTAACAATAGAACAGCAAATCATCCGTGGACAAAAATGACTGATATAGAGATGCTAAGAAGTGCTGCTTTGTATGAGAAAAATTTACAAACTGGTGAAGAAGGAATAAATTTAGCATGTATCTTATTATTAGGCAAGGATGAGGCTATTGCGTCTGCACTGTCATATTATAGAACTGATGCTATTCTTAAAGTAAAGGATGTAGAAAGATATGATGATAGGGATGATATAAAAACTAATTTGTTAGAAAGCTATGAAAGATTAACAGATTTTATAAAGAAACATTTAAATGATAAATTTTATATTGAAGATGATCAAAGAATAAACGTTAGAGATGTTATAGCTCGTGAATTATGTGCTAATCTTTTAATACATAGAGAATATTCAAATCCGTATCCAGCAAAGTTAATTATTGGCAAAGAATTTATAACAACAGAGAACGCAAACAAACCGAGAATAATAGGTTTTATAGATTTAAATAACTATTCACCATATCCAAAGAATCCTAAAATTGCTAATTTTTTTAAGGAAGTTGGTTTAGCAGATGAGTTGGGATCTGGAATCAAAAAGATTGCAAAATATACTAAAATATATAGTGGTGGAATTCCTGAATTTAAAGATGATGAAATTTTTAAAGTAAAAATTCCACTAGAAAATTTAGAAGATAAAGGTTACATAGAAGGAAAAGAACTAAAAAGATTATTATATGAACTTATATCAACAGGAAAAGGAAAAAGCAGGAAAGAAATCAATGATTTTGTGTATCCGATGTTAGATGGTACGGTAGATAAGATGGATAATAGGGTTAGAACAGCATTAACATATTTGAAAAATAAAGGACTTATAGAAAATGCTGGAACGGATGCAAAACCTATTTGGATAAAAAAATAAAATTCTGCAGAGAATTCTGCAGAGGTCTGCAGAGAATTCTGCAGATATGAAGAAATATGGAAAAACATTGCACCACTCGGCCTTTTAAACTTATGAACAGTGTATTGAATGTGTACAAGTTAAAATTTTGTTAAGTTCTTATTTGTAGTTTTATATAGAGGAGTACAGCATACGTGATTATTAGATTTTGGATATTATTTTTTACTTACGAAGTGCGGTACGCCTCTACTTATTTTTATAAAGATTTTAGATTTAAACACAATTAAGCATATTTGAAACATAAATGTTTTGATTAGAAGACCGCAATTCACAAAAAAGTCACAAAAACTATTGACAAATTGCAATAAACTGCATATACTATATTAAGTAAACATCGCGAGGTAGAGCAGTTGGCAGCTCGTCGGGCTCATAACCCGGAGGTCGCTGGTTCGAGTCCAGCCCTCGCAACCAAAAAAACAGTAAATCCTTAGAGTTTCAAAGACTTTAAGGATTTATTTTTTAATATTTTGCTCTATGATGAGTGAATTTGACAGTCACCGACACTGAAAAAATTATTTATTGACACAACATAACGTGTTTTGAATTCTGTCAACTACTATTGATGTTCTTAAAAAATAATGGTATCATTCATCTGAGAGGTGAGAATTTATATGAACGAATTACCACATATAAAAGTTATAGATAATGATTATTTTGATGTATTTGCAAATAAGCCATATTCTGAAGAGTTTTTAAATAGGCTTTGTGATAAATTTTTAAGTCAGCGTAAAAAAATACTAAATTTCTTTTGCCTATCAAATTATTCTAAAGTAAGAATTAATCTTTTTGATGATATAGATAAATTAAACGCCTTTTCATCAAAGTATATTGATATTTCGCCTTATCACCGCGGAGATTGTTGTGGAGATATGATAAATTATTTCTGTGACGATGAATCTTTGAAAGATGAAGCAAAAACTGGATATATAATCGCGAGTATCGCTCACGAATTTGTTCATATGGTTTATCATGATACAATTTGTGGGGTTAGTTGCGTTTGGCTTGAAGAAGGTTTGGCTACATATTTATCAGAGCAAAAAGGGTTCATAGAAAGAAGTTTAGAAAGATATAAAGAATTTTTAAAAAGATTACTTTATGAGAAAGAAGTTCCTAAATTAGAGTTTCTTCATAAACGTGGTGGAAAGTACGGAGAATTTGTTGATACAGAAACAAATAAATATGATGGTTATAATTTTTCATACGCATTAGTAAGATTTTTGTGTGAAACCAAAGGAAAAGAGTATGTTAATCAAATGATAAATTCAAATATTTTATTGGAAAATGAAGAAAAAATATTGATGAAAGAATTTTATAAATATGCAGTAAATATTTTAAAAAGCTAGTTATTTGTCTAATATTTGATCTTTAAAAACATTCTTAGTAATTTAAAGTTTGGAATTATTATGAAATATAATGATAAATCGAACAAAAAACAGTATTTACTAAACAAAAGGTATACTTAAAAGTATGGAGGAATAAAATGGACGTTTCAGTGATGATAGAAAATATAAAATTTAATTATAGAGTTGCAACAATAATAAAAAACGGAGATAAGATATTATTACATAAGAGCAAAAAAGACGATTTTTTTGCAATATCAGGTGGTAGAATAATGATAGGTGAAGATTCCGAAACAGCATTAAAAAGAGAGTTTCTTGAAGAAATGGGAGCAGATATTTTTATAAAAAAATACCTAGGAACAATAGAAAATTTCTTTGAATATAATGGTAAAAAATATCATGAATTGATGATTGTATATGAAGCAGAATTTGAAAAAGAATCTGACAAATATGATATGGATAAAATTGTTGGATTAGAGGAAAATGGAAAAATAGAATTTATTTGGAAAACAATTGATCAAATAAAAGAATTGGATTTAAAACCTAAATTCTTAAAAGATAGTTTAGTAAACAAAAAAGATATTTTGCATCTAATAAATAGAAATTAAATTTATGGTAATAAGGAGTCGCTAATGAACAGAGAAAAATTATTGAAGTTAAAAACTACCAAAGGTTCCTTTACTTATTCCATCGGTTAAGATACTGTAGTTTTCAGTTGAGGAGCCTCTATTTTCTACTCGTTGACTAAATTATTTCTAGTGTCTATTCATTCTTCATCTGTCGACAATTTATCGGTAGTTCAGTAAATTCTTTTGCATCAATCCTTTTCTTTAATTTAGACCAATAATCGTTGGAAACTTTGCTTTCAGTAAGTATCTCTATTATATTTACAATAGAGTAATACTATTCATCATTTTACGTTTGTTTTATTATTCGACTGTTTTCAACTTTTAAATAGACATTTTTCCTTTTAAGTGTTGTTCAAGTTTTATGTATTACTTGGTAAAATGTAATCATAGTTTGAAAGGAAGAGGTGTTTGAAATGAATACAGATAAGATTTATGCAGAACATATTGTTAATGAATATTCTAAGAAAAATGAGTCTAAGGTAATAGCATTGAAAAAGTTAGATAGCAAAGCAAAGAAACCAGCAGAAATATTTGCTTACACTAATGGTGTTATTATGGCTTTGGTGTTGGGAGTAGGTATGTGTTTATCTATGAAAGTCATAGGTGATGCTTTTGTATTAGGCATTGTTATTGGAATTGTTGGAATAATTGGAATTTCAGTCAATTATCCAATATACAAAAAAATACTAGAATCTTCAAAAGAGAAATATTCTTATGATATAATTAGGTTAGCAAAAGAAATTTCAGATTCAGAGCAATAATTAAGGAAAGGAGCGGTATTAAATGAATAAGCAAGAAAGTAAATATTTTAATACTGCTTCTTTATTTGATGAAGCATTAGTTATTTTATTAGAGAAGAAAGATATTGAATATATAACAGTTAAGGAAATATGCGAAAAAGCAGGTTTTAACAGATCTACTTTCTATCTTCATTATGAGTCAATAGATGATTTGCTTAATGAAACTTTGGAGTACACGGTAAACAAATTAGTGACACACTTTAATATAAGTCCGAAAGACTTCATTGAAAAAATAAATACATCTAGCAAAGAAGATTTAATTTTAGTAAATGAAGAATATTTAAAAATTTATTTGGAGTTTGTCAAAAATAACAAAAAATTATTTATGGCTGCTTTTAAAAATCCTACAGTTATGAGAGCAAAAGAAGCTTATTTGGGGTTGGAAAAGTATATATTTAATCCTATTCTTGATAAGTACAATATTCCAAATCATAAGAGAAAGTATATGTTGCAGTTTTATATTCAAGGGATAATGGCAATAATTAGAGAGTGGACTATAAATGACTGTAAGGACAATATTGAAGACGTAATCAATATTATTATAGAATGCGTGAGACCGTGAGAAATATTAAGTTGACATAAGGCCAAAAATGTTGTAAAATGAAATTGCAAAATAGAATTTTAGGGAGGTTCGCTTGTATGAGCGCGATGGCTAATGTCATTTTGAAAGTGGCAACAAACGGATTCGTGTTTGCCATTTTCTTGATTGTCTGTCTCACGAGACTGGTGCTTGGGAGACGGGTTGCCAAAGCAGTTGGTATGTATATCAGCTTGCTGGTAACAGCCGGTTGTTTCAAGATGTTTGGAATGATATTTCCGACATCCACGCAGGTCATAGTAATTATTATACTGTGTCTTGCATTTATTTTGCTGGGACAACCAGTACCGCGAAAAAAGAAAGGGAAGTGACGTATATGCTGGCAAATGGTTTTTCCGTACTGCTAGACAGGTTTATGTACCTGTCGCTTGACGGCAAGGTAATGGTGTTGATTCTTATCGGTACCTTAGTACGGGTGCTCAGCGGAGGTCGGTACGGCGTCTGGTGGCTGATAAAGCGACTTTTAGCCGTTTGGCTTCTCATTAACGTTCTTGATTTGTTTATTTAAAATAAGCAAATCAAGAACATAGAACCTCAAAAAAGACGGCAATTGCTGTCTTTTTTTTGATTGCAAATTACATAAAACTGTAATATAATACATAGAGTGAAAAAATATAAAAAGGTGGATAAATAAAATGTTTGATAAATTAGAAAATGTTGAAAAACGTTATGAAGAATTAAATCAAAAGATTAGTGATCCTGAGGTGATTGCGAACCAAACAGAGTGGCAAAAGCTGATGAAAGAACATGCTGATATTGCTGATATAGTAGATAAATATAGAGAATATAAAAAAGTTGTGCAATCAATAGAAGATTTAAAAGAAATGTTAAACGATAAGGAAATGCACGATCTAGCACAAGCTGAACTAGATGAAAACAAAGAAAAACTTCCTAAAATAGAAGAAGAATTAAAGCTTTTATTGGTTCCAAAGGATCCAAATGATGATAAAAACGTTATAGTTGAAATTAGAGGTGGAGCTGGTGGAGAAGAATCTTCACTATTTGCAGCAGATTTATTTAGAATGTATAGTATGTATGCAGAGAAGAAGCATTGGAAACTTGAAGTTGTTAATTTAAACGAAACAGAGCTTGGTGGAATTAAGGAAGTTACATTCATGATTACTGGTAAAGGAGCATACAGCAGATTAAAATTTGAGAGTGGTGTGCATAGAGTACAAAGAGTTCCAGATACTGAATCTAGCGGAAGGATTCATACTTCAACTGCAACAGTTGCAGTTTTGCCAGAGGTAAGTGATGTTGAAATTGAAATTAATCCAACAGATTTGAAGGTAGATACATTTAGATCAAGTGGTGCTGGTGGACAACATATCAATAAAACAGAATCTGCAATAAGAATTACACACATTCCAACGGGTGTTGTTGTTGAATGTCAAACAGAACGTTCACAAATTCAAAACAGAGAAACAGCAATGTCAATGCTTAGAGCTAAATTGTATGAGGCGGAATTAGAAAAGCAAACAAAAGAACAAGCTGATGCAAGAAGAAGCCAAGTTGGAAGTGGAGACAGGTCAGAAAAGATAAGAACATACAATTTTCCACAAGGAAGAATAACAGACCACAGAATAGGGCTTAGTATGTATCAAGTAGATTCTTTCTTAAATGGTGACATTGATGAGATGATAGACGCATTAAATGCTGCTGATAGAGCTGCAAAATTATCAGAAGAGTAATGGTTGTAAAATAAAAAACTGACTAATGAATTGATGATTATTATTTACAAAAGTTTTATGTCAGTAATTATAGAATAAATTAGAGTTTATAAGAAATTAAAAAAAGATAAAATTTATGAACTGAACCCAGAATGTTAGATAAAGAGTTATAACAAGAAGGGTTCATTTTAGTTTAATTATTTTCTTTTAACGACAAAAACATTTATTAAATCTGAAAACTTTTATATAATGATTTTATTTAATAAAATAATGTACAAAAAGAATCTTTTTAATTAGCAAAATAGAATGTTTTTGACTTGTAATACTTGATATAACTAGATTCGTAAAAAACGTCAAAAAATATTAAAAAAGTTGTTGACAAATATCTAAACTTAAAGTATACTAAGAGAGTCGAAAGGACATAGGAAGTGGGCGCTTAGCTCAGCTGGGAGAGCATCTGCCTTACAAGCAGGAGGTCATAGGTTCGAGCCCTATAGTGCCCACCACTTTTTATTTAAGAACTGCAGGCTTTAATACATTAAGCTATGCAATGTATACGGCCTGATAGCTCAGTTGGTTAGAGCGCTAGCCTGTCACGCTAGAGGTCGAGGGTTCGAGCCCCTTTCAGGTCGCCATTTTATTTTATGAAATGGTTATTTTTATTTTATAGAGGAATTTAATATATGCCTATTTAGCTCAGTTGGTAGAGCAAGGGACTGAAAATCCCTGTGTCCGTGGTTCGATTCCGCGAATAGGCACCACTAAAAGGGTTTGCAATTACTTTGCAAATCTTTTTTGCTTTTAATTACAAATTACTCACAAACAATTATTCATTATGATATAATTGACGTGGCAGTGAAAAGAAATTTAAGTTTGTTAATATGAAAAGTTGTACGATGAATTTCTTTTAGCTTGCAATGTTTCAGTGCTTTTATTTAATAAAATATAAGATATTTGGAGGTATTATAATGGGTAAGATAGTTGTTATTGAAGGAACAGATTGCAGTGGAAAATCAACACAATATGAGAAATTGTGTGAACGATTAAAAAATGAGAATATTAAATTTTCAACTGATAGTTTCCCTGATTATGATTCTGGAAGTTGTTTCTTTGTGAAGGAATATTTGGCAGGTACATATGGATTGCATCCAAGTGACGTGAGTGCTAAAACAGCTTCAACATTTTATGCTTTGGATAGATATCATTCATATAAAACAAAAGATTGGGGCAAAACATATAGAGATGGGGGAAACGTATTATTTGCAAGATACATAACTTCTAATATCTTACACCAAGCTTGCAAGTTGGAAACACAAGAAGAGAAAGAAAAGTTTATAAGTTGGTTGTACGATTTTGAAGTTGGAACACTACAAATTCCCAAAGAGGATAAGGTTATAATGCTTAAAATGCCTTTTGAAAAAGTAAAAGAACTAAAAAAGGCCAGAGGCACGACATCTTCTGGCACTAGAGATATTCACGAAGAAGATGAAGAATATTTAAAAAGAGCTTATGAAAATTCTATTTGGATAGCCGAAAAATTTAATTGGAATATCATTAACTGTGTTGATGAAGATGGAAATATTAGAACAATAGAAGATATACACGAAGAGATTTATAAAATCGTAAAGAAAGAATTTGAAGAAAAATAAAATAGGCAGGTAATGCCAAAAATCAGTAGTTGTACGTATTAAAAATATAATTAAAATGAAAAAATAATTAACAGAATTAAAGGATTAACTAAGAATAAAATAGAATATTATTTTAAATTATTATTGAATGAAAATAATTTAGAGTCTATGTATATGAAAAATCAATATACGTAGACTTTATTTTTATATCTGTATTTAAAATTCCAATTTATTCAAAATAAAAATATTTAGATCAAATGAATAACCTACGGAAATACAAATTTGTATTAAATATTACAAAAGCATTACATATCTTGTAACTAATTTGTAACAAAATAGTAACACAAATTTAATATTCAATTCAATTTATTTATAGTGTTAATATGTTAAAAAGTACTTCCGTAAGTGCTTTTAGTCTTAGCAAATCTTTCAAACCCTACTTATTACTATATATGCACGCGTGCGTGTGTTTACAAAGTCTTAACTTCAGACTATAATTTTCATAAGTAATGTTGATATTTTTTAAATGCAATATTTAAAGAAATAATTTGATAGATTTAAAATTTGTTATTAGCACACATTTTTTATTGAATAAACTTTGAAGGGAGAGTTTGTAATGAAATTAAACGAAAGAAAAAGAATTTTATTAATTAGTATCACTGTTTCGCTTGTTATTGTGGTGCTGGGATCTATTATTACAACTCAACAAATAATAAAAAACGAGAAGTTACAATCGGCTTTTCTAATAGGTGGGAATATTGCAAATTCAGGGATGGAACCACTTAATAATAATACTAATTTGAATAAAACAATGCAAAATATGAGAGATTATAAACTTCAAAATTTAAAAGGGATTTCGGATACAAATGCTAATAAATTACTTGATTTAGATGCATATAAGGGACTTGAAAAAAGGGTAGCTATTAGTGAAGATGAAAATGAATATTCAGAAATTTGGCTTGTAAAGTTGTCTAAAAAAGATGACGAAGTAGGCATATTTGAAAAATTTAAGTCAAGAAGTGAAATTTTAACATCAGAAGGGAAAATAGATAGTGCAGATGCTGTTTCAATGAATGTACAAAACGATATAGCCATTGTGGTTCTTGCAAATGATGCTGATGAGACAGCTGAAAAATTGATTGAAGTTATGTCATTAAATAGTACCATAATAGATGTTACAGGAATAAATCCATATGGTGCAAGTGAAAATCATAATTGCAGTGATTATGCAATAGATAAGCATGATGATAATTATCATTGGCAAGAATGTAAAGTTTGCCAGAAAGTAATTGGAGAAAAAGTTGCGCATACATATACAAAAGAGTATTGGACAATGGGAGATAGTTGTAGTGCAAATAATAAACTTGTACATATTTGTAGTTGTGGATATACTTATGAAACGGAGAATACGAGAGAACATAAGAATGTGGGATACGTAGCTAATAATATTATTCATATAAAGGAATGTAGAGATTGCAGAGATTTTGTTGGAACTATGGAAGAGCACGTAGATCAAAACAATAATGTCTTAAGTTGTGTTACTAAAAAATCTGGAACTTGTGCTATATGTGGAAGTTGGGTCTCTGCTGGACATTCGGTTGGTACAACGTATAATGAATTAACTCATTCATATAATGCAGGAATTTGTGATGGATGTAGAGAAAAAATTATAGATATAGATAAATCAACTTTAAATATAGTTCGTGGCTCAGATGGAAAGATGTCTCTAGAAGCTAAAATTGTACTAATGAAAAATGCAACCAATTGTGTTATTATAAATAAACCACGTTTTTATAATGATAATGTTGGAACTAGTGAGAGTTTTGATTATACATTAAATGATAATATCATAACTATATCAACAGACTGTAAATATAACAATGATATTGAAATGATACAACAATTTGTATTGTTTAATGCATATATAAATTATGATGGAAGTAATGTGCAAAGTAATATTGGTATATATGCTAGTTTGTTACCTGAAGTTATTGCACCAATAGTAAATTCAATTGACACAAATGCAACAAATGAAAGCAATGGTTGGGCAAAGAACTTAAAGATTACGATTTCAGGCACAGAAAATTATTGCTCATCTGTTAATATAACAATGAAAGATAAGTCTACTGGATCTACTGTATACACTGGCAGTGCTTCCGTGGACAGCACAACGAGAGCGTACTCTCTTGAGTTTGCGCCAAATATCGGAGCAGACGAACTTGGAAAAGAGTACGAAATAATTGTTGCGGATATACTTGGAAATACTACAACAAAAACAATTACTGTTTCAAAAGTAGATAGTGTGAAACCAAGTGTGAATAAGACAAATCAATTGGATTCAACTGGTGCTTGGACAACTGCAACTAATTGGAGTAAGATAAAAGATTTTACAATTATTGCGACGGATGAGGGAAGTAATATTGCAAAAATTAAATTTCAGGATGCAAATGGATTTGTCGATGATTATGGAATAACTGAAATAGATACATCTGTAACACCAGCTTTAAACAAAAGAGAATATACCTTTACTGGAAATGTAAAAGGTTTTGTAACAGCAAATGTATATTTAGTTGATGCAGCTGGAAATGAAACAGTTGAACAGTTAAGAATATATAATTTAGATAATACCAAACCAACTATTGAATGCGAATTAGAAGGGGTTAAAAACCAACCGATGACAATTACTTTAAAAGATAGTGGAGCGGGAATAGTTGGATGGCAAGTTACAAGGAGTGATACGGCACCAAGTGAAAATGATAGTAATTGGAATAACGTTACAACAGTTAGAGAACTAACTATTACATATACTCCAACAACATCGGGAAGATATTATATTTGGGCAAAAGATGGAGCTGGGAATATTAGTGAAGTTAAATATTTTAATGCGGATAAAACTGATGTTTCAGAGCTTACAGTGACATTACCAAACGAGAAATATAAGTATACAGGTATAGGAATAACTCCAGAGCCAACAGTAAAAGATGGAACAAGCAAGTTAATAAAAGATGCAGATTATGAAGTTTCATATAAAGAAAATACTGAGTCTGGTGTTGCAACAGTTATTATAACTGGTAAAGGTGCATATACAGGAACAAAAGAAGTTACTTTCTTGATATATATCGGAAAGACAACGGTTGATGTTACAGGAATAAATCCATATGGTGCAAGTGAAAACCATAATTGTAGTGACTACGCAATAGATAAGTATAATGAAAATTACCATTGGCAAGAGTGTAAAGTTTGTCAGAAAGTAATTGGAGAAAAAGTTGCACATACATATACAAAAGAGTATTGGACAATGGGTGAAAGTTGTTCTAGATATAACAAGCAAGTTCATATATGTAGTTGTGGTTATCAATATAGTAGTGAAAATACAAGAGAACACACATATGGTGATGGGCTAGTTACAAATACATATGAATATTTTCATCACAAATCTTGTAAAAAGTGTGGAGAAACAGGATTTAGTGAAAAGTGTGTTGATGAAAATGGAAATACATTATCTTGTAGCAATTTAGGAAAATGTGCGATATGTAATGGCAATTTAACTATTGCATATCACACAAATTCTGGTTGGGCAAAAAATGGAGAGTTCAAATGTAAGAATTGTGGGCAAGCAATAGGAACAGTAGACAATTATGCAATTGAGTATATTGAAGATGGATATTGGAAGGCTAAAATAGAGTTTGTGCCTGCACGTGAATTTGTAGATATAAGTGATACATACTGGATTGTCCCTAATTTAGGTACTATTGTAAATAAAAAAATTAGTACACGAGATGGTAAAACAATTGTTGAAGGTGAATTTAAGGCAAATAGTGGGGTAGAAAATTCTGTTCATATGTCAGTTGGAATTAAAGCAAAAACTGCCGATGGAGCTGCTTGGCATATAACAGAAAACTTTAATGTAGCTCCTGAAAATGTAAAACCAGTTATAGAAAATATAGATGTTAAAAAATTATTGATAAAAGACGGTTGGAGTACCAACTGCTTAATTAAAATTACGGGCACAGAAAATTATTGTTCATCAGTTAATATAACAATGAAGGATAAAGCAACAAAAGCTACTGTGTATACTGGAACGGCCTCTGTGGACAGTACAACAAGAGCATACTCTCTTGAATTTGCACCAAATATCGGAGCAGACGAACTTGGAAAAGAGTATGAAATAACTGTTGCGGATATACTTAGAAATGCTACAACAAAAACAATTACAGTTTCAAAAGTAGATAGTGCAAAGCCAACTGTGAACAAAACAAATCAATTAGATTCAACTGGAGTTTGGGCAACTGCAACTAATTGGAGTAAGATAAAAGATTTTACAATTATTGCGACTGATGAGGGAAGCAATATTGCAAAAATTAAATTTCAAGATGCGAATGGATTTGTTGATGATTATGGAATAACTGAAATAGATACATCTGTAACACCAGCTTTAAACAAAAGAGAATATACCTTTACTGGAAATGTAAAAGGTTTTGTAACAGCAAATGTATATTTAGTTGATGCAGCTGGAAATGAAACAGTTGAACAGTTAAGAATATATAATTTAGATAATACCAAACCAACTATTGAATGCGAATTAGAAGGGGTTAAAAACCAACCGATGACAATTACTTTAAAAGATAGTGGAGCGGGAATAGTTGGATGGCAAGTTACAAGGAGTGATACGGCACCAAGTGAAAATGATAGTAATTGGAATAACGTTACAACAGTTAGAGAACTAACTATTACATATACTCCAACAACATCAGGAAGATATTACGTTTGGGCAAAAGATGTAGCTGGAAATATTAATGAAGTTAAATATTTCAATGCTGATAAGACAGATGTTTCAGAACTTACAGTGACATTACCAAACGAGAAATATAAGTATACAGGTATAGGAATAACTCCAGAGCCAGCAGTAAAAGATGGAACAAGCAAGTTAATAAAAGATGCAGATTATGAAGTTTCATATAAAGAAAATACTGAGTCTGGAGTTGCAACAGTTATTATAACAGGAAAAGGCTCATATGTTGGAACAAAAGAAGTTACATTTTTAATATATGTTGATAGAACAATAATAGATGTTACGGGAATAAATCCATATGGTGTTGGTGAAAATCATAATTGCAGTGATTATGCAATAGATAAGTATGATGAGAATTACCATTGGCAAGAATGTAAAGTTTGTCAGAAAGTAATTGGAGAAAAAGTTGCACATACGTATACAAAAGAATATTGGACAATGGGAGATAGCTGTAGTTCAAATAATAAGCTTGTACATATATGTAGTTGTGGTTATACTTATGAAACTGAGAACACGAGAGAACATAAAAATATTGGGTACTCAGCTAATAATTTTATTCATATAAAAGAATGTAAAGATTGTAGAGATTTTATTGGAACTGCTGAACAGCACGTAGATAAAGATAATAATGTATTAAGTTGCGTCACAGGAAAAGCTGGAAATTGTGCTATATGTGGAAGTTGGGTTGCTAGTGGACATTCTGTTGGTACAACATATAATGGATTAACTGGTTCATATAATGCAGGAACTTGCGATGGATGTGGAGAAAAAATTATAGATATAGATAATTCAACTTTAAATATAGTTCGTGGTTCAGACGGAAAGATGTCTCTAGAAGCTAAAATTGTACTAATGAAAAATGCAACCAATTGTGTTCTTATAAATACATCACGCTTTTATAATGATACAGTTGGAACTAGTGAGAGTTTTGATTATACATTAAATGATAACATCATAACTATATCAACAGACTGTAAATATAATGATGGTATTGAAACGATACAACAATTTGTATTGTTTAATGCATATATAAATTATGGTGGAAGTGATGTACAAAGTAATATTGGTATATATGCTAGTTTGTTACCAGAAGTTATTGCACCAACAGTAAATTCACTTGACATCAATTCAACAAATGAAAGCAATGGTTGGGCAAAGAACTTAAAGATTATAATTTCAGGTACAGAAAATTATTGCTCATCTGTTAATATAACAATGAAAGATAAGTCTACTGGATCTACTGTATACACTGGCAGTGCTTCCGTGGACAGCACAACGAGAGCGTACTCTCTTGAGTTTGCGCCAAATATCGGAGCAGACGAACTTGGAAAAGAGTACGAAATAATTGTTGCGGATATACTTGGAAATACTACAACAAAAACAATTACTGTTTCAAAAGTAGATAGTGTGAAACCAAGTGTGAATAAGACAAATCAATTGGATTCAACTGGTGCTTGGACAACTGCAACTAATTGGAGTAAGATAAAAGATTTTACAATTATTGCGACGGATGAGGGAAGTAATATTGCAAAAATTAAATTTCAGGATGCAAATGGATTTGTCGATGATTATGGAATAACTGAAATAGATACATCTGTAACACCAGCTTTAAACAAAAGAGAATATACCTTTACTGGAAATGTAAAAGGTTTTGTAACAGCAAATGTATATTTAGTTGATGAGGCTGGAAATGAAGCAGTTGAGCAGTTAAAAATATATAATTTGGACAATATTGCGCCAACTATTGAATGCAAATTAGAAGTGGTTAAAAACCAGCCAACAACTATTACTTTAAAAGATAGTGGCTCGGGAATAGTTGGATGGCAAATTACAAGAAGTGATACAGCACCAAGTGAAAATGATAGCAATTGGAACAATGTTACAGCGGTTAATAGATTAACTATTACATACACTCCAACAACATTAGGAAGATATTATATTTGGGCAAAAGATGCGGTTGGAAATGTTAATGAGGTTAAATATTTTGATGCCAATAAAACAGATGTTTCAGAACTTGAAGTGACACTGCCAAATGACAAGTTCGAATACACTGGTTTTGAAATAACTCCTAAACCAACGGTAAAAGATGGCGGAATGACATTAAAAGAAGGAACTGATTATGATATTTCGTATATCGATAATGTAGAACCAGGTGTTGCAACAGTTATTATAACCTGTAAAGGTGCATATACAGGAACAAAAGAAGTTACTTTCTTGATATATATCGGAAAGACAACGGTTGATGTTACAGGAATAAATCCATATGGTGCAAGTGAAAACCATAATTGTAGTGACTACGCAATAGATAAGTATAATGAAAATTACCATTGGCAAGAATGTAAAGTTTGCCAGAAAGTAATTGGAGAAAAAGTTGCGCATACATATACAAAAGAGTATTGGACAATGGGAGAGAGTTGTAGTCCTTCTAATAAATTGGTACACACCTGTGAATGTGGTTGGAGTTATAAGACAGATAATTATAGAACTCATAATATATTTATGAATGGAAATTTAGCATATCACGTAAAGGATTGTAGAGATTGCTTAAATTATGGAGGAACGCCGGAGAAGCATTATAATGAAAATGGAATTTTGGGATGTTCTACGGGAGTTTCAGGAATTTGTTCTGTTTGTGGAGCTTATATACCTGGAGATGCGCATCAAACGAGTAATTCGTATAACTTTACTAATAATACTTTTTGGGGAACAGAGTGCACGGCGTGTGGAAAAGAATTGGTTGAAAATCAAACATATACAATTACTTACGATGAAACAAAATTTTATATTGACATGAAATTAACATATACTGTAACACTAGCAAATATTACAAATACAATAGTAAGTTTTTATAATCCTAACTATGGCGATATTACAAACAGCTATTATACAGTTGATAATAATACAATATATTACCATTTAGAAGGTTCGGCGAAACCAGAAATACAAGAAACTGTTGTTGTACAATATGTAATTTCTGGAGAAGACTCAAATGGAATAGGCTATACTTTTTTGAATGCTGTACATTTAAATCCAGATGGTATAGCTCCTGAAATTAGTGATATATCATCTATTGAATCATCTTCAAGTGATTGGAACACTAACTACACACTTACAGTCTCAGGCACAGAAAATTATTGTTCATCTGTCAATATAACGATGAAAGATAAAGCTACTGGATCTACTGTGTATACTGGAACGGCCTCTGTGGACAGCACAACAAGGGCATACTCTCTTGAATTTGCACCAAATATCGGAGCAGATGAACTTGGAAAAGAGTATGAAATAACTGTTGCGGATACACTTAGAAATACTACAATAAAAACAATTACAGTTTCAAAAGTAGATAGTGTGAAACCAAGTGTAAGCAAGGCAAATCAATTAGATTCAACTGGTGCTTGGGCAACTGCAACAGGATGGAGTAAGACAAAAGACTTTACAATTATTGCGACAGATGAAGGAAGTCAAATTGCTAGAATTAAGTTCCAAGATGCTAATGGATTTAAAGATATTTATGGAGTAACAGATAGAGATACGTCAACAAATCCAATAAAGAATATAAGGGAATACATATTTACAGGTGATGTTTATGGATTTGTAACAGCAAATGTATATATAATTGACGCAGCTGGAAATGAAACAGTTGAGCAATTAAGAATCTACAATCTAGATAACACTGCACCAAGCATTGAATATTCTGGTAAGCTTATGAGAAACAAAGAGTTTTCAATAACATTAAAAGATGCAGGTTCTGGAGTTTCAGCTTGGCAGGTTACAACAACTAATACAGAACCAACTTCCGGCTGGACAAGTGTTACAACTGCAAAAGAAGTTACAGTAAAATACACTCCTAATGCATTAGGCAAGTATTATATTTGGGCTAAGGATGCTGTTGGTAATGTAAGTTTAGCTAAGGAAGTTGATGTTGACAAGGCTGATATAGACGAAGTAACGGTTGAATTAGGAAAGTACACATATATATTTGAAAATAAGCAGATTAAACCAAAAGAGATAGTAAAAGATGGTGAAACAGTTTTAACGAAGGGTGTAGACTATGAAGTTAGCTATGGACCAAATTTTGATGTTGGAAAAGGTTCAGTAACAATAACAGGTAAAGGAATGTATGAAGGCAGCAAGTCAGTGCTATTTGATATAACTCCTGCACCAATGGCAGGATATGTTACAATTAACGGCATCAATAAATGTGGAGAAACTTTAAGTGTTGATACTTCTGGAATAATTCCAACTGGTTGTAGTTTTAGCTACAAGTGGTATACGAATAGCGATGGAATAACAACTGGTGGAACAGCAATAGGTGGTGCAACAGCTTCTAAGTATGTTCCAGAATATGCAGACATAGGAAAGTATATTTATGTTGAAGTTACGGCTTCAAAGAAAAATTATATAACAGCAACTTTTGCAGATGTTACTGATAAAACGGTTAACAAATATGATACGGTTGTCGGAGACATTAACAGAAAGCCAACTATTAGATTTGAACAAAAGCAAGTGGCTATTGATGAAGTTGAAATAACTGCAATTATTAAATCTGTAAATACTATATCTAGAATTAGTGTCAATAATGTTGTGATAGATAGATCAGAATATGCTGGAACATTGACTAAGGAAAACTATGAAATGACTGTAACATTAAGGTATAAAGTGCTTGTAAATGGTGTGTATAATTTTGAGGTTGAGGACGAACTTGGAAATGTTGTATCAGATAAAATAAATGTTTCAACAATTATAAATAAAGCACCTGCAATTAGCTACCAAAAGTACAATGCAACATATTTTGAGGGAGCAAAGATTGTGTTTGAATCTGACATACCTGTCAGAATTAAATCACCTGAACAGTATGAAGATGACGGAATAACTTTTGACACGAAGTATTATGCTACAAAGATTACAACAAGAATAGCAGAGGGCAAAGATATGTTAGTGGATAAAACTTTTGAATTTGAAAGTGATAAACAAGTTATGTTGTCAGTAACAGTACAAGCTCCAATATATACGAAGAATTTCTACATTAGAACTGCTAAGGAAAGCACTTCGCCAATAAATGTAACAGTAAGTGAGGCTTGTTCATTGGCAGAAGGTATGTCGAATAGTAAGGCTTTGGTTGGCAATAAAGTTGAACAATATTATGGAACAAGAAGCAATACTAAGGTAAATGTGGCAACTGGAAAAGATCTTGATGTTGCACAAGTTTTAGGAGCATCAGCAAAGACATCATCAATAGATACAAAAGGAATTTTGAATGAAACTCCTGCAACTGAAAATGTAGCAACGTCAAATGGCAGTTATATGAATAGCAATGTAACGGGTGTCTATACAAAAACAACAGGAATGTTAGATACAGATAATTTAGACACTAATAGCACAGAAAAATACAACACGTTTAGATTAACAATAAAGCCATAAAATACTGAAATTAAAGAAAGAGTACTTTTAACAACATTTTGCTAAAAGATACTCTTTCTTTTTGCTTATTTGTATAGAAAATGAAGGTTTATTAAAAAATAAAAAGTAGGTAATAACTAAAAGTTTTTTCAAAGCAATGAAAAAAGTATGCGAAAATCAGAAGTTTTTTCAAAATTTTGAAAAAACTTGAATATATTATTATAATATATTATAATAAATGTAGATAGGAGTGGTGTTTATGGAGAGAATACAGAGAGACAATTATTTGAACATACTGAAAAACTTTAAAGACCAACAAATAATAAAAGTTATTACTGGTATAAGAAGGTGCGGAAAATCTACTTTACTGGAAATTTTTCAAGATTATTTGAAAGACAACGGAATATCTGGTGAACAGATAATATCTATAAATTTTGAAGATGCTGATTATGAGGAGCTTCAAGATAGAAAAGAATTATATAAGTATATAAAAAGTAAGTTGGTTAAAGGTAAAAAAACATATGTTTTTTTAGATGAGATACAGAATGTAAAAGAATTTGAAAAAACAGTGGATAGCTTATTTATAAATAAAGATGTTGACTTGTATATAACAGGCTCGAATGCGTATCTGTTATCGTCAGAATTAGCCACATTATTAACAGGAAGATACATTGAAATAAAGATGTTGCCTTTGTCTTTTAAAGAGTATATGTCAAGTTTTAATGATAAAACGGACATTTCAAGAAAATTTAGAAATTATTTGAGATATAGCTCGTTTCCACAAGCTGTTGAATTGTATAGAATCAATCCAGAAAATATAAAAATGTTTTTGGATGGAATATATAATACTGTCTTATTCAAAGATGTAATGCAAAGAAAGGGTATAACTGATAAAACTATGCTGGAAAGAACAGCTAAATATCTTTATGATAATATTGGAAATAGAACAAGTTTGAAAGGTATAAGTAATAATTTAGAAGGGATAGACAAAAATTATTCGTATAATACGATATCCAATTATGTTGAAGCTTTAATCGATAGTTATTTAATATTTAGGGCCAGCAGATATGATATAAAAGGAAAGGAATTTTTAAAAACACAAGAGAAGTATTATGCTGTTGATATTGGACTTAGATATTATATGCTTGGTCAAGAATCTGGTAAAGATATGGGACACATATTAGAAAATATTATTTATTTGGAGCTCTTGAGACGAGGCTATGATGTGTATATAGGAAAGTACGATGATTTAGAAGTTGATTTCGTTGCTAAAAAGCCTGAAAATACTGAATATTACCAAGTGGCTTTAACAACAAGAAGTGAAGACGATAATAAAATTTTAGAGAGAGAATTAGCACCTTTGAAAAAAATAAACGATAATTACCCTAAATATATATTGACATTAGATGAAGATTTAGATGCTGATTTTGATGGCATAAAGAAAATAAATGCATTAGATTGGTTACTAGATGAAAGATAATGTTTAAATTAACAAAAATGACTGTAAAGCTTATTTCTTTACAGTCATTTGAAACTATTAAAAAATTTCTACATACATTATTATTAACTTTGAGAGCAACTTAATTTTAGGAGAGAGATGTTCATAGTGCCGTTAACTCTTTTATAGTTGATATATTCCTCCAACTTTTTTAGTATGCTTTGCACCTAGTAAATTAGATCTTGTGTATGTGTCGCTTTCGCCAATTACAACTATATCGTCATCGAAGATGTAGTTGTTTTCTTTTGCGTATTCTAAGCCCTCTTTTATCATTTCAACTTCTGTTTCTTTTTCTTCAACTACTATTGGAGTTACATTCCAAACTGCATTTAATCTTCTTGCTGTTGATATGTTTGGTGTTATTGCAAATATTGGACATTTTGGCTTAAATGATGCTATTGCTTGTGGTGTGTGGCCTCCTGATGATAGCGAGAAGATTGCTTTTGCATTTGATTGCATTGCAAGTTCGCATAGTGAATGTCCAACTATTAAGTTGTTTTTGTTTCCTATCAATGTTTTGTCGTCGAATTTGCAGAAGTTGCCCCAATAGTCTATTTCATTCTCGACTGTTTTTGTTATTTGGTGCATCATTTTTACACATTCAACTGGGAAGTTTCCTGCTGCAACTTCGCCTGAAAGCATTACTGCTGTTGCTCCGTCATATACTGCATTTGCTACGTCGTTTACTTCGGCTCTTGTTGGTCTTGGCGATGTTGTCATTGACTCTAACATTTGTGTTGCTACTATTACTATTTTTCCTTTTTCGTTACATTTTCTAATGAACATTTTTTGTATTGATGGAACTTTTTCCATTGGTATTTCAACGCCTAAATCTCCACGTGCTACCATTATTCCGTCTGCTACATCTAGTATCTCATCGAAGTTGTCTACGCCTTCTTGGTTTTCTATTTTGGCTATGATGCTTATTTGTGGTGCGTTCAAGTCTTTTAGTAAGTTTTTGATTGCTAGTATATCATCCGCTTTTCTAACGAATGATGCTGCGATTATATCGAAGTTATTTTCAACTCCAAATGTGATGTCCGCTTTATCTTTTTCGGTCATTAGAGGAAAATTTAGTGATAATCCTGGTATATTTACACTTTTTCTATTTGTTAATTTTCCACCGTGTGTAACTAAGCATACTATGTTTTTATCTTTTATTTCTTCTACTTTTAGTTCTATTATTCCATCATTTATTAGTATTGTTGCACCTGGTATTACTTCTGCATATAAAGTTTCGTAATTTACATATACTTTTTCTTCGTCTCCATCGCAGTTATCGTGCATTAAAGTAAAGTGTGCCCCATCTTTTATATACGCTTCTCCGTTTTTAAAAGTGCCTATTCTTATTTCTGGACCTTTTGTGTCTAGCATCATTGCTATTGGTAATTTTAATTCATCTCTTACACTTTTAAACAAGTCTATTCTTTTTTGTTGATCTAAGTAGTCGCCGTGTGAAAAATTAAATCTTGCAACATCCATTCCGGCAGTGCAAACTCTTGCAAGTGTTGCAGCATCATCAACAGCTGGTCCTAAAGTACATACGATTTTTGTGCGTTTCATTTTTTCTTTGTATACCATATTTAACACTTTAAATACAGCATACATCTCCTTTCTTTTTATAAATTTATATTAGTTTTTTCTTGGATTTACCTATAAACCATTTAGTTATCCACGAAGATGTGTTAGTTTGTTAGCCATTTGCATAATGATAAGTCTTGTTTGTTAATAATTAGTTCGTGTTTTGGTAAGACTCTAAATGTGTAGCCATAATTTCCACCGTCGTCTATCACTAAATCGCTTGAATATTCATAAGTTGATTCTCCAATTGTGTTTGATAGCGTCATTTCTGAACATATACTATCTACCATTTTGCCTTGTTCGTCAAGTTTTCCACAGTATACTTCTACCATTACACTATTTGGATCAATTCCATTTAAAAATACATCACATTTCATTTTTATATTGTTTCCTGCACCAACTATTAAATCGTCTAATTCGGTTGTTGGTGTTATTTTTATTTGATACCATTTTGTTCTTGTATCTTGTTCCCAAGCCAAATAATCTTTTATTTTATTTGTGTTGTCTTTTAAATTATCGAATCTGTTTACCTGTGGCATATATAGTTTGTTTAGGTAGTCGACTAACATTCTACCTGTATTATAAACACCGCCGACTGTTTTTATTGATGCTTTCATCTTTTTAATCCATTTTGTATTTAATTTTTCTTCGCCTTTTGAGTAATATAGCGGTATGATTTCGTTTTCAAGAATATCGTAAATGCTTTGAGAGTCTGCATTATCTTGTAATTCATAGTTAGTGTACTCAGTGTCATCTCCAATTGCCCAACCATTGTTTCCATCATATCCTTCGAACCACCAACCATCTAGTATGCTGAAGTTTATAACTCCGTTTACTCCTGCTTTTTCACCACTTGTTCCACTTGCTTCTAGTGGACGACGTGGGTTATTAAGCCAAACATCTACACCACTTACTAAATATCTAGCTATTGCCATATTATAGTTTTCTAGTATGAAAACTTTTCCTTTAAATTGTGGCATTTCAGATATTTCATAAATTCTTTTTACTAGGTCCTGACCTTGAATATCAGCAGGGTGTGGCTTACCAGCAAATACTATTTGCACAGGTCTATTAGGATCGTTCATAATCTTTGTTATTCTTTCTAGGTCTTTAAATATTAAGTCTGCACGTTTATATGTTGCAAATCTTCTTGCAAATCCTATTGTTAAAACATCTGGATTAAACAATTTATCTATTTCATTTAACTCTTCGATTGATGCTCCGTGTCTCATTTTTTGTGCTTTTATATTTTTTCTAATTAGGTTACCTAACTTATTTTTTTGAACCATATGTGCATTCCAAAGTTCGTCGTCTGGAATATTATCTATATCGTTCCAAACTTCTGCATCATAAAGTTTTTCTTGCCATAATGGACGCATATATGCGTTGTATAAGTCTTTTAATGTTGGCGCAAGCCAAGTGCCTGTGTGTATTCCGTTTGTTACGTAATCTATTGGCACTTCGTCAGAAGCTGTCTCAGGCCACAATTCTGAGAATAATCCTCTTGAAACTTCGCCATGAAGTTTACTAACACCATTTCTGCCACCAGCGATTTTTAATGCAAGCACTGCCATATTGAAACCGTCAGATAGCACATTTTCTTTTTTTAGTCCTAAGTTTAGAAAATCATTTCTGCTTATTCCTAACTCATTATAGTAGTTTGAAAAATATCTATCCATTAAATCTATTGGAAATATATCATTTCCAGCAGGAACTGGAGTGTGTGTTGTAAATACTGTGCAAGTTGAAGCAAGCTTTTTTGCAACATCAAATGATATATTTTTTTCGTGCATAAATTTTTTAATTACTTCTAGTGTTACAAATGAAGAGTGTCCTTCATTCATATGATATAATGATGGTGATATTCCTAATGTTTTAAGAAGTGTCATTCCACCGATTCCAAGAATTATTTCCTGAGATATTCTCATTTCTTGGTTACCACCATATAGCTTTAGAGTTAACCCTCTATCTGTTGGTGCATTTAGGTTTATATCACTATCCATAAGGTACAATTTAATTCTTCCTATGTCTATACTCCAAATTTTTAAATATACAATTCTTCCTGGAAATTCAACAGAAATTATTAAATCATTTCCATTTTCATCGAGTACGGGAATTATTGGTAGATCTTCAATTGAAGTAGGGGAGTAGTCGAACATTTCACTGCCGTCCTTGTTTATAAGTTGATGGAAATATCCTTGCTTATATAGTAAACCTATTGGCACAAATGGTATGCCTAAATCACTTGCAGATTTGCAATGATCACCAGATAATATTCCAAGACCGCCTGCGTAAATTGGCAATATTTCATCGATTCCATACTCGGCAGAAAAATATGCAATTACATCATTTTTATTATTTGGAAAATGAGAATTGTAATATGTATCCTCAGTTGTTAAGTATGATTTAAAATTATCTACGATTAAATCGTAGTCTTTTAAAAAGTCTGCATCATTTGAAACTTCAACTAATCTTTTTTGATTTATTCTCGAAAGGAATTTTACTGGATTCTTACCAACCTTTGCAAACAAAACTGGATCAATATAATCGTACAAACGTAACGCGTTTGTGTTCCAAGACCACCATAAATTATTTGCTATGTTGGACAAATACGAAATCCTTTCAGGTAATTGTGGTTTTACAGTAATTTTTCCGAATAAATACACTCAAAATTCCTCCTTTTATCATAAGTTCATACATACCATTATTATCTAATACTTGAAACTTAATGTCAATAACGAGAATATGTTTTTTCAATGATAGTTTCAAGATGTTCGTGATAATCTTCGAGCTTAAAATACACGAAATAATCAGCATATATATAGTTCTTTTTTCTGAAATTTAAAAGTAGTTTGTTTAAAATTAAATCTTTGCGATATAGATATAATTTTTTAGATTCAATAGACGGAAAATTTGAATCTAAAACTACACTAATTATGTTTGACATTTTTTCTATGTCATATGGTGGCAAGAAGTTATATTTTGAGGCTAATATCTGATAAGCAATTTTATTTTCAAAAAATCTAATTATAAGTTCTGAAATGATTAGAGAAATGCTGGTATATAGATAAATATAGCTTAAATAAATACTTTGCTCTAACTTTTTGCCAGCAATGTTTTCGTAATAAGCTTGACATTTTATTATAATGGTGTATACGCCATTGATTTTTTTATGATAAAAATTTATTCTTTTATAATTGATTAGTTCCCTAACTAACATTTTATAAAAAGATTTTGAATGTATTTTAATAATTATAAATTTTGGATTCAACCTAGCACGCTCCTAATTTTGACTTAACATAGTGTTTGTATAAATTTGAAAAAATATACACATTATATATTATTCAAAATGAAAATAAATGGTAGAGTTTGAATGTAAAACTATTGAAAAAAATATTCGTTAATGTATAATTGATATAGATGTAAAAAATAATTTAGGGTGAGATTTTTAGCTCACAAAAATCGGAAATCAGAAATTGAAATTTTCTGTTTTCTTATTAGGGGTGAACAAATGAAAACAGTTCTAAGTGTACTTGAAGACAAGCTTAGCATGTTGGGCTATAATGACAATATTTCTAGCACTATTTTGAGAAAATTTGATTTAGGACTTATTGAAAAAAGGATAACAGATGAGTCTGAGTATGAAAATGTTGTTGATATTGATGAATTTGACGAGCCAACAGTTGAGATAATTGAATTATTTTTGAATATTAAATATGATGTTTTGCAAGTTGAAGTTTTAGAGGGAGATATTACAACTTCGACGGCTGATACATCTATTGGAACAAAATTTGTAACGGCCGACTATACTTTGTCAAAGAGATGTGCGCTCATTGCTATGACAGGTGACTTTAAAATGAAGATTATGATTTATAAGCCAAATCCTAAGATTCAAACTATGTATAATGGTATAAAGTATGAGCAGACTTTCAAAAGAGAAAGAGACGAAATTGTAAATGATTATTACGAAGCTTTTCTAGATAATGGCAGAGTTCCTGAAAGAAAAATTAAAGAAATTTTGACCATGCTAGTTTCAGACTATGTTATTGATGATATGGCTGTTAATGGGCTTAATCCAAGAATTAAGATGTATGATAATGAAACAAAATATGCAGAGAATTTATATTCATATTCTTTGAGATTTATAAATCTAAGAAGCAATAGAATTGAGGTATTGAATAAAAAAGCTAGAATAAGAAGGTCTTCTAAAAATGTTCAACCTGGAATGATAACTAACGATCCATATGTTAAGTTAGATAAAATGCCACCAGAGGCCGATTTTCCGCTTAATACTATTTCTTATTATTGGTTTTTAAGAAGTGGAAACGTTGAAGAAATTGCTATTTTTATTGCACCTAGGGTTTACAGCCAAGCTATGTTTTCAGAGTTTAGAAGAGAAGATCCTAGAATTAGTGAGCTTGCAGATGATTTAAGTAGAAAATTTAGAAGAGACTCTAATGTTGATATAAGCAAAGAAAAGCTTGAAACTGCATTGAAAAAATTAAATTTCGAGCTTATGTTTCCGTCTATTAGCATTATTAGAGATAATTTGGCTAATAAGAGTGACTTGATAGAACCTATAAAATATAAATATAAGGTTATAACAGATCCAACTGAATTTGAGGAAATGCTTTATATAACAATAGCTGATAATGTTTCAAAAAGATATAAATATAATCTTGTTGAAAACGTTTTAGATGATTTGACAACGATAGGAAACAAGCTTGAATATACTGATGAAGATGGTATGCTTGTCAGAAAGCAAACAGTCGCAGATTTTAATGTTAGTGCTCCTGCAATTATAATTAGGAGAGAAACGTTTATTGATATAACTGGTATTCCAGACTTGCTAGGATATATTTATGAAGATATGAAATATTATGGCACGGATGGACTTCCTGTTCCTAATATTGAAGTTGATTTTTATATTCCTAAAATTCAAGGTGGAAGTGGTTCAATTAGTATGTTTAATGGAACTAGCTTGGAGTCTACAATAGCAAATTCTTCTAAAAAGAATTTGTTTAATGAGGTTAATGAATCAGCTTACGTTATAGGAAGCAATCAGGTTTTACCAGGTTCAACATATGTTACTGTAAAATACTTAAATTCAAAGGGCGAGATATTAAAAGAAAATAAGGTTGGGAACGTATTCCCAAGAACACCATATCTTCCTGAGATGATACCTGTTATAAATGATAAGGAGGGAAAAGAGTGGGTAATATCTTCAAAAGATATAACACCATTTTTGCTTAATGAGGACCCTGAACAAAATGTTATAGAGTTAAAATATGATGAAAGATTTGCAAGAGTAACATTTTCTTATATTAACAGAGACGGCAAGAAACTTGCCGATGATAGACAAGAGATAGTACAAGTTGGTTCAAATTATGATTTAGAAAGCAAAGCAATTTATAAAGACAAAAACGGCGATGACTGGAAGTTACTTTTTTCTAGACCTGCTAAGCTTGTGGTAAAAGATTCTGATGATAAGAATAAAGTTTTGCTAGTGTATGATATAGAGAAGGCTGATGTTACAATTAGGTTCCTAACTAACACTGGAATTGAACTAGCCCCAAATAAATTAGTTCAAGCTCCTGTTGCAAAATTATATACTGCGGAGAGTGTACCATATATTGTTGATGGCAATAATCTTGGATGGAATTATATAGAGACTTCGTCTGCAAGCGTTATGGTTAATAATGATACACCTAATGTTATAACGATGATGTATGAAGAGGCAAAGCAAAAAGTTATTACGAGAATTGTTAGTGAATCTAACATAAAATTGGCAGACGATAAGATTGATTTCGTTCAAATTGGTAAAACATTTTCTACTGAATTTGATAAAGAATTAACCGATTTTAGTCTTAAAGAGTGGATATTATCAAATGTTAAAAAGAATGAAATTGTAGTTGATAAAGACGAAAGCAAAAATATACTTGTTGCAGTTTATAAACCAAGGTTATCAAAAGTTATGATTAAGCTATTAAATATGAACGATAGACCTATTAAAGATGTGATATTTGAAGATGCACAAGTTGGTGATGTTTATAATGCTGACAAAAAGAATGAAATTTTAGATAACTTTGGAAAGTCTTGGGTATGTAAAGAAAAAGGCGAAGGCGTTGTTGTTTCGAGGTCTGAAACTAAAAATGTTGTTACATTAAAATATGAACCTTTATTGTCTAAGGTTACGATAAAGTATTATAACACAGAAATGGGAGAACTTCTTGAACCTAAGTATGAAATGGTACAAGTTGGTTCTGAATATAAGAATGTGCCTATAAGGAAAATAACTGATTCAACGGGCAAAAAATGGATTCTAGATGAAAATAAGATCCCAAGTATTGTTGTTAAAAAATATGAAGAAGAAAATCTTATTTCTATATATTATGATAAAGAAAATGCAAAAGTAAAATTGACTTTTGTTGATGCGTATGGAAATAAACTTAGAGAACCGCAAGAGATTGAATCTCAAATTGGTGCACAACTTGAAGATAATTTATTCTATAAAATAACAGACACAGCTGGTGGTAGATGGATGCTTGAAGATAGTGAGCCAAAGAACCGTACAGTGCGTGATGGCGATAATGTATTTAAACTTATTTATGGCGAAATAAAAGCAAAAGTACTTGTTAGACACGTAGATGTAAACACTCAAAAAACGTTTGTTGAAGATGTTGTTTCTACAGTTAAACTTGGTGGAATATTCGTGCCTAATATTAGACAAACAATATTAGATAAAAATAAGTGGAAGTGGAAATATATTGGCGATGAAAATATGTCTATTGTCACAAAGGAAAATGAGCAAGAAAACATTATTGTTTTGACGTATGATGAAGTTAAAAGCAAAGTGATTTCAAAATATAGAAATCTAAATGATGAGCAAATAAAGGAAGATACAACAATTGAACTTCAAGTCGGAAAAGAGATTACACTTAATGCTATTCAAAAATTTAATGATAACAAAGGTCTTGGTTGGAAATACAAAAATTCTAAAATTGAAAATAAATATGTGCTTGAAGATGATAATATAATTACTAACTATTACGAACCTTTAAATGCTGAGATTGTTAAACAGTACGTAAATGAAGAAGAAAAAGAAATAATCCCTGCAAAGAAAGTTATTATGCAAGTTGGTAAAAAGTTTGTGCCTGAAATTGAAGAAAAAATCACTGATGCAAATGGATTTATGTGGTATTATGAAGTTGTTTCTAAGAGTGAACTAATAGTTAAGGAGCAAGGAAATATTGTGATTTATGAATATCATAAATTGCTTGCTAATGTTACGGTTAATTATAAAGATGAAGATGGAAATTTAATTGCAGAGCCAATAATTTCGCAAATTCAGGTTGGAACAACATTTGAGGCGGAGATAAAAAATGCTTACGAAGATAAGGAAGGTAAAGCTTGGCTATTTAAGGCTATTGACACAAATAAGATTAAAGTTACTGAAATAGCTGAAAATAATGTTATAAATATAACTTACAAGAAAGAATTAGTAGACTTGAAATTATCTTTCTTTGGTAATGCTATGGAAATGATTAAGGGAGCAGAAATAGTTAAGGCACAAATAGGAAGCATATATATTCCAACACCTGAAAAAATAGTGCTAGATTCTAAGAAGTTTGGCTGGATTGTTAATGAAAGCTTAATACCTAAATTTAAGGTAAATAGAAATCCAAGTGAAAATAATGTAAATATAAATTATGACAAGTATTTAGTAAATGTTCCAGTTCAATTTGTTGATGATAAAGGTGAAGAAATAATAAAACCTAGCATAACAAAAGAACAAGTTGGTACAGCGTTTATGCCTAAAATTGAAGATTATATTGAGGATGAAGAAGGTAAAGAATGGATTTATGCATTGAGAGTAGAAAATAAATTCTTTACAACAGGCAAAAAGGTTGAACCAATTATTGTTTCAGACAAAGAAGAGAAAAACGTAATTAAACTTAGATATAAAAAATCAATGAATAAGGTTGTTATTAGATATATTGATCCGCTTGGAACTGAAATAAGACCTATGCTTGAAACAGAAGCTCAAATAGGCAGTATGTATACACCTGATATTATAAATAAAATTGTTGGTTCTGGTAATGTTAAGTGGGTATACAACCCAAATAGTAATTCAACTATAAAGATTAGTAAGGACCCTAAGCAAAATGCTATTAACCTAGCTTACGAAGAGCAAAAAGCAACTGTAACATATGTCTACAAAGATGAATATGGTAATAAACTACAACAGCCAAGAAAACTTCTTGAACAAATAGGTAGCATATATATTACAGAACCTGAGAATATTGTAACTGGTGCAGATGATAGAGTTTGGGAATTTAAGAAAAAGAGTGCAGATGAAATCAAAATTGATGATGACGATAGCAAGAATATAGTTGAAACAATTTACACACCGTTGAATGTTGATGTGCTTGTAAAATTCGTTAACTTAAAGGGTAGGACAATTATTCCAAACAAAACCGTGAAGGCACAGTTAGGCAGTGTATATAAACTTAATATAGATAACACAATTACAGATAGTGAATCGATGTTGTTCAAGTTTGTAAAGTGCGAGCCTGAAAGTATTAAAATTAAAGAATTACCAGTTGGTGCAACAGAGCCTATAAATGTATTTACATTAACGTATGAAGCTGTTTACAGCAATGCGGGAATAATGTTTAAAGACGTTGATGGAAATAAATTGAAAGATGATCAAGTTGAACAATTACAGGTTGGAACAGTTTATGCACCAAGTGCAATTCAATATATTAAGGATAGAGACGGAATACAGTGGGAACTAATTACGGACAAAGTAGACTCATTAAGGGTTAAAGAAAATGAAAAAGATAACTTTATAACAATGGTTTATGAAGTGGCGAAAGCAGAAATATCCGTTAGATATAAGAATGTTGATGGAAACACAATTAAAGAACCAGATATATTCCATATGGAGATAGGTAAGGAATTTATTCCAAAACCAGAAGCAGAACTTGTTGGAGTCGACGGTAGAAAATGGATATATAGTTCTGTAACACCAGTTAAATTAACAGTTGGAAGTATAAATAATATAATAAATGTAGTTTATATGGAAAAGAAGGCAATGACAACTGTTAAGATACAAACGACGGATGGTGAACCTTTAAAGAGTGATATAAAGGCAAAAATGCAAATTGGAAGCAAATATAATCCAAAACCTGCAAACAGAGTTATATACGATGATAACAATAATATGTGGAGATATGCGTATAATTCACCAAATGATATAATTGTCTCAGAAAATATTGAAGAAAACGTAATAATTCAATATTACACAAACGATACTAAAGTTGAGCAAGAAGATAAGGATAAACCATATTACAACCCTGATGTTGCTAAGTTTGTTGATCAAGAATTAGTTGAACAAGCACAAAAAGAAGAAGAGGCAAAAATTGAACTTGAAAAACAACAAGAAGAAATAAGAGAGCAACAGGAGGCACAAGAATTCAAGTTTACAGATGAGCACTTACAAAAATTAGAGAGAAACATAATTTTAACAAATGAGCAAAAAGAAGCTATTAACACATTAAATGACTATAACACACAAATAGTAAAATTATTACGAGAGGCGTTAAGCACACAAGGTGCAACGGTAAATGAGTTAGAAGAGAAGCTAAATACTATAATGCGTAAAGAAAAAGAACTTGCACAAAATAAACTTGCAGATATAATTAGCGAAGATAGAACTGGTAATAAAATATTGCAAGTATTTGAAGCAATTACAGCATCAGAGCTACATGATAAAGATTTTGACTTTTTACAACAAAAGAAATCAATAATATTTGCAGATTTCTTTGTTGGAAAAACGACATCAAATTTAGAGCAAGCAACATATATAGTTGAAAGAGGAAAGACAGAAAAAGAATTAGAATGTATCAATGAAAAGATAGCAAATGCAAAAGAATACGATGCAGAACTAATGAAACTAAAAGTAATATCAATATACGAAAAAGCAATGCTAGACAACTATTACAGAGCAAGAACAACAGTAAAAGATGATTACTTTAAAGATCCAGAAGCAAAAGCCAAACTTTCAAACGAAGTAATTGTATTAGTTACAAATATGTTGCCAAATCAAGCGATAAAGCTATTTAACAAGATAAACACAATGACAGCAGGACAAAGAAATGAGTTAGATGCAATAATGAGGTTATTAACACCTCAACAACAAACAACTGTTGAAAATGCTATTGCAAAAATACCAGATGGAAGAACAAGAAAAACAGCACAAAAGTTATTTAAAGAGATAAGTAAATAATAAAAAAGGACCTGCTATTTAAAGTGTGATAGCAGGTCTTTTGATAAAAATATTGTATAATAATTGACTTTTTACATAAAATATATTAAAATAAATACAGATAAAGGAATTCCGCATTAAGCGGTTGACCAAGTAATCGTTTTTAATCGCCTATTCGGTCAAGACAGGGCGATTATTTTTTTGTGCTCTTAAAGTACCCGATTAGTCTCTTCAAGAGGATGCTAAGTATTACAACTAAGATTACATCAAATATATAATCATTTTGTACCAAATGCATCACCTCCTCTCGAACATTATAAAATGAAAGCAGGAGGTCAACCGCTCTGCATATTTCCTTTATCAATATACATTATATCGTATATTTTAAAACTTAGCAAGAATTAAATTTTGCTTGGCAATAGCTGAAAAAGTGCCATTTAGTTCTCTTACTCTCCCCAGCCCCAGATGCGATAATCGATATCTGGAAAGATTAAGTCTTTATATTCAATATCTGCTAAATATTCTTCGTTAATTTCATTTTTATCTATCATATCAGCTAGTGCATTGAATCTGCCGATGTGGTCTCTTATACGCTTATGAGCATAGTCAACCATTGTGTTTGCTGTTATTATAAATGGCCAATCACTGCTTTGGGCAAGTAATAATTCTCTTGCACACTGATTTAATGCTCTTTTTTGCAAGTCATAAGGCTCTTTATACGTTTGCGCTAGATAATGTAATCTTCCAGCTGCATTATCTAAGTGCCTATAAATATAGTCATTGCCAGGGTTCAACCAAACTTCACTATATCCGTGTGCACCCCAAGTTGATATTGCTGGTGCGGCTTGTTGAGTGTCAGGGTATTTATCTAAATATTCGCTAGGTGTTATAAGCTTGAACACGTCTTGATTATAATATATTTTTTTGAATAATACATATAACCAGTAAGGTCCTTCATACCACCAGTGACCGTAAAGTTCAGCATCGTATGGACAAGTTATTATTGGCGGATTTTTCATTTTTGGTGCGGTTTTTTCAATTTGTTCAATTCTTGACTTTATAAAGTGATCTGCTTGAAGTTCAGCAACAGCTTTGGCATTGCTGTCATTGTAGTATTCTTTATACGGCGTTTTGCCAGTTATTTTGTGATACTTTATTCCTGTGTCAACTCTATGACCAGACTTTGATACGTAAGGTTTTATATAATCCCAATCTAGTTCATATCCAATGTCTTTATAAAATTCTCTATAATTTGGATCACCTGGATAACCGCAAATTGAACTCCACACTTGTTTTGAACTCTCTAAGTCTCTACCGAAGGCAACTAATCCATTAGGAGAAATTATTGGTGCTAATGTTCCATAAAGTGGCTTTGGATTTGCAAAAGTTATACCATGTGTTTCTAGTAAAACATAGTTTATTCCGAACTCTCTTAAAAATGGCTCTATTTCTGGAACGTATGCACATTCAGAAAGCCACATTCCTCTTGGGGCTCTTCCAAAATGTTTTTTATACATTTCTACACCAACTGCGATTTGTGCACGAGCTGCTGAAGGAACCGTATTTAGTATTGGCAAAAATCCGTGAGTTGCAGGGCAAGCTATTATTTCTAAAACTCCGATATCTTGAAAGTGTTTGAATGCTTCAACTAGGTTGCAATTGTATTTTCTTTTATACACTTTGTAAAATTCTTTGAAGTTGTAGAAATACATTTTTGCTAAATCGTTTAATTGTTTATTATCTTTTGTTCTTCTTATTTCTTTTCCAGCAAGTCTTATTCTTTCTAATAAGTATCTTAAATATCTTTTTTGCAATAAATCATCTGTAAGCATTGTTATAAGTGGTGCTGTGATATTCATTGTAATTCTAAAATCAACGCGTTCATCAACTAATTTTTGAAAGTTCATTAGTAGTGGTAAGTATGTTTCAGATATTGCTTCAAATAGCCATCTTTCTTCGATATATGTCTCTGCTTCTGGATGTCTAACGTATGGCAAGTGAGCATGTAGTACTATACTTAAGTAACCTTTTTCGTTCATTTGATTTGTCCTTTCTAATTGAAATTCTATTAAAAATTAAGACGTGAGAGTAGTTATATTTTCTCACGTCAAGTCATTAGCTTTATTTAAGTAATCTTCATTTCCTTCATATCTATTAAAAGAGCTTACATTTTCAAAGGAACTAATTCCATTTGAATCTGTTTCAGAAGAAAATGGTAGAATGTTGTAGTCTTGTGGCTTAGAGCCGTCGATGTTATATGAACGTTTCTTTGCATATATAGTAAATTTTTCGGTTGTAGTAAGTTTAATGCAGTTTCTGTAAATAACCTCTTCCGCAAAGCTTATAGGCATTGGAGATGAACGAGGAATTTTAGCAGTATTTGAAGTATATATGTCTATAAATTTGTTCTTATATTTCCTTCCAAGTTCGACTTCGTAGATACAGTCTGGATCTTTTACTTCGATGTAATAATTATTAGTAAAAGGGTCTATCTCCATATCATATGAGTAATTCATAGTAATGTTTTTTATTTTTAATACAGGTATTGAGTCTGAATATTGTGCATTGTGGAAATTAAATTGTCTTATTGTATCATCTGAAACTTCCCAAAACACAAACATACGAGTCGGTGACTGTACAAGAAGACGTACAACAGTTTTATTATATTTACTTGGTAATTCATAATATTCTGATTTTGGTAAATACACCGCAATATGCCCCCCATTTTTATCATTTGATTTCTTTCTTATAAATGATATATTAAAACACAAAAAATATCAATAAGAAATTCCAAAAAAATCTATTTACTTTTATAATTTGTTAATATACAATAAAAATGATTTATTGAGGAACATAAAATAATAATATACATCGGAGAAAATAATTAAAGTACGTAGAAATGAAAGGGGATTTTTTTGATGAAAATTTTGATGCTTTCGTGGGAGTATCCTCCAAGAATTGTAGGAGGTATTGCTAGGGTGGTACATGATTTATCTCATGCTTTTGCAAAGCAAGGACATGAAGTTCATGTTATCACTTATCAAGAGGGAGAAACAAAAGAATTTGAAAAGGACGGGCCAGTTTTTGTACATAGAGTAACAAACTATCCAATCAATGCAAATAATTTAATTGATTGGGTTATGCAACTAAATTTTTGTATGATTGAAAAAGCTGCGGATGTTATAAAAGAGTATGGCAAGTTTAATGTAATTCATGCACATGATTGGCTTGTTGCATATGCAGCCAGAGCTTTGAAAAGAACATACAAACTACCACTAGTTGCAACAATCCATGCAACTGAAAGTGGAAGAAATAAAGGCATCCATAATAAATCACAAGGATATATAAATGATGTTGAATGGATGCTAACATATGAGGCTTCTAATGTAATTTGTAATAGCATGTATATGAAAAATGAAATTAGAAATCTATTCGGAAAGCCAATTGAAAGTATATATGTTGTTCCAAACGGAATAAATGTAAATAAATTTGAAGGAAAAGAAAGAGACTGGGAGTTTAGAAGAAACTATGCTGCTGATTATGAAAAAATAATTTTCTTTGCTGGAAGAATTGTAAATGAAAAAGGTATCCAAGTCTTGTTAAATGCTGCACCAAAGATATTAGCAAATTATCCAAATGTGAAGTTTGTTATAGCTGGTAGAGGACCTTGTCTTGATGAGTTGAAAGGTTTAACGGACTATTTAGGACTATCTCAAAAAGTTTATTTTACAGGCTATTTAAATGATGAACAGATAACAAAAATGTATAAAGCAATTGATATTGCTACATTTCCAAGTTTGTATGAACCATTTGGAATTGTAGCGCTTGAAGGAATGCTTGCAGGAGCAGCGACTGTTGTTTCTGATGCTGGTGGACTTAATGAGATTATTTCACATAGAATAGATGGGATGAAGTCTTATGCTGGAAATCCAAATTCATTGGCTGATTCAATACTAGAATGCTTGTATGATGAAACTTTGTGCAAACAAATGGCAGCCAAAGCACACGAAAAAGTTGTTAAAGAATTTAACTGGGAAACGATTAGCAAAAAAACAATGGATGTTTACAAAGAGTCAATAAAGCAAGCTAAAACGGAAGCAAGAGTTAAACTTTCTTCACTTGCTGAAAAAGAAAGTATGGGAACTGCAACAATGGTAAATGGAATTGATACAACTATTACACCAGATACTACTGATAAAGAGATTAACTTGCTACATAATCCAGTAAAACAAAAGCTAGTTGAACAAGCATAGGATAGTGGATGCTATATATTTAAAAAGTTTATTATGTTTGTGTACTATAATTTCGTAGTACACAAATTTTTTATATAAATAAGTTTAATTTAAGTACAAATTTGAGTTGAAATGGTATAATCGTAATAGTCAAAATTTATTGTGTGAAATAAACATAAAAATTTTAGATGTTTTATTTTGTTTTGGAGGTTTTAGTATGTATTCAAAGTATATAAAGAGGATTTTAGATTTTATATTTGCCACATTGCTATTTATTTTAACTTTACCTCTTTCAATAATTGTTGCTGTGTTAGTTAGGATTTTCCTTGGCTCACCAGTCATATTTAAGCAAAAAAGACCTGGAAAGAATGAGAAAATTTTCTGCTTGTATAAGTTTAGGACGATGACTGATGCAAGAGATGAAAAAGGTGAATTACTTCCAGATGATAAGAGACTTACAAAGTTTGGAGCATTTTTGAGAAGCACAAGCCTTGATGAACTTCCACAGCTTATAAACATTATCAAGGGAGATATGAGTTTCATTGGACCACGTCCTTTACTTGTTGAATATTTGGAGTTGTATGATGAAAGACAAAAACATAGACACGACGTAACACCTGGGCTTACAGGTCTTGCACAAGTAAACGGTAGAAATGATATTGAATGGGAAAAGAGATTTGATTACGATTTGGAGTATGTTAACAACATTAGTTTTAAAATGGACTTGCAAATTTTATTCAAAACATTTGCAGTAGTATTAAAAAAAGTAGGTGTTCATTCTAAGTCTTCTATGACGATGGAAAAATTTAAAGGAAAAAATACTGATGAAAAAGAAAATAACTAAGCTGAGAAGAGGTGTTTAATTGAAAATAATATTTTTAGATGTTGATGGCGTTTTAAATTCAAATGATTATATAAAATATGCTTCAAAAAGTAATTTAAAAGGAATATTAGAAGAGGTAAATCCAAAAGCAATAGAAATGCTTAAGTATGCACTAGATATTACAGGTGCACAGATTGTAGTGTCATCTTCGTGGAGAAATCTTCGCAAATTTGAAAGTTTAAAGAAACTCTTTTCAGAATATGGAATCGACTTGAATGAAAAAACACCAATGGTTAGCGAAGATAGAGGATTGGAGATTAAACAATATTTGAAAGAGCATCCGGACGTAAAACAATATTTAATATTGGATGATTGCAAATTTGATTCTTTTGATGAAGAACAGATTAGTAATTTAATCTTAACAAAAGAAAATCAAAGTGATTACACATATGGAGAAGGGCTACAACCTAAACATATAGAACAAATTATAAAAAGATTTGGAAGAGCAAAAAAGAAAAAAGTTGAGCAAGAGTATGAACGCTAGTTTTTAGTTCTATGAGATTAAAAAATAGACTAACTGTGATTTTCAGTAGTTAGTCTGTTTTTGGTGTATAAAATCTGTAATTTATATGAGTGATTTTTTAATCGAAAAATCTTTATTGTTAAAAGCACCCCAATTTTTGATTTTCAGTTTTTTATTGATACTAATTTTTAATAGGGTAATGCAGTAATTTTCATATTTCAAATATTTCTAAATATATATAATTGAGGTGAATTTGTATGTGGGTATTTACTAAAAAAGATATTATATTTAGTTTAGGTGTTTTTGTTATGATTGTTGCCAGTGTTGCTTTAAACGTTGCAAATAATAGAAATGCTTTAAATAATGATGTGCAAAATACACTGAATAATTTGAATTATGGTCAAGATTATAATAATATTCAGGATAGTGCTTTTGTATCTAGCAGGGACATTGCTAGGTCGGAAGAAAACATCAATAACACTGAAAGTAAGAATAGTGGTCAAAATAAAACTAATACAGGCGTGAGTACAGATACCAAAAACCTAGAAGGATTAAAGATAATTGTTGATGCTGGGCACGGAGAACCTGACGGTGGAGCTGTTTCAAGTGATGGAGTTAAAGAGTCTACATTAAATTTACAAATTGCTCAAAAATTAGAAGAGCTTTTAATTGATGAAGGTGTAGAAGTTATTATGACTAGGGAAGATGAAGACAATATAGCCGACGATAACAAACAGCACAACATTAGAGAAATGAAAGTTTCAGATATAAATAATAGAATTAAAATTGCAAATGAAAGTGGAGCAGATTTTTTAATTTCTATTCATATGAATAAATATAGTGGAACAGAGTGTAAAGGATGGCAGACATTTTACAATAAAAATTCAGAAGCTGGAAAGAAACTAGCAGAAGCTATTCAGCAAGGAATAAAAGATGTTGTTAACACAAATAATAAAAGAGTGGCTTTAAAGATAGATAACGTAAAGTTAATAGATAAAGCCGAATTGCCAACGGTTATTGTTGAGTGTGGGTTTATTTCAAATCCAGAAGAAAAAACTCTTTTGCAAACAGAAGAGTATCAAGAAAAAATTGCGGACGGAATTTTAAAAGGAATTAAAGACTATTGTAGTGAAACGCAAGTATAAAAATACTTAGTATATTTTAATTAGAAGGTACATCTTAATTTTTTATATGTGCCTTCTAATTTTGTTTTATCTGGGAAAACACGGAATATCTTGTGTACAATATTGCTAAATTATTTTGTTTATATTATAGTATAATTGTGAAAGAAAATTAGAACGAATGACATAGAATATAAATGCTATTAGTAGATTCTCAATGAATACTAATAAAATGAAAAGTAAAAAATATAAGAAAATAAGGAGGCTTGTATGGAGAAAATAGCAAGAGAAGTTAGAAAAGATATTTTACTTCAAATATATAGTGCACAGTCTGGGCATCCTGGTGGTGCTTTATCTTGTGCAGACATATTAGTTGCAATATATTTTAATATGATAAAGGATGGAGATAAAGTAATTTTATCTAAGGGGCACGCATCAGCAGCTTTGTATGCAGTGCTTGCAGAAAAAGGCTTTTTTCCAAAAGAAGAGTTAAAAACATTTAGAAAGTTGGGTAGTAGATTGCAAGGACACCCATCACTTCATAAAGTGCCAGGAATTGATGCACCTAGTGGTTCACTTGGTCAAGGGCTTTCTATTACTAATGGCTTAGCTTTATCTTTTAAGTTAGATAAAAAAGATAATTACGTATATTGTATCCTTGGGGATGGCGAGATAGAAGAAGGACAAATATGGGAAGCTGCGATGTCTTCAAGTCATTACAAGCTTAATAATGTAATTGCTTTTTTAGATTATAATAAATTGCAAATAGATGGCACAAATGATGAAGTTATGACAATTGCACCTGTAAAAGAAAAGTTTGAAAGTTTTGGTTGGTTTGTTCAAGAAATTGATGGACACAATTTTGATGAAATTATTACGGCCGTAGGCAATGGAAAAAAACAAGATAAGCCAATTATGATTATAGCAAATACTATAAAAGGAAAAGGAGTTTCTTTTATGGAGAATAATGTCTCTTGGCACGGTAAGGCACCTAACTATGAAGAATATGAAAAAGCAATAAAAGAATTGGAGGTGCAATAATATGAAAGCTACTAGAGAAAGTTATGGAGAGGCATTGGCAATACTTGGAGAAAAGTATGAAAATCTTGTTGTGCTTGATGCAGATTTAGCAGGGGCAACCAAAACTTCTTTGTTTAAGAAGAAATTTCCTGAAAGATTTTTCGATATGGGAATTGCAGAGCAAGATATGATGGGAACAGCAGCAGGACTAGCTTTGGGTGGAAAAATACCATTTGCAAGCACATTTGCAGTTTTTGCATCAGGTAGAGCATATGATCAAGTGAGAAATACCATATGTTATGGAAATTTGAATGTTAAAATTGGAGCAACTCACGCTGGAATAACAGTAGGAGAAGACGGAGCAACTCATCAGTCACTAGAAGATATTAGTTTAATGAGAGGATTACCTAATATGACAGTGTTTTCTCCATCAGACGATAGACAAACAAAATGGATTATAGAAGAAGCAATAAAAAAAGATGGTCCGGTGTATGTAAGACTTACAAGGCCAGCTGTTGGAGATATTTATGGTGATGGATTTGAATTTGAATTTGGAAAAGGAATTCAACACGGAAACGGAACAGATGCAACTGTTATTGCAACTGGTGTGACTGTTGCAGAGGCCTTAATAGCACAAAGAGACTTAATAGGAGAAGGTATAAACATAAGAGTCATAGATATGCACACGATAAAGCCAACAGATAGAGAAATAATAATAAAATCTGCAAAAGAAACTAAAAAAATAATAACAGTAGAAGACCATAATGTTATTGGAGGACTTGGAAGTGCTGTTTGTGAAGTGCTTTGCGATGAATATCCAACAAAAGTTGTGAGAATGGGAATGAAAGATAAATTTGGAGAATCAGGTAAATGGGACGAACTAATGCACTATTATAAAATAGATGCAGAAGCCATAAAAGAAGAAATAAGAAAATAACTCTAAAATATAATTGCTTTAAGCTTTAATTAGTGCTTTGCAAAGCACGAAACTTAAAATAATTAAACTAAAAATTGTTAGTAGAAATATGAAAATAAGATAAAAACACTTATAGGTTTTATGAAAAGAATCTAATTGCTGTTAAGTTTTGTATGTAGCCCTTACTAAATAAATTAGTAAAAAGTGCACATATAAAATTTAATAATTAGAGATAATTTCAGACTATATGTGTTTTATTTTTTCACAATATAAAAATTATAATTGCTCAGTTCATACGGGAATAAGCTTTTAAATAAAAAAACTTAAAAATGGTGGCTTGAGCGATGAAGAAAAATGTTGATTTGTTACAGTCTTGTAACAAATGTGTAATAGAAATTTAATATTTTGAAGGTATAGAAAGGAAAAAAATAGCTTCCGTAGATAGATTTTAATTATTTATAAATAAAGGAAAGTATTGATGTATAGACAAATTTTAATAT
>CAKPAA010000008.1 GCA_934132775.1 uncultured Clostridia bacterium | reverse complement strand
TCGTAATAGCCGAAGATAGTAATGGGTTGCCCATTGTGAAAATAGGAGTTTGCCAGATTTTTTTATGTCTAAAAATATGATTATGGTAAACAAAAAAACACATATATTTGAAGAAAATTGTTTCCTTTAAATATATGTGTTTTTTAATACTAATTTAAAGTTATTTGGCTCTTTGTCAATAGTTGGCGTTGAGTAACCTGAAAATTGCTCTGCACCAGTTTTTTGTATTTTCTAAAATTGGTGGATTCGAAGGCTAATAATAAAAATTTTACATTATATTTAATTTTTACTTTCATTCAAAATGTTGTATATTTTAGATTTTAATCTTAAAATAATATAGTGAAGCTGAGGTGATTAGAGTTGCTTGATAAGTTTAAGAAAATTATTTACGAAATTTGTGATGAAGAAAAGATTTCTTATAGAGAGCTTTCTAGTGGTTGGATTATTGAATTAAATAAAAATGGCAAAATAAAGTATATTACTGGAATGAGGTTTCCGTTGAACAACTATTCTACGGCTACAATATTAAATGATAAGTTTGCTACGTATTCTATTTTAAGCGATGCGAGAGTGCCTGTTATAGAACACAATATTTTCTTTAATCCAAGTGTTAGAGGAGAGTATAATTCAATGTTTTTTACTCCAGAAGATGTTGTTTCTTATTTTAATAAGCAGGATAATCATACTATTATTATTAAGGCAAATGACGGATTTGGTGGCAAAGAGGTTTTTAAATGTACTTCTATTGAGGAGATATATAACTGTTTAGAAGAATTATTTAAGTACAAAGATTCAGTATGTGTTTGTCCTTTTTATGATATTAAATGTGAGTATAGACTGGTATATTTGAAAGATGAATGTAAATTGATTTTTGGAAAGGTTGCACTTAAAAATGGATGGAAGCATAATCTTGCACAAGGTGCAAATGTGGTGTTAAACGTTCCAAGTAGCGTTGCTCGTAAGCTAAAAGAAATTGCAAGTTCTGTTTTGAAATTACTTGACTGTGAATTTGTTTCTATTGATATTGCAGAGTTAGAAGATGGTAGAATGCTTGTTATGGAAGTTAATTCTAGTGTTTCGGTGGTTAAATTTAGCGAAATTTCGGAAGATAATAGGCGTATTGCCAAAGAAATTTATAAGGATGCAATAAAATTGTGTTTTAAATAATTTAATTTATATTTTATTAAAATAACTAAACCTTAGGAAATGCAAATAAAAGCATCTTCTAAGGTTTAGTTTAAATTTTTTAAATTTATTTATCTGTGCTTCCAAAACCGCCAACTCTTTCGCCAGTTGCTTTGTCATCGTCTGCGACTAAAAATTTTTGAAAGAAAGCTTGACCAATTGGGTCGTGTTTTTTTATTGTTACATCTATTGGAAAGAAGTTGTAATATGCAAATAGTAATTCTCCATCATTTTGTGGATTGTTGTAATAGTCACTTTCGATTACGCCTAAACTATTTGCAAGTATTAGTCCTTTTTTTATTGGATGTGAGCTTCTGTTAGCCAAGAATAGGGCTTCATCTTCATTAAAATATGATTTTATTCCTGTTCTGACAAGTGTTGGTTTAATACTTTCGTAGTTTGTATCGTTTTTTAAAAACTTTTTAATATTTTCAAAAACAGTTTTCCATATTGATGGTATTACTGTGTCTTCAAATGCTTCGATATCGTATCCTACCGAGTTTTTTGTTTTTCTGATTGGTAGTGTTACGTCTGAATTTTCTAGTCCTTTGCATATTTCAAATCCTCTTATTTTTTGCATTTTGTCCTCCTTTAATAATCTTTATTTTGTAGTGTGCTTAAACTTATATATATCGGATAAAGTTATATACTTTTATTTGAGGTTAGTATAAGATTTAGATTACATAAGCTTTTTTAGTATTTAAGAATATTTTATACACTTTGCACCACCTAATCGTACCATTTTGTAATTTTAATGTCAAATGTATTTTTTATTAATAAAAATACATTAATTTGCATAAAAAACTTATATTGGGGTATACTTTTATTAAAAATAAAAGGAAAGGATGACCATATATGGAAATATTTAATAATGATGATTACAAATTTATTAGTAATTTTGTTGAACAAAAGATGCCAATTTTAAAGGAAAACCAAAATTTTAAAAAAGATTATCTTAGACTTACCGATGCAATGGAAGAATTAGAACATACTTTATCTGAACAACAAAAGAAACAATTTGATGAAATTATACAATTGTTTTATAAAACAGAAGAATACTACTTTGCTTTTAGTTACACATTGGGCGTAAAATATGGAGAAGAGTTAAAAAAATTATAATAATTATTATCTACATATTCAAAATTTTGTCACATCACTCTTTATTTTGATAAAAAATAATCAATAAAATGCAATACACTCTCTTTGTCTCTTTTGCTTAATTTTTTAAATTTTTCATCATAAATTGAAATCGCTTTTTTAACATTATCATCTAGTAAATCATACAAGACAATATCAGGAGTAATTTGATAGGCATTGCACAATTTTATTAATGTATCAATACTTCCTTTTGACATTCCTCTTTCTATTTGACTTATATGCCTTGGCTCTAGCCCAGTCAATTCCGCAACTTGATTTTGTGTCAAATTATTTTGAATTCTGTACTGCTGATATATTTCCCCAATGTGTTTGTTTATGTTATCTTTATTCATATTTACTCCTACTTTCTTTTCTTATTAATATAATATTTTATAACAATTTTATGAATGATTTTAAAATGGATTAAACTCAAAACGCATTTGACTTTTTATCTAAAATATATTTACAGTAACTAAAAAAGTTGATAAAATTTAAATCGACAAATATCGCATTTTAATTTACTTTTGTTTTAATATAATTATTTATGGAAATACTTATGTTATAAATAGAAAGAAGTGTATTATTCAACTACATTTCTATAATTAATTATTACACTTTTATATAGTACAAAAAATACTAATGATAGTTTTTTACAAAATACATAAGAGAGGGGATTTTTCAAAATGGGGGATTTGAAATTAAGAAGAAATGAGAGAGGTATTTCTCTTATTGCTTTGGTTATTACAATTATTGTAATAATTATTTTAGCAGCTATTGCGTTTAATAGTTCGACGAGTACTATTGGAAAGGCGAATTATTCTAAGTTTGTTTCTAATATTAGTGAAGTGGAGCAGGCTATAAATGAAAGAATGGTAGAAGTAAAAGGCGCAATGCTTGCAAAGGGTTCTCAAATTACTGACGGACAAGCTTTTAACTATGTGGCTAAGGGCGGAAAAACTGATGAAGATTTTGTGGTAGAGAGTAGAACTCCTGATTATACAATAATTGATAAAAGTGCAGATATTGGTATTAAGCTACCCGTAATGAAAGTGAATACTCCAATTGAGACAAATGTTGAGGTTAAGTATGCTGTAACTAAGAATGGAAAGGTTTTTATTTGGCCACCATTTCCAAGTGAAAATGCATATAACATAAGAGATAAAGAGTTTGTAGATAGTTCGCTTGTTTCTAGTTCAGGAGATATTGATATAACAGTTGCGAGCACAACATTTAAGTTGCAAGTAGATGGAAACAGCAAAGTTGAAAATAGAGAACTTTTAGATGATGGTTTGTCTAAAAAAGAGTTTGAAGAGATAAAAAATAAAATAAAAGTTGGGGACTATGTAAATTATGTGCCAACAGCAGTGCAAAATGTTGAAACAGATGTAACTAAAACTGGCTATACAAAAGAAGTTTTATCAACAGATACGACAGCAAAATGGAGAATTTTAAATATAGATGAAAGCACAGGGAAAATAATGTTGACGACTGATGGCTACGTGAACAAAGTAACTTTAAAAGGTGCAACTGGATATCTGTATGGTGCTAATGAATTACATCGATTATGCCAAAGTCTATATTCAAATGCAGATAAAGGAATAACAGCAAGAAGTATGACAATTGAGGACTTAGACAAAGCGTGTGGATATATACCAACAACAAATTTAATAAGATATGCATGGTATCCATCTGATACGGCAGAAGCTGATTTGAAAGATATAGTAGCAGGAGGATATACGTATACTGCTAAGAAACACATTGCAAGTTTAAGAGGAGGAATAAAATATCCAAGATTTTATAATTGGGATGACAAAAATGGAGTAACACACCAATCAACAAATGAAGCAGACTACATCGAACTAAAATCAAAAGAAGAATCAGCGTTAGTCACACAAATAGTATACTCGTACAGAACTAATGCGACTATTGGAGATGTACTAAAAGGAGATACCGACAACAAAGGATGGCTGGCTTCACAGTATGTTAGCTTAATTTCTGAACCAGCCAGTGTTCAATATGGTTTGTTTAATTGTTTTAATAGTTCAACTAGCACTCGTAGCTTATTCTCTTCATATGGAGGTATGGTTACTCCTTCTGATGGTCTTCGTCCACTAATTCAATTATCAGCAAAATCGTTAGATATGACAAATGCATTGACTGATGGCACATCTTCTAAAGCTTGGAATATTAAATAACATGATGTTATTTCAAAAAATATAACTAGTCTGGTGTTATTGCAAAGATATTTAAACCTCTTATATAAATTATAGGAGGTTTTATTTTTCTGCTATCTCTAGGTTGTAATTTGCTTAAATATACTTTGTATAAGTGACTACAAACATTCTTGTGTTTTACAATTAAATATATCTGTAAATCGATATTTTGATTTGTTAGTAAATTGTGACACTTTTTATCAGAAATAAAAATGTAGTGCATTTTGATTTGGTATATGTTACAATTTATTTATTGAATTGGGGGCTTGAATATGAAAAGGCGTAAGGTTAATAGCAAGTTTTTTTTATGCTTATTTATAGTGGTTGTAGTTATTATTGCAATTTACTTTTTTGGTAAATTATGCATAAATAAAAATGATATAGAGAATGATTTTAATAATTTATCTGGTGACGATAACGCATTGACTTCTGACAAGAGTGATGAGTTGAAAGATGGCGAATATAACGTTAGTGTGTATGATGATCAAATTATTTTTTCTGATGGGAATGGAAATTCTATTGTATATTCTTTTTCAGATGATCATTTGACTAATGTGCAAGAAATTCTTGTGCTTAGTAATGCTAATGAAGTGGATGAGGTTAAAGCGTATTATGAGGCTAAGATTAAAGATGGAGAGATTGAAAGAGTTGTTGCTGAGGGAAATGTAGTTTCAGTAAAGTACAATATTGATTATTTTGGCGAATATAAAAATTATACAAAAGATGAAATTGAGGCTATGCTTATTGGCGATGAGAGCAACGAATAACGACTAATTAAATAAAAGTTATTTGATTTTAAAGTGATGATAATTGTAAAAGAAATGGTATGTTTATGTGATTATTTCTTAACTTTATAAACATATTATATGAGGGGGAATTCTTATGAATAGTAGTAATTTAGGCAATACTAATAAAAAATATTTTAAAATAATTGGTGCATTATTAATTTTTATTTTTATACTTGTTATTTTGATTATGGCTTTATTATCTGCCAAAAATAATATATCTAAAAGTGAGATTATAACTTCGGTCTTAGAGGGTACTAACTGGCCGATTAACGATGTTCCTATGATTGTGAAAAATGGAATTAGTGTATCTGGTGATTTGACGAATATTTATGATGTTAGCTGCTCTGATGAGGTTACTTATCCAGAGATAAGAAGTTATTTGATTGAATTGTATAATTCCGGCTTTAAGCCTGTTGAAGCTTTTGGCTGCCAAAATCCTAATAATTTGAAAACTTCGATTGATGATGCAAAGCAGAAAGAATTACTTTGGATTGCTGAAAAGGATAATTATACGGTTAGTATATTATGGGCACAAAAAGGTGCTTTGAATGAACTTGGAACAGAGTATGAATATAATTTCGAAATGAATTTGTTTGTAAAGGACAGTTTATAAAATATTGAATAGAAGATTGATACTTTTGAAGGTTATATATTTTTAATTGTTTTATGTGAAAGGTGAAAATATGAGTCAAGCTAAGGAAAGAATGAAAAGAAAGAATGTTATTATTGTTGGTTGTAGTAGATTTGGTGTGAAATTAGCGGGTTCTTTATCTAGTATGGGATACAACTTAACTATTATAGATAAGGACGAAGTGGCTTTTTTGAAGCTTCCAGATAATTATAGTGGTTATGAAGTTTGTGCTGATGGTACGGATGCAAATATCTTAAAAGAAAATGGAATTGAAACGACTAGTATGTTTATAGCAGTTACTGAAAGTGAAAACACCAATATTTTAGCTGCGAAAATTGCAAGAGATATTTTTAAAGTGCCGGAAGTCTATATAAGGCTTACTGATACTGAAAAAGAGGCTTTGATAGATGATGAAAATATAAAAGCAATTTATCCTTTTAAATTGTCTGTTGAGGAATTTAAAAAAATTAGTTCTGTTCAAATTGACGAAGAAAAGTAAAAGATTGTTTAAAAAGGAACATATGTTGTGGTATGATCACTAGTCGGATAATGAATGAGTTTTTGACGCCACTTATATAGTAAAAAAACGGCTAAATTTTAAAATAATTAGTTTGTTAATAAAAAGATACGTCTTGGAGATAAAAACTAATTTGACAATTTAACGATGTCTTAAATAGGTATCGAAAATTCAGAAAGGAATGAATTGTTTTATGAAAATTGTTGTTGCAGGTGGTAAAGAAGAAGCAGATTTCTTAATTGGCTCTTTACTATCTAAGAAAAATAAAGTTAAAGTAATAAATACAGATAAGAATTATTCTAAGCATCTTGCAGAAAAACATAACATATCAGTTTTGAATGGTGATTCTAGTAAGGAGTATATACTAGAAGATGCAGATATTTTCAACTATGATGTGCTTATCGCACTTACAAGTAGTGATGCGGATAATTTTGTTACTTGTGAGATAGCTAAAAAAAGATTTAATGTAAAAAAAGTTGTCTGCACAGTTACTAATCCAATAAATGTTGAGGTGTTTGAAAAGCTTGGAATAAATACGGTTATTAGTTCTACTTATTCAGTTGCTAGAATGCTTGAAGAAGCAACAACTCTTGAAAATTTGGTAAACACTTTGTCTAACGAAGATAGAGCATTTTCAATGAGTGAGATAATTATAAATGAAAAGGCAAAATGTCTTGGAAAGAAATTATTTGAAATTAAATTACCATCGCAGGCAAGAATTGTGAGTGTAATCCATAACGAAAAAATGGTGATTCCAACAGGTCAAACTACGATAAATGTTGGTGATAAAGTGCTACTTTTATCTGCTAAGGAATGTCACGAAGAGGCGATAAAAGTAATATCGGGGGTAGTAAAAGATGAGTAATCATAAAAAAGAAATCGCGTCATCGTATAAAGTAATTTTGGGATATGTTGGTGTTTGTATTTCATTAGTAGGTTGTGCGATATTAGCAGCTTTGCTTACGTTATTTTTTCATCCAGAGGAAAGTATTTATGCTAAATATTTTTTAATACCTGGAGTTATATCTGTAATTGTTGGACTTGCGATGTTTCTACCAATATATAAGAAGAAAAAAGTTGAGTTATATAGTAATCACGAAACAATTATTGTGTTTCTGTCTTGGTTATTTGCAATTCTTATATGTGCAATGCCGTACTATTTAACAGGTGAATATACATTTACTCAAAGTGTGTACGAATCTACAAGTGGACTGACGACAACAGGACTTACAGTTATGGAAGTTGAAAAATTGCCAAAGATTTTCTTGATGTATAGAAGCATAACTTTGTATATAGGTGGTATAGGAATAATACTAATAATGACTTCTTTATTTTCAAGTGTCTTTGGAATGAGACTTTACAATGCTGAGGGGCATCAAAACAAACTTATAGCAAATGTAATTGGTTCGTCAAGAATGATAGTTATCATTTACACTGGATATATAATGGTTGGAGCAATTTTGCTTACGATATTTGGAATGACGCCTTTTGATGCATTAAATCATTCTATTTCAGCAGTAGCCAATGGTGGATTTTCTACAAAGGCGGCAAGCATAGGATTTTATAATTCAATTCCAATAGAGATTATAACTTTAAGTTTAGCAGTGTTAGGCGGAACCAACTTCTTGTTAAACTTGATGATGATAAAAGGAAATATAAAGGCTTTTTTCAAACATTGTGAAACCAAATTAACTGTTTTACTTTGGATTATATTTGCACCAATTATGGCGTGCATACTGATGGGGACAATGTATGCAACGTTTGGAAAAAGTTTTAGGGTTGGACTATTCCAAATCATTTCAGTAATGACAACATCAGGTTTTTCAACGGTTGAAAGCTTAGCAGTTTGGCCATCGGCAGCGATAGTAATACTACTTTTGTTTATGTTAATCGGTTTTGGAGCAGGTTCAACAGCAGGTGGTATAAAAGTATATAGAATTGCAATAGTATTAAAATCGATTTATTATGATATAAAGTCAAGGTTAATGCCAAAAAGAGAAATAAGTTCGAAAAAAATAAATTTCTATGGAAAAAACGTAGAACTTACAAACGAAAGAGTGTTCGAAGCACACAACTTTATAATGTTGTATGGCATAGTGCTATTCATCGGAACATTGATTGTTACAAGTTGTGGAAATGAAATAGGAGATTCATTCTTTGAAGTAACGTCAGCGCTTAGCTGTGTTGGAGTTTCAATAGGAGTTAGTGGAAAAGATGCTTGCAATATTGTAAATTGGGTTGAAATCGTTGCAATGTTTGTCGGACGTTTAGACATATATCCAGTCATACTTACTGGACTTGTTTTAGGAAAAGACGTAAAAAATTCAATAAAAAAATCATATGAAAGGAAAGAAATAATAGATGTTTAAAATAGGTTGTCATTTATCAGCTTCAAAAGGATACGCTAATATGGCGAAAGAAGCACTAAAAATAGGTGGAAATACATTTCAATACTTCACACGAAATCCAAGAGGTGGAAGTGTAAAAGAGCTAAATATGAAAGACGTGGAAGAATACAAAAAAATAGCAAATGAAAATGGAATAGAAGTAATTCTTGCACACGCACCATATACAATAAACGTATGTTCAGCAGACGAAAAAATCAGAAAGTTCGGCATAGAAACAATGAAAGACGATATAAAAAGGCTAGAAGTAGTTGGAAACAGTATGTACAATTTCCATCCAGGAAGTCACGTTGGACAAGGAAGTGAAGAAGGAATAAAACTAATAATAAAAGCACTAAATGAAATACTAACAAAAGAGCAAAAAACAACAGTTCTACTTGAAACAATGGCAGGAAAAGGAAGTGAAGTCGGTAGAAGCTTTGAAGAAATAAAGGCGATAATAGATGGAGCAGAATTAAAAGAAAAAATAGGAGTATGCTTAGATACGTGTCACGTATATGATGCAGGATATGATATAGTAAACGATTTAGATGGAGTATTAAACAAATTCGATAAAATAATAGGACTAGAAAGACTAAAAGCAATACACTTAAACGATGACAAAAATCCATTTGAAAGCCACAAAGATAGACACGAGAAAATAGGCGAAGGTTCAATAGGAATAGAAGCATTTAGAAGAATAATAAACGATGAAAGACTAGAAAACTTGCCATTTTATTTAGAAACACCAAATGAACTAGATGGATACGAAAAAGAAATAAAAATGTTGAAAGAGATGAAAGAGTAAAATGATAAACGTAGTAGCAGCAGTAATAACTAATGATGACGGGAAAATACTGATAGCACAAAGAAACTTGAAAAAATCACAAGGTGGTTTGTGGGAATTTCCAGGAGGAAAAATCGAAAAAGACGAAACAAAAGAAGAAGCAATAATAAGAGAAATAAAAGAAGAATTAACAATAGATATAAAAGTTGATAAATACATTGGAGAAAAAGTTTTCAACTATCCAGACAAAGACATAAACTTAATTGCATTAAAGTGTGAAAAAATATCAGGAAATGTGCAATTAACAGAACACGAAGACATCAAATGGGTAAAGAAATCAGAACTAGAAAACTTTAAATTTGCACCAGCAGATGAATTCATAGTGGAGAAAATAACAACGGGAGAAGAGTGCTAAAAAGAGGATATAATGAATAGGTCATTGTTAACAAGAATATGTTTCATAAACATACAAAATATGAAAAATAGTTAGTGATACTAGATATATAAATTACGAAAATTCCTTTGACTATTTAGAAAAATTAAAAATAGAACAATTTAAGGGAATAGAACTGTCGAAAGAAATTTTAATTATAAATATAGATTAATACATTTGAGAAAGTAATTGTCAGAAATAGAATATACAAAAAGGCTAAAAACAAATACTAGTCAAGCAAACAGAAAAAAACTGCCCGCTGAAGTGGGCAGAAGCAAATAGTTTTTTATTCATGCTTTCAGAATTTGCTGCTCGAGAAACTTCTTCAGGCAACGAGCAAATGCGTCGTGATCAGGAAGAAGTGCTGTGAATACGTCAGTAGGATTATTGAGATTTACACTGCCAATGCAGTATTCTTCTTCACCGTATTCCAAGCAAGTGAAAGTACCATCACGTGAGACGGTCCCACGGTAATCAGAATAACCACAATCCTCAGCGCAAGAAAAGCACTCCAACTTTTCGACATTCAACGGAAAAAGGAGAGTTTTGGTACATGCTTTCAGCCCATCGTTTACGAGCTTTGCACATTCAATTACTTTTGGTGCTTCTCCAAGCAAATCTTCAATGGAGATAGTGATAGTGATAGTGCCGTTTGCAATCAGTTCAGAAAGTTTCATAATGATATCCTCCCAATTATGGTCGATGTTAAAACTTTGTTGTCTATACGAAGACATATACAAAGCAAGCTGATATGTATATTATACTACAAAGTTAACATAATTGCAATGATTATTGGTTAAATTTAGAAATTTTCACTGAAGGTCGCTGGTTCGAGTCCAGCCCTCGCAACCAAAGAACAGTAAATCCTTAGAAATTGAACGCTCATTGATTTTTTTGCCACCTCAAAAAAACGGCGAAAGAACGGCGGAAATTTAAAAACTTGTTACTGAAATATAAGCAACAAGTTTTTTCCTAATTTTTTATATCTTTTTTTTCAATTTTTAAATCCAATTTTTTTAATTTTTCTTCAGAAGAAATCATTTTACAGATAGTAGTAATTATATTATAAGAAGAAAGTAAAAAATATGTTGTTAATGGAAAGGCAATATATATTATAAATTTAAAAATAGTAATATTATTTGCTAAAAAATTCATTATAATTAAAACAATGACATCAATAAATCCAATATACATTAAAGATTTAAAAGAATGATTAAACATATTTGTCAAGTTTAGATCCTTTAATAGTTTCATAATATATGATTCTTGCGCTTGAAGAATCATAACATAGATAGCAGAAATGAAACCTATTAAAATTGATATAAATGTAATAGTGTTTGATATAGTATTATCAATATGTGAGTTATAGTCAATGTATTGACTTATATTAATAAAGTCCATTACAATTACAAATAAAAATGATAATATAGTAATTAAATTTAAAATCTTTTTATTTATTTCCATTTTGAGCACCTACTTTAAATATAGATTATTTTGAAATTTTTCAGCCATTCTTTTAATAATTTCTGTAAAATCGATTGAATTACCTTTTTTAAAAGGTATAGATATTATATCATAAATTCTAAAATCCATAAAGTCTGTAACTTGCATAGTTGAATGTTCATCTGGAACCAAACCTAATTCTAAACATTTAACATTATTATTATTCATAAGATCTTGAAAGACTTCAAAATCATCATTTTCTAAGGTTATTGTCTGAGAGGAATTTCCCATAGAAAATTCAATATTAATAATGGCAGAATTAACTTGTAAAGCTGAATCAATTGCTTTGCAAATTGATGTATCTTTATTATATTGAGTTATTCCTTTAGAAGGATTCTTATCATCTTTTATATTTTTTATATGAAGTTTGAATTTTTTTATTTTAGATTTTTTTAGTAAACTCTTTTTTTCTTCGTTGAGTTTTTGAATCGATTCAAGATATAATGGCTTTTGTAAAAATTTGGAGAAAAATTCTTCAAGTCCTTTTGTACCAAATGCATAAACATTTCTTTGAATAGCTAGGATTTTGGACTCTGAATTGTATTCAGCACATAATACTTCAGAAATCATTTCATCATCTTTTAAAATTATTTTCCTAGAAATACCATTACTATTTACAATAAATGGGGTGGTTGCGGATCTACTTTTAAAGAAAATTAATTCCCATAAGTTAGTTTGGCTATTATATTCGATAGAACTCAATATTATATTTTCACCATTGTAATTAATGATTCTATCTTTTATATTTCTATTATGAAGATTTTCTAATAATTCAGAAATATCAATTTTTCCACGTGTATAAGTATTAATTTTTTCTTCTAATTTTATAAGTGAACATGTATTATAATATTCAACTGTAATATTTTTTATATATTTTTTTTGATTCATTTTAATTCCCCCGAAAATAATATATCATATTTTGGAGTATTTTGGAATATAATAAGTAAAAAATGATAATGTCATAGAAATTTGATTTTTAAATTTTAAAGTGCAAAATCTATAAAAATAAAGGGTGACTTGTAAAAGTAATTTCCATTTCTAAAAGTTAATTCCATATGTAAGAGAAACGTCCATATTATGGGCATTTTCTTTTCGGATTATATTGAAAATTTAATCAATTTAGTGTAAAATTAATACATAGAGGACAGAAAAGCACACGACTAATAAACCTAAAGTAAGTTAAAATTTAAAAATGTAAGATTAACTTCCAGTGGTTTGAGGAATTTAACTATTCACTTAGTTGTAATGTTTCTAGTCTCTAGAATTATGGGATTTATTTAATTTTTAAAAGATATGGCTTTAGAGTGACCATATCTTTTTCTATCTTTTGTACATTTAATTTATTTAATATTTCAGAACCATAGAAGAAGCAAAACACCTCGTAAGGAGTCTTTCCACCTAGGCTTGTCTAGGTGTAGAGTTAATATGCGAAAACATTAAATTGATGTCCTCTTGTGTTAATTTAGATAATTTCTTGCCATTAGGTAGGATGTCTCTAACATAATTGTGATTATTTTCAACATGAGGCTTTTGACTAGGTGTTTGAGGGTCACAGTAAAAAATATTAGTTCTAAACTCGCCAGTTTCAAAGTTAACTTCAAATAATTTAGATATTTCAAATTCGGAGCCTCTATCGGTTAATATTAAAGAGAATAATTTATTGTAGTCATCATGAAGTATTTCCTGAAGATAATCGAGTGTGGCAGCCATAGAGGCAGAAGTCTTTTCTTTATGACAAAAGCCAATCATTAGTCCTGTATTTTGAAACAAGAAAGTCTGTATAAATGGTCCTTCATTTTGGTTATATACAGTATCTATTTCAGTTGTGTTTAGAGTTGGATTTGCTTGAATAAACCTCAAGTAATCCTCATATTTATGTTTTTCATAATTAGTAGGTTCTTTCCTAACTTTTGTCTTTTTTCTTGGTTTTATTGAAACTTGTCTTCTTAAAGAAAATCTGTCAATGCCATAGTCTTTAAATATGTCTCCTTCAATATATGAATAGAGTGTTTTAGGAACAATGCATATTTCAGGATGGTTGTTTAGTATTGGATATACAGAATGACCTTTTTTAAGCAGTGGTTTGATTATTGTAGCAATTCTTTTCATTTCACTTGTGGTCAAATTAACGCCTTCTCTGGAGTCTTTTAGTGTGTATAGATAAGATTCATGTGCCTGTTTAGCACGATAAAAATACTTGTCTAAATGACATTTGTTGATATTCGGACAAAGATTGCAAACACCAACAGTTCTATCTCTTCTAGCACAGGTGATTTCTTCATATCTTTCACATTCTTTAAAATACTTTTTACACTCTTTTAAGTGTTTACAAATTGACCTATTATTAAAGGTATTTCTAGGTTTTATCTTTCGTCTATTTTTGATTTCTTTTCCTATGGTACTAGGATCTTTACCAATACTTTCAGCTATTTTTCTTTTAGAAAATCCTGATTCTAATCCGATTTGAATTTGCTCTCTTTGTTCTAATGTTAAGTGTGCATTTTTCATAATTACCTCCTAGCCCCTTAGAGACTAGAAACACTACATTTGCATTATACCATATGGAATTAAATCTTACATTAGTTCTTAGTGTAAGAGTAACTGCCATCTTTATTATGGTTAAATGGAATTTACTTTGTTAAGTTACACCTAAAATTATTCCTTGAAATATTCAAGAAAATCTTGAATAAAAATATCATAAATGATAAAATTATTTCAGAGTAAAAAATTAAATAGGGGGTCTCTGAATGACTATAAGTTATGACAGACTATGGAAATTAATGATAGATAAAAAAATAAATAAAACACAATTATGTGAAAAAGCAAGAATAACTACAAATGCAATGGCAAAGTTGGGAAGAAATGAGACTGTTCAAATAGAAACTTTAGCTAAAATATGTGAAGTTCTTGAATGTAGTGTTGATGATATATTAGAGATAGAAACTTAATAAATAGGAGATTACAAAATGTTTAATGAACTAATTGATATTAAAGAAGAAAATTTGTTATCAGTTGATTCTGAATTATTAAATATTCTTTTAAAAGACAATAGTAGTGGTCGAAATATTATATGGGCAACAAATGACTATAAATATAATGGAATAGGATTTGAATTTCAATCTGAAATAACTATTAGTAAAATAACTGGATCATATAAAGATTTAATTAAACCTCGTTCTAAAAAAAATAAAGAAGAAAAAGAAGCTAGATCAAAAAATAATGCAGAGGTTTTTACACCATCGTGGATTTGCAATGAACAAAATAATTTGGCAGATGAATCATGGCTTGAAAGGACAAATGTATTTAATAAATCTGGTAATAAAGGTTGGATAACAAATTACAATAAAATTGAATTTAAAGGAAAAACTTGGCAAGATTATGTTAAAAGTACAAGATTAGAAATCTCATGTGGAGAAGCGCCATATTTAGTGAGTAGATATGATACTGTTACAGGAAAGTCAATTAAAGTAGAAGATAGAATTGGACTGTTAGATAGAAAATTAAGAATTGTATCTGAAAATAATTTAAATGAAGAAGAATGGATAGAATGGTCAATTGTTGCAGTAAAGAATGTATATGGGTTTGATTGGCAAGGTGATAATATTTTATTAGCTAGAGAAAATTTATTATATACTTATATTGATTATTATTACAATAAATTCAATAAAAAACCAGATATTAAATTAATAAAAGAAATTGCTAATATTATAAGCTGGAATATATGGCAAATGGATGGTATTAAATATGTGATACCAAATAGTTGTAAAAACGAGAAGGTAGCAGAAATAACATTATTTGGAAATATAACAAAAGAGTATACTTGCGAAGGTTGTAAAACAGGAAATAATAAAAAACATAATGGTATATATTGTAAGATAATGAATTGGGACACAAATAGAAAAATTAAATTTGAAACATTATTAAAGAAAAAATAGGAGGAATAATGGAAGGAAAAGAAATTATAGATAATATCATAATTGGTAGAGTTGAGCCATATATTTATGCATTTACAACTAATACTGTGCCTAACTATTTAAAAATAGGTGATACATATAGACCTGTTAAAATTAGATTAAATGAATGGAAAAAATATTTTCCTGATTTAAAAGAAGAATATAAAGAAAAAGCTATGATTAATTCAGATGTCTTTTTTAGAGATTATTCTGTACATAAATATATTGAAGAAGAATTAGGAAAGGCAAGATTAAAAGAAAAAGATATATCAAAAGAAATCTACTATTCAAATGAATTTTTTAAGAATGCTATAGATGCAGATGTGAAAGAGGCTATTGAAGATATTAAAGAAAGTTATGAAAAAAATGATAATAAATATCAGTATTATGATGCTAACACAAGTCTTCCAGAAATATTTCAGTATAAGAGAGATGAAAAAGAATGGCAGCCAAGACCAAATCAAAAAGAAGCAATTGAGAATTTTAAAAAGGCAAGAAAAAATGGAAGAAAAAATTTACTTATGTATGCAGTTATGAGATTTGGGAAATCTTTTACTTCAATGATGTGTGCAAAAGAAATGAATGCAGATTTAGTAGTAATTGTTTCTGCAAAAGCGGATGTAAAACTTGAATGGAAAAGAAATGTTGAAATCCCTAAAAATTTTGAAGGGTATAGTTTTATTACTGCTGAAGAATTATCGAGAAATAATAATGAAATAAGTGAAAGATTATCTAAAGGTGAAAAGGTAGTTGTATTTTTGACATTACAAGATTTGCAAGGTGATTTAATTAAAGAAAAACATAAGGATTTATTTAAAAATAAAATTGATTTATTACTCGTTGATGAAACTCATTTTGGAGCAAGAGCAGAGAAATATGGTAAAATATTAGAAAGTACAAAATATGAAAAAGATATAAAAGATAAGCACCATAAAGAAGAAAGTAATATTAATGACTTAAATGAAAATTTAAAAATTTTAGATGTTGATACGACATTACATTTATCAGGAACACCCTATAGAATATTGATGGGAAGCGAATTTGAAAAAGAAGATATTATTTCTTTTTGCCAATTTTCAGATATAGTAGAAGAACAAGAAAAATGGAATAATGAGAATATTTTAAATGATGAAATTAAAGAATGGGATAATCCATATTTTGGTTTTCCACAGATGGTAAGATTTGCTTTTAATCCAAGCAAAAAAGCAAAAGAAAAATTAAAGGAGTATCAGAAAAATGGATATACATATGCTTTTTCTGCTTTATTAAAACCAAAATCTATAAAAAAAGCAGAAGATGATTCTCATAAAAAATTTGTAAATGAACAAGAAATATTAGAGCTTTTTGAAGTTATTGACGGATCTAAAGAAGATGAAAATGTATTGGGATTTTTAAATTATGACAAAATAAAGCAAGGCAAGATGTGTAGGCACATTGTGTGTGTTTTACCATATTGTGCATCATGTGATGCATTAGAAGAATTAATAAAGAATAACAAGAATAAGTTTAAAAATCTAAATAAATATGAAATTATTAATATTTCTGGAGTAGATAATTCGAATCAATATAGGACTATTGCTGAAATAAAAGATAAAATTAGAGAATGTGAAGAAAATGATGTGAAAACATTAACTTTGACAGTTAATAGAATGCTAACAGGTTCAACAGTTGAACAATGGGATACGATGATTTATTTAAAAGATACATCATCTCCTCAAGAATATGATCAAGCTATTTTTAGATTACAAAATCAGTATATTAAAAAATATGTAGGTAATGAACAAAATGTTATAAAATATAATATGAAGCCACAAACATTATTAGTGGACTTTGATCCATATCGAATGTTTGTATTACAAGAGCAAAAATCAAAGATATATAATGTAAATGTAGAAGAGTCTGGAAATTCATTGCTAGAGGAAAGGCTGAAAAATGAATTAAGAATTTCACCAATAATTACAATAAATAAAAACAAGATTGTAGAGATTGAACCTAAAAATATAATGGATGCCGTAAGTGAATATTCAAAAGAAAAGGGGGTAATGGACGAAGTAAATGACATTCCAGTAGATTTAAAACTATTAGAGAATGATGAAATAAAAAATGTTATAGATAGACAAGCTGAACTTGGCTCAAATAAAGGATTATCAGTAGATAATACCAGTGATGAAGATGGAGATGATTTAGATACATCTACATTTGATTCAGAAGATAATACAAATGGCGATACAACAGATAGTAATGATAGTGAAGAAAATATAGAAATAAATAATGAAGAATCAGTAAATTATGAGAAAAAAATTCGAACATATTTTGCTAGAATATTATTTTACTCATTTTTAACTAAGGATGATGTTATTTCTTTATTTGATGTGGTTAAAAGTATTGATTACACTGAAGATAATAAGAGAATTGCAAAAAATCTGGGGCTAAATAGTATTATATTAAAACTGATGAATGACAGTATGGACGTCTTCAAATTAAGTCAATTGGATTATAAAATACAGAATATCAATAAGTTATCACATGATGAATCATTAGAAACGCTAGAACGAGCAGAAGTTGCAATGAATAAATTTAAAAAAATATCACAGTCTGAAATTATTACACCAATAAATGTATGCAAAAATATGTATGATTTAATTGATAAAAAAGAATTAATAGAAATATGCAATAATAACGGAAAAATTCTAGATATTGCTAGTAAAATGGGCGAATTTTCAATAGGATTGTATGAAGTATTATTAGAGATAGGTCTTAGAAAGGACAATTTTAATAATATAATTTATTCAATACCAACATCTAGTATTGCATATGAGTTTACAAGAAAAATATACGATATACTTGGATTAAATATAGAAAATATTGCTCTATTATTTAATAGTTATGATTTATTAAGTATAAAAGATAGAAATGGGAATGTAGACTATAACGAACTAAGCAATTATTTATTGCAAAATAAAAAATTTAATGAAATAGAATTAGAGAAAAATATGTTTTATGTTAAAGGAGATGAAAGAATGAAATTTGATTTAGTAGTTGGAAATCCACCATATCAAGAAGAATCAAATAGTAAAAGTAGTAGTAATGCTCAAAAACCAAGAACTAATATATTTCAACATTTTCAAGAACAGGCAATGTCTCTTACTCATAATAAAACAGTATTAATTTATCCAGGAATTAGATGGATACATCAATCAGGAAAAGGGTTAAAAAAATTTGGATATAATTTAATTAATAATTGTAACCTTGAAAGAGTATCTTTTTATCCAAATGCCAAAGAAATATTCGATGATACAGATATACCAGATGGAGTAGCAATAGTAGTAACAAATAAAAATAAAAAAGATAGTGGATTTAAATATGATTATATTGTAAATAACAAAAGTGTTTCCTTGAAACAGAATAATCCAGGAGATGATTTATTAATTATTAATCCTAAAGATATAGATATTGTTGAAAAAATTAAACAATTTGTAGTGAAAAATAATTTAACATTTTTAAGTAGTGAAACTTTGCCTAGAGGAGATTCTTTATTTGGTATAGATAATGATTTAATTATAAAAAATAAAGAAAAATCAGAATTATTTAATGGACAAATCATTGACTATAAAAATAAGATTAAAGTGCTAACTAACGATAAACCTGGTCCAGCAGGAAGAACAATGTGGTTCATAATTGATAAAAATTTAATAGCTAAAAATGTAAAATATATTTCTGAATGGCAAGTAGTTGTTTCTAGTGCACATCCAGGAGGACAGGAAGGAAGAAATAATCAGTTAGCTATTGTAGATAATCATAGTGCTTTTGGTAGGGCAAGAGTAGCTTTAAAATCTTTTGAAACAGAAAAAGAAGCTAGTAACTTTAAGAAATATATTAATAGCAAATTTGTAAAATATGCATTATTATTAACAGATGAGGCTTTAACATCATTGGCAAAATATGTACCAAATTTTAAAAATTATATAGATAACACAATAATTAACTTTTCTGAGCCAATAGATGTTCAATTATATCAATTGATTGGATTAACTGAAGATGAAATAAAATATATTGAATCAAAAGTTAAAGAAAATTAATAACAAGCAACATAAAGATAGAAAGGATGATTTATATGCCAAATTTTGAAGTAAATAATGTTTCTGTAAGTACTTTATTAGGATTTGTAAGTGATGGAACTATTGCAATTCCTGAAATTCAAAGACCGTTTGTATGGGATTCTACAAAAGTAAGAAATTTAATAGATTCGTTATATAAAGGTTATCCAGTAGGATATATAATTACATGGAAAAGCCCAGATGTAAAATTAAAAGATGGAACATCTTCTGAAGGAAAACAAGTATTAATAGATGGGCAACAAAGAATAACAGCATTAACAGCAGCTTTATTGGGACAAGAAGTATTGGATAGTAATTATAAAAAGAAAAGAATAAAAATTGCTTTTAATATAAAAGAGGAAGAATTTCAAACATTAAATCCTGCAATAGAGAAACAAGATGAATGGATACCAGATATATCAGAATTTATGAAAGATGGAAATATAGATACATGGCAATTTGTAACTGATTATTCAAATAAGTATGAAATGAGCCCAAATGAAGTTAATAAAAGAATTAATAAGTTGTTAGCAGTAAAAAATGTTACTATAGGAAGAATTGAATTAGGATCATCATTAGATATAGATACTGTTACTGAAATATTTGTTAGAATAAATTCAGAAGGCGTAGTATTATCACAAGCTGATTTTGCTATGTCAAAAATAAGCGTCAATGAACAATATGAAGGAAATGATATTAGAAAAGCCATTGATTATTTCTGCCATTTTGCTAAAACGCCAGTTGATTATGATAATATAAAGAATAATGATATTGAGTTTAGCAAGAAGGATATATTTAGACAAATTGAATGGATAAAAGATAAGAATGAAGATTTATATTTGCCTTCTTATACTGATGTGTTAAGAGTTGCTTTTACATACAAGTTTAAAAGAGGTAAGTTGGCTGATTTGGTAAGCTTATTATCAGGACGTGATTTTGAAACTAGAGAATATAGAGAAGACATAGTTGAAGAAAGTTTTAAAACATTATATGACGGAGTTAAACAATTTGTAAATCAAAGTAATTTTGAAAGATATATAATGATATTAAAATCGGCTGGTATCATTGATGATAGCTTAGTTAGATCGCAAAATGTTTTGAATTTTGGATATATATTATACCTTGTGTTAAGAGAAAAGAATATCGAACCAAGCAAAATACAAACATTAGTAAGAAGATGGGTAGTAATGTCTATTCTAACTCAAAGATATACTTCATCTCCTGAATCTGCTTTTGATTATGACATTAGAAGATTAAATGATAATGCAGATATTGAAAAATATATAAGAGAGGAAGAAGAAAGACAATTATCAGAATCTTTCTGGACAAACTATTTAGTAGATAGATTAAATACACCAGTTACAAGTAGCCCATTCTGGAAAACATTTTTAGCAGCACAAATATTTTTGGGAGATAGAGGATTTCTATCAGATAGCATAAAAGTGCAATATTTGATTGAAAATAGAGGAGATGTACATCATATTTTTCCTAAAGATTATTTACAGAAGAATGGATATAACAATAAGCAACAATATAATCAAATTGCTAATTTTACTATGTTACAAACAGAAATTAATATTGCAGTAAGCAACAGAGCACCAAAAGATTATATGGCAGATGTAAAAGCTCAATGCAATGGTCAAGAAAATAAGTATGGTTTAATTAATTCAGAAGATGATCTATATAAGAATTTAGAAGAAAGTGCTATTCCAAAAGATATAATTAATATGTCTGTTGAGAATTATGAAGAGTTTTTACAAAAGAGAAGAGTCTTAATGGCTAATAAGATAAGAGAATATTTTAATAAATTATAAACTAAAGAGAAGCAAAATAATGATGTAAAAAATTTACTGATTTGTTTTGCTTTTCTGCTAATAAGGAGATGAAAATTTGAAAAAAAATTATGAAACAGATATAACAGTAGAAGATATTTTAAATGCACTTGGTACTGAAAATAGAGAAGAAAAACTATATAAATTATTGGAGTTATTGACAAAGGATCGATTAATAGAATTAAAAGAAATTTTAAGAAAGCATTGTAAAAATAAATGTATAGTGCCATTAAGGAGAAATACCAGTAAAAGTATAAAAAAATTATATTTGCTTAAAGATGATAAATTGCCTAGAGAAAGTTGTAATTTGTTAAATCAATCGTATATGACTATAAAAAATGTACAAAAACTAGTTAAAAGTAATAGTTTAGTAGATTCAAACACATTAATAAGATCTGCCTTTGAAAATCTTGTTATGGGAATGATGATATATTTAGATTCTAATGTATATGAAGAATTTAAAAAATTGGGATTGAAGGATGAAGAGAGAGTTTATACTAAACAGCAAAAACTTAGAAACCTTTTTAAGGTAAAATTAAAAATGATAGATAAAGATATGTTTGGAGACATGAGTAATAGACAAATTCAGAAATTATTAGACGAATATTATGATAAGTTATGTTTGTTTACACATAGTACTTTAGTTGTAAATGAAATGGTTGAAGGTACTTTAAATAGTGATGAAGATTTATTTTTAATGATAGCTAAACAAAATATGTATTTTTTAGAAGTTTTATTAAATTGCTGTTTAAAGTATATTACTAATGACGATAGTTATTCAATTAGATATGAGTATATGTTTGTGGGTTGGTTTATTTTAGTATCTGATATTAATGTAGAAAAATATACCAAAGAATATTTAAGTAAATATAGTATTTTATTATATGAGGATATAAATGAAGATTATTTAAATAAAAGCAATAATGATTTGAAGCAACTTCAAGAAGAAATGAAAAATTTGAATATAGTTATAAAAGAAAATCCAATTGCTGTTGTTGAATTTTTAGAAAGTTTTTTGAAATGAGGAAAATGAATAATGAAAAAAGATAAAAGATAAAAGAGACAATTTTACATCGACAGTAAAAAATAAATTAGCTAAAAGGGTACTTTATGTTTGCTCTAATCCAAACTGTAGAAAGATTACTATTGGACCAAATAGTGAAAATGGGGTAAATAATATAGGTGTTGCAGCTCATATATGTGCTGCTGCACCTGGAGGGCCAAGGTATGATAAAAATATGTCAGAAGAGGAAAGAAAAAGTATAAATAATGGAATTTGGTTATGTCAGAGTTGTGCAAAACTAATAGATAGTGATGAAAATAAATATACTGTCCAATTAATAAAGTCATGGAAAGAAGAAACGGAAAGTATAGTTGGATATAATTTTGAAAAAAGAATTATACTAAGTCAAAAGAATAAATTAGAGTATATTTTCGAAACATTAAGAGATACGGAGAATTGGACTGAATTAAGAGACGAAAACTTAAATGGGTATTATTATAAAGAGAATCCTAGTTACAAAATTGAAATTACTAGCCAAGATAACAATAATACAGAATTCTATAGTTATTTAATGACTAATTCAAGTACATCTTTTTATATGTTATATTTGAAGTATAATGATACATGTATATATTCTAAACAAATTGTTAGTTTGGATTCAGGCAGATTAATAACAGTAGTACCTTCTAACGAATTTGTACATATTGAGAATTTTCCATATAAATACAAATATTTTATAAAGAACTCTAAAGATAGTATTTTAAGAGATTTTTTATATAACTATCCAAAAGAATATGATGACTCTGAAAAAAATATGCAATGAAAAGACTTAACGAAATAGTAATAGAATTTGAATCAATAGAAGAATTTGAAGATTTTAAAAATAATTATATAGGCAATATCGATTGTAAAAAAATCAATGAATATGGTAGTGATTATACTTATGCTGGAAATACAGAATTAGAAATAATGAATAATCAAATTGAAATAGGATTAGGCTTATATATAAAAGAAAAGTATATTGAGTATAAAAAATATAAAGAAGGAGAATAGGAAAATGCTTTATTCAGCTGAAAGAATGAATTATATTATAGGATATATATCTGCATATAAACAAAAAATAGAAATGGCAAATAAAAAAGGATTACTGGACTCTGCAAAGATGTTTGAATTATTTGCTGAACAAATTTGCAAATTGTATTATGGTATGGATTTTCATAACTTAAATAATATTTGTAATTTCCCATATTTTGATTTGATTTCAGAAGATGAAAAAATTTTAATCCAGGTCAGTACAGTGGTCGATGTACATCAAAAAATAAAGAGAACGTTAGAGAATATTAGAGATGATAAAAGTAATAGATTTACAAAAATTGATAGTGTATATTTTTTTGTATTACATAATGATAGTATAAAAAATATTAAGGACTATACTGGTGAAAATCAAATTGGGAATATTTCATTTATAAAAGAAAAAAATTTAATTACAACAGAAGATATTATAAATAGAGCACAAATTGATTTAGATTTTCAGGAGCATTTATATAATATAATAAAGAATGAAGTAGAAAACTATAATGAATTGATAAGAAAGTTCGAAGATGAAATTGAAACTAGCAAAAATGTAGGAATTAACAATATAGAAACTAGAATTAATGGAGAGTATGAAATAGATAGGAAAGAACTTATAGAAAAAATAAGAAAAGATAATGCTAAGTTTATTTCTATTCAAGGAAGAGAAGGTGTGGGTAAAACCGTAATTTGCAAAAAGTGTATTGAAAGTGAAGATACAGTTTTATACGCACGTGCAGAAAGATTTTTAGAAGAGAGTGATATAGATAAAATATGGAACTTAAATTTTAGAAAAATTTTAGAATGCCTTAATGGTAAAAAAATTGTTTTATTTATTGATGCTTTAGAGTTTATTGCTGATGCTCCTAAAACAAAATTGGATTTGTTAGATTCGTTATACAATATTGTTCAAAAATATGAAAATGCATATATAATAACATCTTGCAGGACAAGTGATAAAAATGCTTTTCTAAAAATAGAAGCAAAATATAATATAGTATCTTATGATGTTAGTGAGATTAGTGAAAAAGAATTAAATTTATTAAAAAATCAATACCCGATCATAAAAAAAATGTCTAAAAATGAAATATATGCAGATTTATTAAAAACACCTTTTTATATAAATATAATAATAAAAGAAGCAATAGATATAGATAAAATAACTGATATTAATAAGTTTAGAGACTATATATGGAATAATATTATTTGTTTAAAAGATAAGCATAAAAAATACAATGTTAAAATTAAAGATATAGAAGATGCGGTAAATAAAATTGCTTTTGATAGAGCAAAAAAGTTTACATTAGGAATTAATGAAAACAATATTGATGCAAATATTGTGAATGCTCTAACAACCGAAGGAATTATAACTTTTAATTCAGAAGGTATAAGGTTAAAATATGATATTTATGAAGACATTTGTTTTGAAAATTATTTTGACAGCAAGTTTAATGAGTGCAAAGGTAGATATGAAATTTTTTATAAAGATATTGATACAATAGGAAGGTGTGTTTATAGAAGGTATCAAATATGGATTGCTAATAAATTGTTAGCTAAAGCTAATAGAAATAAATTTATATATAACTTAATTTTTAACAATAAAATATCAGAAGAATGGAAAAAACAGACGGAAATAGGAATTGTAAAATCAGATTATAGCACTTCTTTTTTTGAAGAAAATGAGATAGAGATTTTAGAAAAAAATTTATTACTTGAATTTATTAATGTAACAAATTTATATTCATATGATGCAAAAATTGTAAATTATGATAAAAGTTGTAATGTTCAACTTGTACCAGTAGGAGCTGGAAGAGAAAATTTAATAGATATTATAGAAAAAAATGATATAGCTAGTAAAAATATTATAAATAAAAATAAAATTGTGAAATTATGTTTAGATTATACAACACAAAAGAAACAAAATGATAATACTTCTAAGAAAGTATGCAAAATTATGAAGTATTACATTGAAAAATCTATGAAAAATAACTCATTTAATATATTAGATGAAATAAGTAATTGTTTAATTGTTACTTTTAAGCTCTCAAATTATTGTAAAGAGTGGCTAGAAACTTTTTTTGATAAGATAATCAATTATTATAATAATACTGATACCGATAAAAAAAGAATAGCAGAAATTATTATGGAATTTGTAATAAAGAATTCATGGCCACAGCTTACTTGTAATCTTACAGAAAAATTGTGTAATATGGCAGCTTTGCTATGGAAAGAAGATAGAGAATACAAAGGATTTTATCCTCGAGAAAATAATCCATATGGATTAAGTGAGGATTATGATTTTTCGTATTCTAGTATTAATGATAATGTTTTTTTATGGAATTTATTTAGAAATAATTTTTATTTTGGGATAGAATGGTCAATAGATTTTGTAAATGAATGCATTGAAAATTATATTCAAAATTGCCCAGACAATGTAAAAAAAATAAAATTGATTTTTGTAGATGAAAATAATTTAGAAAAAGAATATTATGGAAATCCAAATATGTGGATGGGATGTACAGAAGAACATCATATTAATAGTTTATTAACTGATATCATCTATAATATCAAGGAATCGATGATTAATTACATTAATCAAAATATACATAGTGAAAATGCAATAAAATTTTTAGAATATGTAAAAGATATTATTTATAAGAAATCAAATAATATTATATTGTTAACTATAATAGAAAATATAGGAATGCATTATCAAAATGAATTTCCAGGTTATGCACTTGATTTAATTTCTAGTATTGATATTGTGGAATGGGATTTTTCTAGATGTGCAAGATATCTATCAAATCCTCAATTAGAGATGTTGGAAAAACAATTACTTTTGAAAATGGGAATTCCTAAATTAAGAGAAAGATATGTAAAAGATTTAAAATGTGGAATTAATATAGAACAATATGCACAAAACATACAGATAAATGGAAATCCTAAATTAAAAGAAAAATGCTACAAAATATTAGATTATCTGTATTCTGTTGTTAATAATGATGAAGAAAATGCTACTAAATATCTTCAGATTCAAAAAATGGATTTTAGAAATGCAGAGATAAAACAATTGGATGATAATATTATTAGTATTGAACCAAATTTTACTGGTGAAGCTAAAAAAGTAGTTGAACAATATGAAAAGAACAAATTACCAAATGATGATTTGATATTAAGATTAAATGAATGTATAGAAAATTTAAAAGAAGAAAAAGAATGTACACAATTACTAATAAGTGTTATTGATGAATTTATAGAATTAAAAAATAAAGATCATTCTAAATCAATTGGACTTGAATCATTAATAATTGGTTTAATATCAAAAATATTAACAAAAAATAATTTGACTCTAGAAAAAAAGAATATTTATTGTAATTATTGGATTAATGGGATAAGGCAAATATTAAAAAATGAAAGCTTTGTGTTTGAACCTACATTGATTTCAAAATTAATTGAACAATTATATTCAGGTATTTCTTTAAATGTGAAAAATAAGATAAAACTAATAGTTTTAGATATTATTAATACAAATGGAAGTGATGGAATTATTAATTCTATCAAAAAAGAATTGATAAAATATTTGCAAAATGATAGTAAATTATCAAATATATTATTTAATACAATTATAAAATTAGCAGAGGATGAAATGAAACATCAGAAATATAATGCCCAATATTATATTAAGCAAAGAGATAAGAATTATATATTTGTTCCTAATAGAGTCCCTAGATTAAATGGAGTAGATGTCTATATAAAACAAGAAAAATCAGATTTATACAAGAGTTGTAAAAATCAAATAATAGAAAAATATTTATTTTTAGAGAAAGAATTGGATATAGGAGAGTTTTGTATCAATGACTATGATATAAAGAATTTGTGCTATGTAGCTAATTGTGGTAAAAAATTTGAAGATGATTTATTTTGTAAAGTTATAAAAGAAATAATAAAGACAATTATAGATATAAAAAATAATGATTCAAATTCATATATGCATGATATTATAGATGGGTATCAAATTTATGATATAGTAAGCTTATTTGAAAGAAAATTAATTTATGATCCAAGCAATTATAAAAAAATTATTGATTTATTATTTGATGATATAGATTTTTCTAATTTTAAAAAAGATTCTATTGAGTTTTATGGAGATATTTTAAATTGTTTTAGCGCATATTACGTAGATGCATATAACAATAGAGCCTTGAGAACAAATATTGAAGAAAAAATAAGATATATTGAATTGAAAATTGAGAATGTTAATTTTCAAAATTTAAAACAAGAATTGTGTAAATGTTTATATTTATCTCCGAGAAAACTTGATAGATGGACAACAAATGAAATAAAAACACATTATGCATATAAGGATAAAATATTTTTGAATAAGCAGTTTGGAGAATATGGAAAATTCGATATAAAAAATTCAATGAGAACAATTTATTTATTAAAAATAGATGAATTATTGCCCGAAATATTGATAGCTGTTAAAGAAATATTAGAGTTTAATAAAGATAATTTCGAAGAAATATTTAATGGGGATACAAAAATAATTTTAGATAGAATTATCACTAAATCTTTTATAGATTTTAGTGATGAGATAAAGGGTGATGATGATTTAATAGAAGCATATGAGAAAATTTTAAAAATATTAATAGAGTTAAATTATGAAAAGGCTGGAGTGCTTCTTGATGAATTTAGAATTCATTAATATAAAATAATTATAAAAAATAAAAAAGTGAAAATATTATATAAAAATTTTTATAATAATGTCATTTGTCATAAATTAAGCAGCAATTCTGCGAACAATTAACTATGAAATAACTGGAAAATTGTACTGAAAAATATTGAGAAATAGGAAATTAAAATTCTTTTGCAATGTTTATAGATAAGAGAAAAAATAATTAGAAAGTGTGAAAATTACTCTTATAAGAGTCAAATTCCACACTTTTTCCAATTGTACCATAAATTTGCAAAAATGTGGCACAATTGGAAATTACTATTTATCAAAACATCCCATAACTAACTGAGAACCGTCAACAAAACCATTTCTATAATACTTCTCATTCCAATAGCAAAGATAATTCATAAAATTCTCATCAAGTTTATCTAATTGTTTCTTAACATACTTTTGACTCTGTTTAGGTACATTCTTTAAAATATTCTCAACAATCTCATCAAAATAAATATGATGTTTTTTATCTTCTTCAGTAAGACTACCAAAAACCTCCTGTTCTCTATAATCCAACCCCTCTTTTAATATATCATTATCATTTACTTCTCTAAAATTAACCATTTTCATATCCTCCTATACATATATAATTTCATTAAATACAATTTCTTCAGCTCTATTTTTAATATTATTCATAGCTTGAACCCATTCCATTTGATTATGTTCTTTTAAGTATTCATTAATATTTTCAGATTCAGCAAATTGTTTTATAAGTACATGTAGTCTTTCATTAGCACATTCATCTATATCTAATAAATGTTGTTTTAATGTACCATCTATAAGTAATTCAGTATATAGACCTTTATTAAAATTTTTTAAGTAATTTAATCTTAATCTACCATATTTTCCAATTTGCTTTTTAGGTTGTATAGGTAAAGACAAATTAGGTATAAAATAATCTCCCTCTTTACGATAAGTAATTTTATTATTCATAACTGAAAACCTCCTAAATAAATTTTAGGTTTCCCATTAATATTCAATTTTTATACGAACAAATGTTTATAACGAATTGGGGAAAAATTTCTCAAAAAAGTTCAAAAAAATACACAAATGTTCGAAAAACCATTTCCCCAATTTTTATTGATAAATCAGCTAAACCCCTTAATTTCACTAAAGTTCACAACACTGTCAACCCATTCTCATAACCCGAAGGTTGTTGGCTCAGCTTTATTCCTCACAATGACAGGAGCAGTAAATTCCTACATTCATGAGAAGTGTGGAAGTTTATTTTTTTCATTTTTATACAGCATTCCACACAAAAATATATTAAACGCACATAAAAAACTGCCCGCCGAAGCGGACAGAAGCCAATAGCTTTTTGTTCATGCTTTTTGAATTTGCTCTTTGAGAAACCTTTTCAGGTCGCTAGCAAATTCATAATTGTCGAATGCCACAAATACCTCGGCAGGCTTATTGAGATTTACTCTGCCGATTTTATGGTTGCCCCCCCAGTTGCACCAGCATGTGAAAGTACCATCACGGGAAACAGTTCCCCACGAAGAGTATTCACCAGCTCGATCGGTATACGAAAAGCAGTGTAGTTCTTCAGTCCCCAACGGGAAAAGAAGAGTTTGGGTACATGCTTTCAGTCCGTCGGTTACGAGCTTTGCCCGTTCAATCAGTTCGGGGGCGTTTGCCAAATCTGCAACAGAGATGGTGCCATTCGCAATCAAGTTAGCAAGTTTCATCATGATATCATCCTCCTATATTTATAGTTGATGTTGAAACTTTGTTGCCTCTACGAGGACATATATGAAGTAAGGTGATATACATAATTGCACTATAGAATTAACATAATATCAACAGTTACTGGCTAAAATTGCGTGAGTTAACGAATTAAATTCTTTGGTGTTTAAAATTTGCTAAACGTAGATTATAATAGTAAATGAATATAGTAATTCTTACAAAAGAATAAAAAGGAGAAGTTACCATGGATTTATATGAGAAAAATGGAAATGTTTTATACATATTAAATGTTCTAAAAAAGCACAGTGATGTGGATCACATGCTTTCGGTTACAGAAATACAGAGGAAGGTTAAAGAACTGTATGATGTGGATATTGATACAAGAACCATTAGAAGAAATATTAATCTGTTAAAATATAAATTAAATTATGATATCAGTACTAGAGAGGACAATGGAAAAGGCTATTATATTCATAGAGATCCTGAAACTGATTTTGAACCAGGGGAAATAAGAGCTATCATAGATAATTTTAGTTATGCAAATTATATTGTTCCATCAATAGCTGAGAATATTATTAAGAAGTGTAAAAATATCCAAACGGTATATGAGAATGATAAGATAAAAGAGTATCGAATATATGCGAATGATTCGAAAACGGAAAATGTTGAAGTAATTAAAAATATTGAAGATATTTCAAATAGTATTTATCAGCATAAGAAAATACAATTTGAGTATTGGAAATATGCTATAACAAGTAAAATTGAAAAGAAGATTGTAAGTATACCAACAGTTTCTCCTTATGCAATCGTATATAGTAAGCAGGAATTTTATTTAATAGCAATTAAAGAAGGACAGACAAAATTTTATAATTATAGGTTGGATAGGATGAAGAATATACAAATTCTTGATGAAGATATAGAAATTAAAAAGAAGAAAAGTGAAATTCAAGATTTTGCTGAATCATCAACTGAAATGTTTGGAGGACAGAAATCAGAGATTGAAGCGGTATGCCATGTGCTTTTGTTGGATACAATAATTGATACTTTTGGAAGGCATGTAACTATAGCAAAGATACCAAAAAACGAAGAATATTTCAGATTAAAAGTGGATACCAATGAATTAGGCTTTAAAATGTGGGCAATGAGAAATATTGATTTGGTAGAAGTTATAAAACCAGAATCATTAAGAAATGAGATGAAGAAAATAATCAAAGAAGCAAGTAAACGATATAATTCATAGTTAAAAGGTGATTACTAAAAACGCAATGCGTGACCAGCTTGGTTGCGTGTTGCATTTTTTTGACTTAAAATGTATATGGTGAAAGGAGGTAAAGACAATGATATTGAGAATAAACAAGGATAGTTTCTTAACATTTGATTTGTGCAGAAAATTTAAGAAATATAGTGTAAAATTAAAAATCAAAAACAATTATTTGAATTATGAGACATTTTCAAAAATAAGATATGAAGATTTAATCACTATTATTGAAAACGTTGAAAATGTGCTATTTAGCAAATATAGATATCCAATAGATGTTGAATTGAATAGAGTAAAATTCAGATTTTATCAATATAAAACAAAGATGAAAATAATAGTTGAACTAGATGAAAAGCAAGAGTATGGAGTTACTATAGATAGAGAGCAATTATTGAATCTATATAGTTATTTAACAAGAGAATTAAATACATTTAATAAGATAAAGATGGTGGACTTTAATAAGAAATATACATATGTGGAAGTTAGATATGTAGACTTGTATAGCTCAAAAAGGTATGCATATATTTCAGATGATAAAAGTATAAAAGTTGGTGACATAGTATATGTAGATAGAGCTGGTACAAAATGTTTGGCAGTAGTAGAAGAGAAAAACGAATATTTCTATGAGAATGCACCATATCCTGTTTTAGAAACAAAGAGGGTAATAAAAATAGTAACAAGAGCAAGCGAATATAAAAAATTATAAAATCATGTAAAAGATGGAGATGAAAATAGAAATGGAAACTGAAAACAATTTAAGAATCAAGGTAATTGGTGTTGGTGGAGGCGGAAACAATGCTGTAACCAACATCATTAAAGATAAAGTAAAAAACGTTGAAACATTTTTAATTAATACTGAAACGAAAATATTACAAAGAGCGGAAACAAAGAATGTGTTACAAATTGGAAAAGAAACTACCAATGGATTAGGTGCAGGAGCCAACGATTTAGTTGGTGAAAAAGCGGCGCTAGAAAGTGAAAATGAAATAAGAGAGTTGCTTGAAAATACTGATATGCTTTTCTTAACTGCTGGAATGGGTGGAGGAACAGGCACTGGTGCTTTGCCAGTTGTAGCTAGGATAGCAAAAGAAATGGAAATATTAACAGTTGCAATAGTAACAAAGCCATTTACATTCGAAGGAAGAGGAAGAACCAGCAGAGCAGAAAGAGGAATAGAAAAATTAAAAGATAATGTGAATGCTTTAATTGTTATATGTAATGATAAGTTAGATCCAAAGGCTACAATGCAAGAATCATTCAAGGTAGCGGATAATGTATTAAAGAAAGGAATTCAAAGCGTCACAGATATTATTACTTCAGTAGGCGAAATTAATTTAGACTTTGCCGATATAAAAACGGTTCTAGATTATAAAGGAAAAGGATATATGGGAATTGGCAAAGGTCAAGGAGAAAATGCGGTTGTTGAGGCAACTAAGAAAGCAATAGATAATCCACTTACAGAATATCAAATAGATAATGCCAAAGGAATTATTTTTAATGTAACTGGTGGAGAACAAGCATTGAAACTAAACGAAGTCAATACAGCCATAGGGCTTGTAAATAATAGAGTTGACGCTAATGCAGACGTTATATTTGGAACAGTTGTTGATGATAATATGGAGGATGAAGTTGTTGTTACAGTAATAGCTACAGGAGTTGAATAATTATTTGTGAGAATAATTGGACAATTAATGGATTATTAATTTGGATGTCAAAGGTGAGATACATAGTTAGTGCTAATAAAAGCATAATTTAAAATAGTCATACTCTTAGATTAAATGAGGGGTATGGCTATTTTTGAATAGTGATTTTGAATGAAAAATGAGTTATTTACCATAGAGATTATTTTGTTGAAAAAAGTTAAATTATATAGAATAAAGGGACTGTTTATGATAGAATGAAAAAAGCAAAATAATAGGAAGAAGAAAATGCATGGCAAGAAGTTAAAAGTAGGAAGTATTATGAATGCAATTAATTCTTGTACAGAAATGAATCTTCAAAATGAAATAACGAATTATTTGATGTTATATGTGATAAAAACGGATTGAATTTTGAAAAAGTGTTGAGGAAAAACTAAAATTATCAAAATTTTCTAGAACTTTTAAAGAGTAAATTTTGATAAGAAATAGAATGCTCGAAAAGATAAATTAAATTTGTAAAGAAAAAATTTTTCGAGCTATTGATAAGACCACAAAAAGGAGCTTATCATTTAACAGTATTGTGTTTTTGATTTTTTTTATCAATTTTGGTTTATTAACAATATAATAAGGATATTGAAATGAGGAATTTATAATGAATAGTATTTTAGGGTGGATAATTGTATTATCAATGTTGATTTTTTCATTTTTTATAGTATATAGAATTGTAATAAGCGTAATAGAATTTGTAAATGAAAGAAAAAAGTTACACGGTTCAGAGAAAGCTACTTTGGACTTTATGTCAATAATGTTGTTGGTTCCAATTATAGTTTACTATATGGACAGATATAATATATTTTCTTTCCTAAAGCTAACTGAAAATATATCTATTAATTATGATTGGCTTTCATTTATAGGAACGTACATTTCGATGATGGTTAGTACATATATGTTAATTTACGTTACAAGAATGGACAGAAAAGAAAGTAATGAAAATGTCAGAGAATCTCAACGACCTTGTTTGTTCACAAGTATATATGCACCATTAAGTACGAAAATTTATAAAACTGAAATGCAAGAAAAGTTTATTACGACGTTAGAAGAAAATATGAATGATTTTGGCAAATTTGTGATTAATATCACTAATTCTGGACAAACAGTGGCAATTATAGATATGGAAAGATCATACATAACCTTTCAAAAAATTGTAGATGAGATTGAGATTGGAAAGAATCCATGCAAAATTCAAACCATATCAAAAGAAGAAAAAGTATTTTTTTCTAAATATGAAGACAGATTACATATAAATTCGAATAGTACTGCCAAACTAGTAATCACAAATGATGGAATGTATAGAAGTGTTGCCGAATTGCCATCTCCAACTATAAAAGAAGTATATATAGAGTATAAAGATCTTTTTGGAAAAGTATATAAAGATTACATAAAACTCATTGATGGAAAAATAAAAGTAATTTGTGATAATGAAGTAATATAAATGTGAAAATGTAATGATTTGAAAACATGGTATTATGAAAGTTATTTATAAAGAATGTATAAATATATATTATAAAATGAAAAGGATATGATAATTATGTTCTTAGTTAATAAAGAAGATAAAACAACTCAAGAGATTAAGGATATATCGTTTAAAAGTTGCGGACTAAAAGAAAGAAAAGACTTACAAGAATGGATTGCTAATAATCCTACAATTTTAGGAGAGGATTTATTAATCATACAAAAAGAATTTGATGGATTTAGTGATACTAATGAACGTTTGGACTTATTAGCGTTAGATAAAAATGGTAATTTGGTAATAATAGAAAACAAGCTAGATGATAGTGGAAAAAATGTTGTTTGGCAGTCAATGAAATATGCAGGATATTGTTCTTCGCTAAAGAAAGAAGACATAAAGGAAATTTTTCAACAGTATTTAAATAAACAGGAAATAGAAGCAGTTTCAGAAGATATTATTACAGATTTTTTAGAAAAGCCAGATTTTTCAGAAGTGCAGTTAAATCAAGATTTAAGTCAGAGAATAGTATTAGTTGCAAAAGAATTTAGGAAAGAAGTTACTAATACAGTAATATGGGCTAGAAAATATGGAATGAAAATTCAGTGCATAAAGATAACTCCATATAATGTTAAAGATAACCTTGTTATTGATATGGATCAAATAATACCAGTAAAAGATATTGCGGATATAATGATAGGGTATGAAGAAAAGGCACAAGAAGATTTAAAGAGTAAAGAAGTTTTGGCTAATTGTCAAATTACAAGAAATAAATTTTGGCATGAATTTTTGCCTAAATTTAATGAAAAATCAGATTTGTTTTTGGGTAGAAATTTAGAATTGAATCAATATGATCATTGGCTAAGCACTGGCTCAGGAATTTCGGGAGTTTTATTTAATTTTGTGATAACTAAAAGCTATGCTGCAGTTGAATTAGGAATAGGAAAAAGTCATGATATGAAAAATAACAAAAAAATATATGACTATATGTACTTGTATAAAGAAGAAATAGAAAGAACATTTGGAGATAAATTATTATGGGAACGTCTTGACGACAAAAATATGTCGAGAATATCATATAGACTTGAAAGTGTTAGTATATTTAATCAAGAAGATTGGCCAAGTATAATGAAATTTTTAATGGACAATATGATTAAATTGGAAAAAGCATTTAAAAAATACATAGATAAATACTCAAAGGAAAATAATGTAACCAAAAGGGGTGAATAGATGAAACTTAGTGCATGTGTACCATATGAGAAAGACGGATTTTTAAATTATTCAGGAGTGAACTTTATTTTAGATCAAAACAAAGACTTATACGAATATGCTAAAGAAGTAAATTGCTGGATATACGGATTGTATTTAAATAAAAGATTGAATGTAAATAATGAAGTAAAGAAATATTTCTTACTATTTTGGGGAGAAATGCATAAAACGTATCAATCAATTATTTTATTAACACAGAGAGGCTTAGAAGAAGATGCATTTACACTTTTACGAAGATTGCATGAAATGTTGTTTAAACTTTTGGCAATTTCAAAGGATAAGGCAAATATAGAAAGAATAAAGAAAGATGAATTATATAAATATTATAAATTTAATAAAAAAATTAAAAATAATGAACCTGGAATGGAAATATTTAAGGAGAAAAATGTTAATTTTGATGAAGCGATAGGAGAAAAAACAACTGTGGCAGAATGGGCAAAGTTGGCAGGAATGACGAATGTATATAATTTTGAGTATGCTATATTATGCAATTCATCTCATGCTGGATATAGTTCAATTAATAGTAGTTCTAAGAAAAGTGAAAGCGAAATAATGATTTCTCTTATTCCTAGTTATAAAAATTATAATCTAATTGTTACGAGTGCAATATCAATAATGTTTGAATTAACTAAAATATTAAATGATGAACTGAATTTGCAGATAGATAAGAATATATTTTCAAATTATGAAGATAAACTTGAAAAATATTCAGAACAAGATAGGTAATTAAATAAGGCTAATGGTAGAAAATTATAGATTTGATAAAAATAAAAACTTTCTTTTAGTGATACATGATGTTATTTGTATTGCTAGAAGAAAGTTTTTTGCTTTGTAAAAATATAATTATTATTTTGATATTAAAAAGTTTAAACTTAAATTATAATTTTGTGCTCAGTTAAGAAAGTAAAAGATCGTGTATCGCTATTTGATAATTATGAAAATATTGTCGAAACTTGTCCCTTTTTATACGTTATTTAGGTTATATATAATGATGAGTGCTTATAAATTGTGTTTGTTGAAAATAATGCTATATGATAATTATTAGGGGAATTATATATGAATAAGAAAAAAGTTAAAATATTTTCTGTAATATTGATAGTTTTGAGCATAGTTTCTATTAATATGTTTACTTTGGCCCACTCTGGAAGAACAGACTCTAGTGGAGGACATAGAGATAATAAAAACAAAAGTGGACTTGGAAGTTATCATTATCATTGCGGAGGGCATCCGGCACATCTGCATAGTAATGGCGTTTGCCCATATTCAGCTAGTTCCACAGCTTCGTCAAATACTGCCCAAAAGAATAATAACAATAAAACTTCTTCAAATAGCGAAAATTCGAATCATTCAGCATCTTCTACAAGTAAGGATTCTAAGAATTCAGTTGATAAGACAACTAAGGATATTCCAAACATAATAAAAGCTGAAAGTATAGAGATAGTTGAAAAAATAAAAAATCTTAAAGTTGGAGAAGTCAAACAATTAGCGGTTAATATTTTACCAGATAATACTACCAACAAGAAAGTAGTATGGAAGTCAAGTAATGAAGATGTGATTAAAGTTAGTGAAAACGGGAAAATAACGGCAATAGGTACAGGTCAAGCATATGTGACAGTAAGTACTTCAAATGAAAAGATGGATTCAATTGGCATATTAGTAAATGAAGATAAAAAAGAAAATATTGATGTGTCTGGCGATGTAAAATACGAGGAAAATAAAGTTGAACAGAATAATCAGGATGTTGCTGTTAATCCAAACTCACAAAATGATGATATAGAATCTAACTCAGCTTCAAAGGATACTTCTAAAAATTCGGATGCATTGGCAGGGTTTGTGTTGCTAAGTGCATTAGGAGTTGGATATTTAAGAGATAAAAAGAATAGAAAATAATAGAATATTTTGCTAAGAATTGAAAATTTTCCTTGATAAAATAATACAGGGTTTATAAGTATAGATTGATAAAATAAAAAAATTAAGCATTACAAAATATTATATGGCTATTAGAATAATTATTTGAGAAATTGGGGGATTTTAGGTGGAACAAGAGGAAATATCAAAGTTAAAACGATTAATTAAAGAATTGAAAGGAACAAATACTAATGAGGAATTACTATTCGGAAGAGCGGACAATTATAAATTATATAAAACAATATTTGAAGGTGATGAGATACAAGAGTTAAAGAATGTTTTGCTAAATACAATTGAATACTATTTAGAAAATAGAAATATTGAAAAATATGATCTGGAAATTTCTTTTGACGATAGTATAGATGTTGTAGATACTAGTACTGTAAAGGAGTATGAAAGATTACTTGAAAATATAAATAAAGAAGAAAATATAAATAAAGGGACAAATTTTGATAAAATTAATTTTATTTATTTTAAAATAGAAAAACCAAATAGTAATATAAAAATAACAATATTTAAAAAATTCATAAAGCCACAAAATACATTAAGAAAGTCCATGAAATTTAAGTTATTAGGAGAAAAAATGAAAAGAGTTAAGGAGGATATATTGTATTTAGATGGTTTGGTTTCTTGTTTTGAATACAATGGAAAGTTTTATATATTTGATAGAAATCATTTTAATTCTTTATTCAAATTTAGAGAGATGTATTGTAGATTAATTGATGACAATAGTAGCGAAATTTGTGAATGTGAGTTTATAGATGATCCAAAAACATTTATTGAAAAATGTAAAAATAATCGGACATTTTGTAAAAAGAATATCAAAAGTTATAATGGAAAAAGGACTTAAGAATATAAAAGCGAATAGAGAAAAAATACCGCAGATAATAATAAATCATAAATTAAAAGTTAAATTAGATGAAGATAATAAAATAGTATATGAAGAAGAATATACAAAAGAAATTTTGAACTTATTATTGGATCTATATGTAACAAGCGAATTAACAGATAAAAAAGGCGTAGCAAGATCTATGAATTATGAAGGAGATGAAAAATGAATAAGATAATGTTATATTTGTCTTCATATGTGCCACTGTATTTAATTTTGATAGTAAAGAACGTATTATTAAAATTTGAAAACAGAAAGTGGAATCTTGACAATATAAAATATTTTAATAGTGTGGATGATTTCTTTATTACTATATTATTGATTTTAACAATTGTTTCTGTTGTATATGTAACTATTCAAATAAATGGGATTAACAAATATCACAATAATTCATATAAAATATTGAAAGTTAATAATTTTTCAAGTGATTCAATTTTAAACTATATTTCAATATACATTCTTACATTTATAGAGTTTGATCTGAATTCTATAAGCAATATGGTTACATTAATATTAATAATTTTTTTATTAGGAATTATATCAATTAGGTATGGTGATATATATATAAATCCTATACTTTTACTGTGGAATTATAAAGTATATAACATAACAATAGAAAAAGATGGAAATCTATTAAGAAAAAATGTTTTAATAAGAGGAAACATATATGATAACACTCAAATAAAAATTTATGATACAACAAGAGAATATGAATTTGGAGATGTTATAAAATTTTAGCAACAAACTTGTTCTAGTGTTGACTGATTTTATCTATTATATTTTGACAAGCCTGGCAGAATTTAGCATAAATAAAAAATAATATAGTCCTAACAAAGCTAAGACAACTATTTTTAATTCGATAACGAAGGCACTAACAGATGTAACTTAAGAGTGAACTTTTATGTTGCAAACTTGCTGTAAACAAATAAACACTTTATACGTTTTTTTACAATTTTATTTGTATTTTTATAATTTATTATGGAAAGGAGAAGTATTCCAGTTATTTTATATAGCAATCTGATAATTGGAGTGTATGTACTTGCAAAATGGAAGAAATAATTGAAAAATATAATGAAAAATGTGCTATTACTAGTAAATTTGCTAGTGGAATTTGGAAAGGAGCTATAATTTTATTTATTGTTGCTTATTTCTATTTATATTACTGTGGACACAATGTTTATTTAGTTGCTGGTTTTGGAGCAATATTTTTAGTTCTAATTTTTATGCTGACGGAAATCATTTTTATGTATAGAGTATCTAGAAGATTGGGTCTTGATTATAATTTGAAGGAAGGATTTAGTATACAGCAGATAAAAAAAGTGAATAATGCGATTGATAAGTATCAAAAAGATTGGATTACTTCATACTGCAAGAAGAGAAAAATAAATACTTTTGATAAATTAACTTTGATATTACAAGGAATTAAGGATAAAGAAAGAAAATGGATAAAATATGTTGATTGGACTGTAATTAGTGGTATTCTATATTCATTGATTCCAGAGTTTATTAAGGAGATTTTAGCAGGGGGAGATTTTACAAGTAAAATAATATTTGGTACCAGTTTAATATTAATTATTTCAATTATTCTTAATGTTATAAGAAGTGAATTTGAAAAATTTAGAGAAATGTTTAATAATATTGATACATTCTCAAATGCCAAAAGATTAGAAGAATTAATTTTTTATATGGCTATGAAATGTAAAAGATAATTTTGTATTAGGAGAAACATATTATGAAAGTTTTAACAATTAGACAACCATAGGCTACTTTGATAATGCAAGAAGATGAAAGATTTGAATTATACGACTCCTATAACTCCAAATTTAATAAATTTGAGGCGAAAAAGTGATACTAAAGAGTCATGTTATCTTTTGGTTTCAGATACAAGATAACACTAGTAAAACCGGTATGACGTTAGTATCATTGCCATAAAGATTCACATTCTAATCTCTTGTTTAGATAAATATCAGAATATGTGGATATTTACCTGCCGGTTTTCTTCCTCTTTAGTGCCTTTTAAGTAACTATTTAAAATTTACACATAAATGTTTGCAAATAAATTGTAACAAATAAAATATAAAGCAATTTTTGATTTTTAAAATTGTAACATAAAATAAAGTAAAAACTGTAAAAATAAATTACAAAGCTAAATATAGTTATTTTAAAAGGCAAGTGGGCTTAAAACTTTGTATTTAATTTAACTTGTAAAATAACTTAACAAGACCCAATTAGTTTATATGTTGATGTCAAATTCAATACTGTTTAATTTTGAAATTTCAAAGTCAGTGCTACGAATTCTTTCGTCAAGTTTTTGAATTTGAGATTTGATTTCTTCTGGGTTGTAATTTATTTCTTGAATCTGAAAATATGAATTGTTTACCTCGGTGACTCTTTGCTTGATGTTACGATAATTTAACAAAAGTTGCAAATTGTCTTTCAATTTTCTTAAGTTACTATTTTCAACTATGGCTGCTTGAATTGTTCTACCGTCAGTGAGTTTGAAACTGTTATTTTTTTCATATAGTATACTTTTTAATTGAGTTATTTCTTTAGATAATTTTTGTACGTCGCTTAGTTCTTCTTGAAAATCATTTTTGTTATCCTCAATTATATTAGTAGTGCCGTTTAATTCTTGAATTGAAGTATTAAAGACGTGATTCTTTAATGCAATAAATAAGGATGTATATTGTTTTTCCTTTTCATCTATTAGACACATTAAACTTGATAAATTTATTTTCATTTTTATCTCCTCCTTAATTTATATAAATTATATACGTAATGTAAAAAAAGATTGCCTTAAAATCGCTCCAAATAGCATTACAAAACGTAATAGTACACATATAAATAATCGTTTATGATATTCAAATTGTAAGCATAGTATAGCATACGAAAAACAAAAAAATCAATAGATGCTTTAGCTGGAAAATTCAAGTAATTTTATTAATAGATAAAGTGTGATATTATAAATATTCTGAAAATGAATTATTAAATCATACTCAGAGTTTTTAAAATAAATATGTTTTTTACTTTATTGAATGAATTTAATTCGAATTGCCACTAGTATTTAGAAGTGAATTTAAAGAATTAGCATGAAAAAATTCTTTTGAGTGGAACAGTGAAAACACAAATGAAAATGCAAAAACTTTGATTGAATTAGTGGAAAAATATAATAAAAAAGATTAGAATTGCTTGAATATTTATTTCTTCCATGTTTACAACTATTATTAATTTGTTTTGTTTATTCTTTTAGTAAAGTATTTAAATAGATTAAGGTAAATGTTATAATCATAAAAAATATTGTGAGTTACTTACTAGTGAATGGGCTAGTAAGTAACTGCAATTATCGAAAAATATAGTAATTCTTGCCCAAAAGTGGTGATTTTTAAATAAACTTGTGCATACAGTTATTGTGGCAATTAAGGAGATTGATATGATAAAAGAAATAGTTAAAGATGTAATGTTTTTATCTCAAAAGGCAGAGAAGGCAACAGAAGAGGATAAATATGTAGTAAATGATTTGTTAGATACGTTGAAGGCAAATAAAGATAGATGTGTGGGATTAGCTGCAAATATGATTGGATATAACAAAGCAATAATTTGCGTATCAGGTGGTTTTTATGATTTCATAATGATAAATCCAGTTATAACAAAAAAGAGAGGGGAGTACCAGACTGAAGAAGGTTGTCTTTCTTTAATCGGAGAAAGAAAATGTAAAAGATACAGTGAAATAGAAGTTGATTATTTTGATATAAATTTTAGTAAGCAACATGGAAAATATACGGGTTTTGTTGAAGAAATAATACAACATGAAATTGACCACATGAATGGAATAATAATATAACTGTAGGGTAACATTTATAGATGTTGAAGATATTAAAATGTTTAAAATTACTAGAAAACAAATATTATATTTTTAACTGTGTTAACATAGTAATGTTTCAGGTATCACTAAAAATATATTTTAATAAAAAACTCTCATCTCACTAAGCCAAATTGCTTAATAAGAAGAGAGTTAATACTTATTTAAAGGAAATTATTCATAAATATATTTCTTTAGATATACCACCATCAAACTATTGAAAGTATTTTTCATTCCATCTCCTTTACTGCGATGTAAATTGACAGCGCACCTTTTTCTGAGACATAACATCTTATTTTTAGTGTATGTTCGGAAAGATTTTTGAATTTGAAGTCTTTTTTTGACTCGTATGAAATTGTTGCATCTTTTCCGTCAGGCACATAGCTTACTGGCAGTGCGTGTGTGTGTCTTTCAACTATTTTTAAGTTGACTTTTTCTTCTGTGAGTAGCCAAGCATTATATAATGTGCTTGATACTTGGCAAACTCCTCCGCCGTAGCCGATTGCTGCATATGCTTCTCCATTTGTGGTTCTATACTCGATTGCTTCTTCATATCCAGCTCTTTGATTTATTGGACCGATTACATCCAATATTGAAAAGATTGCTCCTGGTTTGACCTCTGTGCCATCGAGTAGGAGGGCAGCTTTGCTGATATTGAATACACGTCCTGATTGTGATCTCTTTGTCGAATAAGTGGTTGTGTATGTGGCAAGTGGATATTCATCTATGTCACTGAATTCGTACGCTTTCAGATAATCTGAATGACAGTAACCCTTAGTTCCATTCTGTTCTACTAACCACCACGGTGCGTGACTTGTGTCGTGTACAATCACCAGCGTGTCACTACGAAGTACTTTTTTGGGTGTTGCTTCGTAATCAGGTGCAGTTCGCATATTTAAGGCATCAGTGGTTATTGCTACAAATGCAGGCGGTGCTACTTCTGTGTGTCCAAGTCTGATACTATTTGTTTCTGTTTTTGCGTTTTCAGAGTCTTCCGAAATGGTATCATCACTATTAGGCACCTTTTCAATTGTCGCACTTATTGTGTCGGCATAGGTGATGGTATTTTGTTCACTGTTGCCTGTTGCAAAAAGGACAAGAATGAACAAGACGAAGAAAATTAAACAACCGATTGCCAATTTCGCAGAACGAATCATTTGGATAATCATCCTTTCTTTATTTGGTTTACAAATTTGGTTTACTTTTTGATTATACATTTTATTTGTTAATAAGTCAATATGTGCTTTACACCAAAATGCTGATATTATATAATGTCTGTGAGGTGTAGAAATGGTTAAGTTAAATAATGGATGGGACGAGAAGTTGAAAGATGAATTTGAAAAGGATTATTATAAGAAGATTCGCGAGTTTTTGAAGTATGAGTATTCCCATTATAGGGTTTATCCTGATATGAATGATATTTTTAATAGCTTGAAATATGCGGATTATAATGATATTAAGGTTGTGATAATTGGTCAGGATCCGTATCACGAGGAGGGACAGGCTCACGGACTTTCTTTTTCTGTTAAGCCTGGAATTGAGATTCCACCGTCACTTGTGAATATTTATAAAGAACTTAGTGATGATTTAGGTTGTTATATTCCTAATAACGGTTATTTGGTTAAATGGGCGAAACAAGGTGTTTTGCTTTTGAACAATGTTTTGACTGTTAGGGCGCATCTCGCTAACTCTCATAAAAATTGTGGTTGGGAGACTTTTACTGATAATATTATAATGGAGCTTAATAAGAGGGAAAAGCCTGTTGTTTTTTTGATGTGGGGTTCTTGCGCAAAACAAAAAGAGGCATTGATAACAAATCCGAATCACTATATCTTGAAGACTGTGCACCCAAGTCCACTGTCTGCATACAGAGGCTTTTTTGGTTGTAAGCATTTTTCGAAGGCTAATGAAATTCTTGTTAAAAATGGTGAGACGCCTATTGATTGGCAAATTGAAAATATATAGTCTAATCTTATAGATATCGAAACAAAAAGGAATGTTTTTTGAATTTTCTTAAAACATTCCTTTTATTAGAATAGTTTTTATAGCAAAAACTATCTCATATGCAATAAATAAATTTTCATTTTTTCAAATTTTCAATTTTGTTCCGCGTTTACGGATTTGCACATTATGCTTTTTGAGAACATCTTTAATTTTTTCTAATGATACGTGATATTTCTTAGAAATTTCTAAGATAGAATTTTTTTGATATTCTCTGCATATGGCTTGCTCTTCTTCATCTGAAAATGTTTTACCTATCCGGTGATGAATTCTTTCGCTTGAACTACGAATTCTTTCGCCGTTTGCCTGCAAGATATCACGTGCCTTTTTCTCTGATATTTTGTACTTGCGTGATAGGTGAAATAGTGTCATACTACGATAATCGTCGCATAGACTTTTTTCTTCTTCCACTGTTAACTCTTTTTTAGACATATTACTGCCATCACCTCTTAGATTTTTTGGGTGCTACGTTGTTTGCTTCGAGTATCTTATAAAGTCTAGAAAGAGATATATTGTATTTCTTTAGAAGTACTGCAAGTGATGTGTTTTTATATTCTTTACACAACTCAGCTTCAACGTCTGTGCTAAGAAGATGTTTTTTCTTGCCAGGAACGTGTTTTTTTATTCGATGTGCATCAAAAATTTGAGACAACCGATTTTGAGCAATATGATACTCTGCACACAATTCTCCTATTGTCATTCTACCAGAAGAATATTTTTGGCATATCTCTAATTCTTGTTCTTCTGTGAGAAAAGTCTTTTGCCTAGGACCTTGTTGAAATACCGGAATATTATGTACTTTCAAGATTTCATATATTCTTTTTGTGCTTATGTGGTATTTTTTTGAAATTGCAATTATACTCAGATTTTTGTAGTCTTCACATAATTGCAGTTCCATTTCTGCTGTCAATACAGTTTCAGACATAGAAATCCTCCTATTTATAGCATTTTGATTATAAAACTATATGCACAGTTTTATTTATAAAGATATAAATTATGGTATTAAGTATATCATCATGCACTGATTATGTCAATTTTAAAATAAATTGAATAAGCCATATATTGTTGTTGAAAAAGACAAATTTGTCACATTTAAAATTTCTTGTCATATACTATAAAGAATGGTATAATTTATTGCGTAGAAGGAGGAATTAATTATGGGAATTGAATCGGTTGTTGCATATGTTTTAGCAGTTATATTAGTTGTTTTTTTATTAAAAGTTGTATTTAAAGTTTCTATAAATGTTATTGGCTTTTTGGTTAACTCTTTAATTGGTGCTGTTATTATTTGGGCACTTAATTTATTTGGACTTGGAGTCCCAATAACTTGGCTTACATCTGCAATAGTTGGATTACTTGGTGTGCCAGGTGTTTTAATCGTTTTAGCTATGAAGTTTTTATTTAAGATAATATGAAATATTTAATATTAAAACATTTAGAATAATACATAATTTATTTTAGAAAGAAAGTGGGCTTTTAGTTCTGCGTTCAAAGGTTATGTTTTGTACAATATTTTAATTGTAATAAATCGGCGAAAATTTTAGTGATGAGTGAAAATTTGTATTGACGATGTTACATAATTAGTGGTATAATCATATTGCTTTTGAGGAAAATATGATACTAGGACAAAGTAAAGTATGGAAAATCTTATAGAGATGATTTGTCATTGGCTGAAAACAAATCTAGGATAAGTGCTTGAAAAACTACCCTACGTAAAGTGTCACGTTGATTACGTTATAATCTTAATTAAGTTAAATTTAGGATGGAACCGTGTTATAAAGCACTCCTAATCTGTAAAAGGATTGGGAGTGTTTATTTTTGGCTCTGTTTTATTAAAATAAAGGAGGTAAATTTATGATAAAGATAACTTTAAAAGATGGTAGCAATATCGAAGTTGAAAAAGGAAGTAGTGTTTTGGATGTTGCTAAAAAAATTAGTGAAGGGCTTGCAAGGGTTGCTACTTGTGCAAGTGTAAATGGCGAAACAAAGGATTTGAGATACGAGATTAATGAAGATTGCGCTTTAAGTATTTATACTTTTGATAATGATTTGGAAGGTAAGAAGGCTTATTGGCATACAACTTCTCATATTATGGCACAAGCTGTCAAGAAATTGTTCCCTAATGCAAAACTTGCAATCGGACCTGCGATAGATAATGGTTTTTACTATGATTATGATATTGAAAAGCCATTTTCACAAGAAGATTTGGAAAATATTGAAAAAGAAATGGCTAATATAATTAAGGAAAATCTTGCACTTGAAAGATTTTCTCTACCAAGAGCTGAAGCTTTAAAACTTATGCAAGAAAAAGATGAACCTTACAAAGTTGAGCTTATAAATGAATTGCCAGAAGATGCAGAGATTTCTTTTTACAAGCAAGGCGACTATGTTGATTTGTGCGCTGGTCCTCACTTGATGTCTACTGGAAGTGTAAAAGCATTTAAACTTTTGTCTTCTTCAGGTGCTTATTGGAGAGGCAATGAAAATAATAAGATGCTTCAAAGAATTTACGGAATATCATATCCTAAGAAGTCTGAGTTAGATAATTATTTGAATATGATAGAAGAAGCTAAAAAGAGAGATCACAGAAAATTAGGTAAGGAATTAGAATTATTCTTCTTTGATGAAACAGCTCCTGGTATGGCATATTGGTTGCCAAAGGGCTTCACAATGATGAATGTACTTATAGATTTTTGGAGAAAAGAACATAAAAAACGTGGTTACCAAGAATTTTCTGGCCCTCAACTTAACAGTAGTGTGCTTTGGAAAACATCTGGCCACTGGGATCATTACAAAGAAGATATGTTTGTTTTAACTGATGCTGATGGAAACGAGCAAGCTTTAAAACCAATGAACTGTCCTAACTCGATAAAAGTATATCAAACTAAAATGAGAAGCTACAAAGATTTGCCACTTCGTTTTAATGATGTTGACGTTATACACAGAAATGAAAAATCTGGTCAATTAAATGGATTATTCAGAGTTAGAATGTTTAGACAAGATGATTCACATAACTATGTAACTGAAAAGCAAATAGGAAGTGAGATTAAAAATATTCTTGAATTGACAAAAGAATTATATTCAGTTTTTGGACTTGACTATGTTTTAACACTTTCAACAAGACCTGATGACTATATGGGAGAGATTGAAACTTGGAATAGAGCAGAGTCTGACTTAAAAGCTGTTATGAATGAAATCTGCGGAGAGAACAATTACAGAATAAATGAGGGTGATGGTGCTTTCTACGGTCCTAAGATTGATATAAAGATGAAAGATTGTTTGGGAAGAGAATGGCAAATGGGAACAATTCAATTGGATTTCCAATTACCACAAAGATTTGAACTATATTATATCGATGAAGACGGAGAAAGAAAAACTCCTATAATGATTCACAGAGCAATATTTGGTTCTTTTGATAGATTTATTGGAATTATTACGGAACACTTTGCTGGTGCATTCCCAATGTGGTTATCTCCAGTACAAATTAAAATTCTTCCAATTTCAACAGAAAAGCACGCAGATTATGCTAAAAAATTAGCAGATAAACTTGATGAACTTGGATTTAGAGTTGAAGTTGACGATAGAAACGAGAAAATTGGATACAAGATAAGAGAAGCACAAGTTCAAAAAATACCATATATGCTTGTTATCGGTGATAAAGAAATGGAAGAAGGCACAGTAGGGGTTCGTAACAGAAAGGACGGAGACCTAGGGGCAATGAAGTTAGAAGACTTTATTGCAAAGGCAAAAGAGGAAGTTGACACTAAAGCTTTGTAAAAAATAATTATAAAATTTTAGATGTATCTTGCTTAAAATCCCTTTAAATAGGGCATTTCGAGCAAGATACATTTTTTATGGAATTTTGATGAAAAAAAGTAAAAAAATACTTGCATTATGTAACGAATGCTAGTATAATAGTAAACGATGCGATTGTGCGATGATGTGGAATGTGGCTGCCGTTCTTACGGGCAGGGAACTTTCACGGAGTATGTCCGATTTTAAACCGGGCGACAGGGTATTAGTTTAGCACTTTCCCCAGGGTTTTACCTGGGTTTTAATAAGGGAGATTTTGAAACACCCGGGTGCGTGTACGACTGTTAGCGCTAACAATATTAAGGAGGTAAAAACAATGCCAAAAGCAAAGAAAGAAGTAGCAAAGACAACTACAGAAGTAGGAAAAGAGAGAATCAGAATTAGACTTAAAGCTTTCGACCACGCTATTTTAGATCAGTCTGCTCAAAAAATAGTAGAAACGGCTAAAAGAACTGGTGCAAGCGTATCAGGTCCTATTCCACTACCTACAAAAAAAGAAGTTATAACAATTTTGAGATCACCTCACAAATACAAAGATTCAAGAGAACAATTTGAGATGAGAACTCATAAGAGAGTTATTGACATTCTTTATCCAACATCAAAAACAGCTGAAGCTTTGATGAAAATCGAGTTACCAGCAGGTGTTGAAGCTGAAATGAAAATCGATGAATAGTTCAAAACTATATAAATAAGTAATTTTAGCATAACAAACAAATTTTTATTTAATCAAATGGTCATGTTCATTGAAATGTGAACCAATAACCAAGGAGGTATTTTTAAAATGAAAAAAGGTCTTTACGGAAAGAAATTAGGAATGACTCAAATTTTTGATGAAAACGGACTAGTTATTCCAGTAACAGTTGTTGAAGTTGAACCTTGTTTAGTTGTAAGAAAAAAGACTGTTGAAACAGATGGTTACAACGCATTAGTAGTAGCAACTGGAAAAGTTAAAGAAAAACATATGAATAAACCTATTAAAGGTCAATTTGATAAAATTAAGCTTTCATATAGAAAGTATATTAAAGAATTAAGACTTGACAATGTTGATGATTATAACGTTGGAGACGAAATTAAAGCTGATATTTTTGAAGCTGGCGAACTTGTTGATGTTCAAGGCCTTTCAAAAGGAAAAGGCTTCCAAGGCGTTATTAAGAGACACGGTCAACACATTGGTCCTAAAGGACACGGTTCTATGTATCACAGAAGACCAGGTTCTATGGGTCCTACATCTTCACCAGGTAGAGTATTCCCTGGAAAGAAATTACCAGGACACACTGGAAAAGACACAGTAACTGTTCAAAACTTACAAATTGTTAAAGTTGATATGGATAAAGAAGTTATCTTAATCAAAGGTTCAGTTCCTGGATACAAAAAATCATTAGTTAGAATCAAAGAAACAGCAAGAACTCCTGTTTCTAAGAGCGCTAAATAATAGGGAAAGGAGAAACGAAAATGCCTAAAGTAGATTTATTAAACGTAGAAGGTAAAAAAGTTGGCGACATTGAACTTTCAGACGATATCTTTGCAGTAGAAGTAAACGAAGATGTTATGCACGAAGTTGTTGTTAATTATTTGGCTAATCAAAGACAAGGTACACAATCTACAAAAACACGTAGCGAAGTTAGCGGTGGTGGAAAGAAACCTTGGAAACAAAAAGGTACAGGCCGTGCAAGACAAGGTAGCATCAGAGCTCCACAATGGATTAAAGGTGGTATTGCATTAGGACCAAAGCCAAGATCATATAAATATACATTAAATAAGAAAGTTAGAAGACTTGCTCTTAAGTCTGCACTTTCAAGCAAAGTTCTTGAAAACAAACTTATCGTTTTAGATTCATTGAACTTTGATGAAATTAAAACAAAGAATATGTCAAAGGTTTTATCAAACCTAAATGTTACAAAAGCTTTAGTTGTATTACCAGAGAGCAATTTAAATGTTCAAGCATCAGCTAGAAACATTCCAAATGTTAAAACAGCTCTTGTAAACACAATTAACACATATGACATCTTAAGATATGATGCATTTGTTGTTACTAAAGATGCAGTAGCAAAAATTGAGGAGGTGTACGCATAATGGTTGCAGAAGAAATAATTGTAAGACCTATTATTACTGAAAAGAGTAGTGCAGCTATGGCTGAGGGAAAGTACACTTTTGAAGTAAACAAAAAGGCAACAAAAATTGATATTAGAAATGCCGTTGAAAAATTATTTGAAGTAAAAGTTTTAGACGTTAAAACAGTTAGCGTTAAAGGAAAAGAAAAGAGACAAGGCGTTCACTCTGGAAAGACATCTGACTGGAAAAAGGCTATCGTAACAATAGCACAAGAGAACGGAACATTCAAATATTTAGGCAAGGGTGGAAAAGAACAAACAGTTAATAAGAAATACAAAACATCTATTGAAGAGTTTGGATTTAATAACTAATTATTACCCTAGATTATAGGTTTTGAAAGAATGGGGGCTTCTAAACCTGAAAAATAAAACCCCAAATCATAAAAAGGAGAAATATAAAATGGGTATTAAACAATTTAGACCAGTTACACCATCAAGAAGAGGTATGACAGTTTCTACTTTTGAAGAAATTACAAAAACAAAACCAGAAAGATCTTTAACAACAAGCTTAAAGAAAAATGCTGGTAGAAATTCTTATGGTAGAATAACAGTTAGACATCAAGGTGGCGGTAGCAGAAGAAAATATAGAATTATAGATTTTAAGAGAAGAAAAGACGATGTACCTGCAACAGTTATTGCAATTGAGTATGATCCAAACAGATCAGCTAACATAGCTTTAATTCAATATGAGGATGGAGAAAAAGCATATATCTTAGCTCCAAATGGATTAAAAGTAAATGACAAAGTAATGTCAGGTGCAAATGCAGATATTAAGCCAGGTAACTGCTTACCAATTTCAAGCATTCCTGTTGGTACAATGATTCATTGTATCGAATTAAAACCAGGAAAAGGTGCTCAAATGGTTAGAAGTGCTGGTAACTCTGCACAACTTATGGCAAAGGAAGGAAAGTACGCACACGTTAGACTTCCTTCAAATGAAATGAGATTAGTAAGTGTTGACTGTAAAGCTACTATCGGTGAAGTTGGTAATAGTGAACACGAAAACATTAAACTTGGTAAAGCTGGTAAGAGTAGATGGCTTGGTAAGAGACCAGAAGTTAGAGGTTCTGTAATGAATCCTAATGATCACCCACATGGTGGTGGTGAAGGTAAGTCACCAGTTGGTAGACCAGGACCTGTTACTCCTTGGGGTAAACCTGCTCTTGGATATAAGACAAGAAATAAGAAAAAGGCTAGTAACAAGTTTATAGTAAAGAGAAGAAATTCTAAATAAAGGAGGATAAAAGAATGTCAAGATCAATTAAAAAAGGACCTTTTGTGGATCCAAAGTTACTTGCTAGAATTGAAAAAATGAATGAAGAAAATAAAAAAGAAGTTATCAAAACTTGGTCAAGAGCTTCAACTATCTTCCCACAAATGGTTGGTCACACAATAGCTGTACATGACGGAAGAAAACATGTACCAGTATTTATATTAGATGAAATGATAGGACATAAACTTGGTGAATTTGTTCCAACAAGAACTTTCAAAGGTCACGCTGGCGACAAGACAACTAAGGTAAAATAATGATGGAAGGAGAATAGTAAAATGGAAGCTAGAGCAACATTAAGTCGTGCTAGAATCTCTGCTAGAAAAGTTAAGATCGTTATAGACTTAATTAGAGGTAAAGATGTAAACGAAGCATTGGCTATATTAAAATTTACTCCAAAAGCTGCATCTCCAATGGTTGAAAAACTATTAAAGTCAGCTATTGCAAATGCTGAAAATAACCATAATATGGATACAAGCAAATTATACATTGCTGAAATTTATGCAAATCAAGGCGAAACAATGAAGAGAATAAGAGCAGCTACACAAGGTAGAGCTAATAGAATAAGAAAAAGAACTTCTAATATCACAGTAGTTCTAAAAGAGAGAGAATAAGAGGAAGGAGGACTTTATTTAATGGGACAAAAAATGGATCCACACGGTTTAAGAGTGGGAATAATTAAAGACTGGGATTCAAAATGGTATGCTAACAAAAAAGATTTTGCTGACAATCTAGTTGAAGATTTTGAAATCCGTAAATATATTAAAAAAGCATTTGCTGTTGCAGGCGTTTCAAAGATCGAAATTGAAAGAACTGCTAAGAGCATCAGAGCAAATGTTTATACTGGAAAACCAGGTATCGCATTAGGAAAGAATGGCGAGAACGTAAATAAAGTTAGAGCTGATTTAGCTAAAAAGTTTAAGAAAGAAATCAATGTAAATATTGTTGAAGTTAAAAATCCTGATATAGATGCACAATTAGTTGCTGAAAATATTGCAGGTCAATTAGAGAGAAGAATCTCTTATAGAAAGGCTATGAAACAATGTATGGCTAAAGCAATGAAAGCAGGAGCAAAAGGTATTAAAACAAATGCTGCTGGTAGACTTGCAGGTGCCGAAATTGCTAGAAGCGAATTTTACAGAGAAGGAACAATACCTCTACAAACTTTAAGAGCTGATATTGATTATGGATTTGCAGAAGCAAATACAACATACGGAAAAATCGGTATAAAAGTTTGGATTTACAAAGGTGAAGTTCTTCCTACTAAAAAACAAGAAGCAAAAGGGGGTAGAAACTAATGCCACTAATGCCAAAAAGATCAAAATTTAGAAAAATGCAAAAAGGTAGAAATAGAGGTAAAGCTACAAGAGGTAACACAGTAACATATGGTGAGTATGGTTTACAAACACTTGAAGCTGGTTGGATTACTTCAAACCAAATCGAAGCTGCCAGAATTGCAATGACACGTTTCATTAAAAGAGGCGGTCAAGTTTGGATTAAAATATTCCCAGATAAACCAATAACAAAGAAACCTGCTGAAACTCGTATGGGTAGTGGTAAAGGTTCATTAGAATACTGGGTTGCAGTTGTTAAACCAGGAAGAGTAATGTTTGAAATGGCTGGTGTTACAGAAGATGTAGCAAGAGAAGCTTTCAGACTTGCAGCTCATAAACTTCCTGTAAAAACAAAGTTTGTATATGCAGATAAAAATGAAGGTGGTGAAGACGATGAAGGCTAATGAATATAAGAAAATGACTTCATCGGATTTAGAAAAAGAATTAGTAGAATTAAAATCTGAATTATTCAAATTGAGATTTCAATTAGCTACAAATGGATTGGACAATCCGATGAAAATTAGAAATACAAAGAAAGATATTGCAAGAATTAAAACAGTTCTTAGAGAAAAAGAACTAGAAGAAGCTGAATAATATAAATTTGTTAATCCTAAGAAAGGAGAAAAAAGATGTCTGAAGAAAGAGCTTTAAGAAAAACAAGAGTTGGTAAAGTTGTTAGCGACAAAATGGATAAAACAATAGTTGTTGCTGTTCAAACTAGTTACAAACATCCTTTATACGGTAAAATAATGAAAAGAACATTCAAATTAAAAGCTCACGATGAGAACAATGAATGTCAAATTGGTGATACAGTAAAGGTTATGGAAACTAGACCACTATCTAAGGATAAAAGATGGAGACTGGTTGAAATCGTAGAAAAAGTTAAATAGTTTAGTATATTTGATGTATGTCCTTGAAAGAAAGGATTGATGCATCTGAAAGGAGAAAAATAAAATGATACAACAACAAACAATACTTAAAGTAGCGGACAATACTGGCGCTAAAGAATTAATGTGTATCAGATGCTTAGGTGGTTCTTTCAGAAAAACAGCTAATATCGGTGATGTTATAGTTGCTTCTGTAAAGAGCGCAGCACCAGCTGGTATGGTAAAAAAAGGTGATGTTGTTAAAGCTGTTATCGTAAGAAGTAAAAGAGGTCTTCAAAGACCAGATGGTTCTTACATAAGATTTGACGAAAACGCCGCTGTTATCATAAAAGATGATAAGAATCCAAGAGGAACACGTATATTTGGGCCTGTTGCAAGAGAGTTAAGAGATGGAGACTATATGAAAATCATCTCACTTGCTCCAGAAGTTCTATAATAGAAACTTGCTTAAAATAGCAGTTATACAGAGATAAAATCTGAGAGGTAGGTGTAAAAGATAAATGAATATGCACGTTAAAAAAGGTGATATAGTAATGGTAAACTCTGGCGCCGACAAAGGTAAAAAAGGTAAAGTTCTAAAAGCAAGCCCAAAAGATAACAAAGTCGTTGTTGAGGGAGTTAACGTTAGAAGTAAACATACAAAGCCTAGAAAAGCTGGAGAACAAGGTGGAATTATAAAAGCAGAAGTTGCTATTAACGCATCTAAAGTTAATCTATATTGTGATAAATGTGGAAAAGGCACAAGAACAAAAACTGAAATTAGCAAAGATGGAGCTAAGGTAAGAGTTTGTTCAAAATGCGGAACAGAAATTAAGTAAGAAAGGAGGTAATCTAAAATGTCAAGTTTAAAAGAATTATATAAGAATGAAGTAGTTCCAGAATTGATGAAGAAATTTAATTATAAATCAGTAATGCAAGTACCAAAGCTTGAAAAAATAGTTATAAATATGGGTGTTAGCGATGTTCGTGAAAACGCTAAAGCTTTAGAAAATGCAATGAGAGATTTAACAATAATCACTGGACAAAAAGTTGTTTCAACTAAAGCAAAAAAATCAATTGCTGGGTTTAAAATTAGAGAAGGAATGGAAATCGGTTGTAAAGTTACATTAAGAAACGATAAAATGTATGATTTTGCTGAGAAATTATTTGCAGTTGCACTTCCAAGAGTAAGAGATTTTAGAGGGTTATCTCCAAATTCTTTTGATGGAAGAGGAAATTATTCAATGGGTGTTAAAGAACAACTTATATTCCCTGAAATTGAATATGATAAAATTGATAAAATTAGAGGTATGGACATAATTTTCGTAACAACAGCAAATACAGACGAAGAGGCAAAAGAGTTACTAAGACTTCTTGGTATGCCATTTTCAAAATAAGGAGGTAAACTATGGCAAAAAAATCTATGATTGCAAAACAAAAGTTAGCTCCAAAGTTTTCAACAAGATATTACAACAGATGTAAAATTTGTGGAAGACCACATGCTTACATTCGTAAATTTGGAATTTGCAGAATTTGTTTTAGAGAATTAGCTCATAAAGGACAAATACCAGGCGTTAAAAAAGCAAGCTGGTAATCCTTTAAAAAGCCATAATAGATAATAAAAAAAGAAAATTAAGTAGAAAATATTTGATTTTTACAATAAAATAGAAAATTTAATTTGGAAATAAGAGCAAAGCCTTTAATTTCTAAATAAAGAAAGGAGTAGTCAAATGAACATTACTGATCCAATAGCAGATATGCTAACAAGAATTAGAAATGCAAATACACAAAGACACGAAACTGTTGATATTCCTTCATCAAAACTTAAAAAGTCAATCGCACAAATTTTGTTAGACGAAGGTTATATCAAGTCATTTGAAGAAATAGAAGATAATGCACAAGGCATTATAAGAATAACTTTAAAATATGTTAATAAGCAAAAAGTTATTAGTGGACTAAAAAGAATCAGTAAGCCAGGTTTAAGAGTTTATGCTAATAAAGATGAATTACCAAAAGTTATTGGTGGACTTGGTATTGCATTGATTTCAACATCAAAAGGAATTATGACTGATAAACAAGCACGTAAGGAAGGTATCGGCGGAGAAGTCCTTGCATTTGTTTGGTAGTCTCAAAGATTTATTTATGTATTTTAAAGAAAGGAGTAATATAAGATGTCTAGAATAGGAAAACAACCTATAACTATACCTGCTGGTGTTGAAGTTACAATAGGCGAAGGCAATTTAGTAACAGTTAAAGGACCAAAAGGAACATTAGTAAAACAACTACACCCTGAAATGCTTATAAACAAAGAAGCAGACGTTGTAACAGTTGGAATGAAAGACGAATCACAAAACGCTCTTCAAGGTTTAACAAGAACTCTTATCAATAATATGGTTATTGGTGTTACAGAGGGATTCAAAAAAGAACTTGAAGTAAACGGTGTTGGTTATAGAGTTCAAAAACAAGGAAATAAATTGATAATGAATATGGGATTTTCTCATACAGTAGAATTTGAAGATAGAGGAGATATTAAGATTGATGCTCCATCTCAAACAAGTATAATTATTTCTGGACCAGATAAAGAAGCTGTAGGACAACTTGCAGCAGAAATTAGAAAAGTAAGACCACCAGAACCATATAAAGGTAAAGGTATTAAATACGTTGGTGAAAGAATAATTAGAAAAGAAGGAAAAATGGGTAAAAAATAGTTCTAGGTAGTAGTAGAACGTTAAGAAGGGAGAGAAGATAAGTGATTAACAAAGAAGCTAGAAGTGTATCAAGAGATATTAGACACAAAAGAGTTCGTAATAAGATTAGCGGTACTCCTGAACGTCCAAGACTTAGCGTATATAAAAGCTTAACAGGCATTTATGCTCAACTTATCGATGATGTTAATGGTAAAACTTTAGCTGCCGCTTCAACACTAGATAAAGAAGTAAAAACAAAAGCAAGTAATATTGCTGCTGCTACTGAAGTTGGAGCATTGATAGCTAAGAGAGCAGAAAAAGCTGGTATCAAAGCAGTTGTTTTTGATAGAGGCGGATACCAATATCACGGAAAAGTTAAAGCATTAGCTGAAGCTGCACGTGAAGGTGGATTAGAATTTTAATTGAAAGGAGTAAATATAATGATAGATGCAAGCACATTAGATCTTCAAGAAAAAGTTGTTGTTATCAACAGAGTTGCTAAAGTTGTTAAAGGTGGTAGAACTTTTAGATTTAGCGCACTTGTAGTTGTTGGTGATGGCGCTGGACATATCGGTGTTGGTAACGGAAAATCTGCCGAAGTTCCAGATGCTATTAAAAAGGCAATCGAAGATGCTAAAAAGAATATAGTTGAAGTTCCAATCGTTAATGATACTATTCCACACGAAATGATTGGTAACTTTGGTTCTGGTAAAGTTTTATTAAAACCAGCTAGCGAAGGTACTGGACTTATCGCTGGTGGTGCTGCAAGATCAGTATTGGAACTTGCTGGATATAAGAACATCAGAACAAAGAATTTAGGATCAAACAATCCTAGAAATGCAGTTTATGCAACAATTACAGCTCTTCAATCAATGAAGACAGCTGAACAAGTTGCTGCTTTAAGAGGAAAGAAAGTAGAAGAAATTTTATAATAAAAAATAAAGAATAATAAAAGGAGGTGCACATAAATGAAACTTGATGAATTAAGACCAGCACCTGGTTCAAAAACAAATGGAAGAAGAATAGGAAGAGGTATTGGTTCTGGACTTGGAAAAACATCTGGAAAAGGTCATAAAGGACAAAATGCTAGATCTGGCGGTGGCGTTAGACCTGGATTTGAAGGTGGTCAAATGCCTTTATTCAGAAGAATTCCTAAGAGAGGATTCAATAACAGAAATTCAAAAGTATACACAGAAGTAACACTTTCAATGTTAGAAAACCTTGAAAATGGAACAGAGGTTACTGCTGAATCACTTCGTGAACTAGGTTTAATTAAGAAGATTAACGACGGTATCGTTGTACTAGGAAATGGAGATTTAACTAAAAAACTAAATGTAAAAGCGGCTAGAGTTACAAAAACAGCTGAAGAAAAGATCACAGCTGCTGGAGGAAAGGTTGAGGTGGTTTAATTGTTTAAAACACTAATTAACGCTTGGAAGATTCCTGAATTGAGAACAAAACTTCTATACACACTATTGCTTTTAGCGATTTTTAGATTTGGTTGTGTTGTTACAGCACCAGGTGTTGATGCTGAAATATTAGAATTAGCAAGTAACGCGTCATCAAATACAATAGTTAACACTGTTAATATAATTACTGGTGGAGCATTTTCTAGTTTTTCTATATTTGCTCTTTCAATAAGCCCATATATTACAGCATCAATTGTTATTCAATTGTTGGCGTTTGCAATCCCTGCTTTGGAAGAGATGTCCAAAGAGGGCGAAAATGGCAGAAATAAGTTAAATCAACTTACAAGATATACGGCAGTTGTTCTTGCAGCAATAGAAGCATTTGGTATTTATATGACATATAGAGACCAAGGTATATTCTTGCAGAATGCGCCATTAGCACCATTTTTATTTATTTTATCATTAACTTGTGGCTCAACACTTTTAATGTGGATTGCAGAGCAACTTACAAGTAAGGGTATTGGTAATGGTACTTCAATGCTTATCTTTGCAGGTATCGTTTCTGGTTTACCATCAGCAGTTAGATATTTATATTCAATAGCTACAACTGGTGTTGGTGGACTTGTAACAGCAATAGCTGTTATAATCGGTGCAATCGTGTTAATTGCTGGTGTAATTTGGGTAACTGAGGCTGAAAGAAGAATTCCAGTTCAATATGCTAAAAAAGTTGTTGGAAGAAGAATGTATGGTGGTCAAAACACTCATATACCAATGAAATTAGCTATGGCAGGAGTTATGCCAGTTATCTTTGCAATGTCTTTTATGCAATTACCAGCTATGATTATCCAATTGATAAATCATAACATTGCAAATAGCACAGGTTTCTGGGCTGGGGTATATAAAGTATTTGCATTTACTTCACTTCAAACGGGTGGAATAGTTGATGCAGCTACAAACACAGTAAACTGGTCATTAGTTGGATATGGATTACTTCATATCTTGATATATGTATTGTTAATCGTTGGATTTACATATTTCTACACATTAGCAATGGCATTCAACCCAGTTGAAGTTTCAAACAACTTAAAGAAAAATGGTGGTTTCATTCCTGGTATCAGAGCAGGAAAGCCAACATCTGATTATTTAAGATCTGTATTAAATTATATAACAGCATTTGGTTCAGTATTCCTTGCAATTATAGCAGTGCTACCAATTCTGACACAATTTGCAGGACTTTCAATTTCATTTGGAGGTACAGCAATTCTTATCGTTGTTGGTGTAGCATTGGAAACTGTAAAACAATTAGAAGCACAAATGTTAACAAGACATTACAAAGGCTTCTTAGAATAAGAATAAAAAGCATTGCTTTCGAGCAGTGCTTTTTTGTTAACTAAAAATTTTAATATTTATGTTGTTGATAAAGAAAAAAAGATATAGTATACTAATGTCGAGTGATGTAGAAAAGGAGGAGGCAATTATGAAAGAATTTCTTAGATTTTTAATGTGTGTAATAATAGTTGCTACATTGGTATTTGTATATATGTTTTTAACAAGTAAGAATAATGATTATTCAAATAATGGTAGCACCGAAGACATTATAGTAGTATCAGGAGACATTGAAAATAGTGGAGATAAAGAAGTTGAAAATAAAAATATTTTTAGCGGTGATGACTCTAAAAATAATGTAGAAAGCGGAGAAAACACTGATAAACCACAAATTGATGATAATAAACCTATAATTGAAGATAATAAAAAAGATGGACATCAAGAAGTAAAGCCAGTTGAAGAAATGCCAGAAAATAATATGGTAGCGGAGTCAGAGCTTAGCGGAGACGCTTCGCTTTCAGCTGTTGACAAGAAGGTTATAAGTGGAGACTAAATTTTAAAATTAGTATAAATAAAAATGGAGGTAGATTATGAAAAGATTTATAATACTAGGAGCACCTGGAAGTGGAAAGGGTTCACAATGCAAGTGGATTACAAAGGATTACAATGTGCCACACATTTCAACAGGCGATATTTTTAGAAAAAACATTGCTGAGGGAACTGAATTAGGAATGCAAGCAAAGAAGTATATGGATGAAGGAAAATTAGTGCCAGATGAATTAGTTGTAGACTTACTAAAATCTAGGCTTGAAGAAGCTGACTGTAAAGAAAATGGATTTTTGCTTGATGGATTTCCAAGAACTTTACACCAAGCAGAAGTCCTAGATGAATACTTAGATGAGAATGGAATTAAATTAGACAAGGTAATAAATTTACACGTTCCTGATGAAGAAATAATGGCTAGAACAATAAATAGAAGAACTTGTGAAAATCCAGAGTGTAAAGAAATATATAATTTAAGAGATAATCCTCCAAAAGTTGATGGGGTTTGTGATAAATGTGGAAGTAAGTTATTCCAAAGGGATGATGATAATGAAGCAACAGTAAGTAATAGACTTGCAGTTTATCATTCACAAACAGAACCTTTGATAGAGTATTATACCAAAAAAGGTTTAGTTGCCACAGTAGTTGGTCAAGAAGAGTTAGCAGACACAATTGCTCTTGTAAAAGCTGAACTTGAAAAATAATTACGAAGAACTATCATTTTAAGTAAATATAAATTGCTTATTGTGATAGTTTTTTATATATTAGGGAAGTAATTAGATTTCTTTACAACATTTTATATGTTTTTTCATTCCTATTATATAAAAACTTTAATTTGTGTTAAAAATTTTTTAGCTGAAAATTTGCAATTAGTTAAAGACTAAAAATTTTTGATTTTTCTTTTCAATGTATATTCATAATTGATTTTTTTTATAATAAATTGGTATAATTCATTGGAAAGTCAAATGGTTAGAAACAAAAATGTAATTACATTTGTAATTTTAGTGACTTGAAAGGAGATTTTTTATGGAAATCAAAATTCTTGCTTCAACGAAACCTGGTTATTGTATGACGGCTGATGAGGCTATCGATTTTTCTGGTAAGTCGGCGGGTATTTGCTATTTGCCAGATACATCTGAAACGCTATTTAATGAGCCTGCTGAAAAAACGTTAAAAAGAGCTAAAAATAATATAACTCTTGGTCATCACAGTGTTTTCGGTCATACTCATTATAACTTACTTCTTGAAGGAATTCCGAAGATTTTAGCTATGGTTCTCAATAATGAAAAAGTGTATAATACCTCTGAAAAATCGGCTAGATATACTCATATGGTTCCGTCTGAACGCGAAAAGGAATTATATGAGAAGTGGATTGAGATATATAAAAAGCTTATTATTAAAGAATATCCTGGTATTAAGGAGAAGTATGCAGAGAAGCTTGCTCTTGAAAACGCTAGGTACTTGATTAGTATCTTTACTCCGTCGACGATAATGGAATACACTGTAAGTTTTGAGCAACTCAACTACATAATAAGTTGGGCTAGAGACTATATTCAAAGTGATGCAACTGATGAATTTTCTATGAAACTTAAAGGTGTTTTTAAAGATTTTTTGGAATGTATTGGTGCATATCATATTGAGGTAGATGGTTTAAATCCTAGAATTAAGAAACGTAAGTTTTCTTTGTTTTCGGATAGAAGGACGAGATATGAAGAGTTTGGAGAAAACTATTCCACAACTTATTTGGCAAGTTTTGCTGAATTGGCACAGGCACAAAGGCATAGAACTTTGAACTATGAAATGTCGTTCCTTAAAGAAAATGAATTTTATGTTCCGCCAATTATTAAGGCTACGGAGTTTGAAAAAGAATGGCTTTATGATATGTATTCTATTGAAGATTTGTTTCCACAAGGAATGCTTGTTAAAGTCAATGAAAGAGGAACAATTGAAAATTTTGTTCTTAAATGTACCGAACGTCTTTGCCGGTTGTGCTCAGCTGGAAATTATGGAGCAAACAAACAAAACGCTCCAAAAGTATTTGAATGCTGTGGAAGGAAAGCAAGAACTTTATAATTATTTGCTTCCATATTCTAATGGAGCACGTTGTACGTTCCCTGATTGGAAATGTGCATCTCCGTGTATGTTTGGTGGAAAGAATGCATTGAATAGAATTATTTAATGATTATAGAATGTCGCTAGTTTTTAAAATTAGCGACATTTTTATGCAAAAATAAATTATATTTCTAATAATACTATTATATTGTTTGGAGGCAACATTTTTACATAATAAGTGGCCTTGACTTATTGCTTTTTTGATTATAAGGGAGTATAATAATTACCGAATTTGTAATAAAAAGGAGTTTTTTAGACTTCATATTTTAATATAGAAAGAAGGACAGAAATGATAAATATTTATTCTGAAAAGGAAATAGCTAAAATAAGAGAAGCTTCAAGAATTGTTGCTAAGGCCCATCAAGAAATTGGAAAAAATTTGAGAGCTGGAATGACAACAAAAGACATAGATGACATTACAGAAAGAGTTTTTAGAGAAAACGGCGCAAATCCATCTTGCAAGGGATATCCAAAGGGATACAAGAATCCATTTCCAGCAGCAAGTTGTATATCAGTCAATGATGAAGTAATTCACGGAATACCAGGAAATAGAGTAATTAAAGAAGGCGATTTAGTTTGTGTAGATTTGGTTGCTGACAAAGATGGATATTTTGGAGATGCAACAAGATGTTACGTTGTTGGAAAAGGTTCAGATGTAGCTCATAAATTGGTTGAAGTTGCTGAAAAGAGCTTTTATGAGGGCATAAAATATGCAAAACCAGGTAACAGGATTTCAGATATTTCACACGCAATTCAAGAATACGTTGAAGCTAATGGATTTTCTGTTGTTAGAGAATATCAAGGACACGGAATTGGCAGAGATATGCACGAAGATCCAGGTGTTCCTAATTATGGAAAGAGTGGCAGAGGGCCAAGGCTCGAAGCGGGTATGGTTATTGCTGTTGAGCCAATGATAAATGAAGGAACATATGATATCATAACAGAGCCTGACGGATGGACAGTTTTAACAGCAGATGGAAAATTATCAGCACATTATGAGAACACAATCGTTATTACTAAAAATGGCCCAGAAATATTGACAGTTTTGTAGAAAAAATGTTGACATATAGCCAATTTCGTTGTATACTTATTGAGTTAGAAAGTGGCTCTTTGCGAGCCCTAACAAAGAAAGGTTGATAAAGAAATTGCGGAATACAAGTTGGAAGCATTGTAAATTCAACAGCAGGGCGAGACAAAGGCGTGTATTTAATTGTAATTGATGCGAATGATGAATATGTGTATTTGTGTGATGGAAGTACTAGGAGAATTGAAAATCCTAAGAAAAAGAAAATAAAACACATTGATATTACAGATTTTTTTTCAGATGTTATAGCTGAAAAAATCAAGAACAAAAACAAAATTTCAAATCAAGATATTAGAAGAGCTCTAAGAGAAATTCTTAAAAAGAAGTAGGAGGATAATATGTCGAAAGAAGATATCATAGAAGTTGAGGGTACTGTTGTTGAGGCATTACCAAACACTGAATTTATAGTTGAACTAGAAAATGGTCACAGGCTACACGCTCATATTTCTGGCAAACTAAGAATGAACTTTATAAGGATACTTCCTGGTGATAAAGTTAAACTTGAACTTTCGCCTTACGATTTGAATCGTGGAAGAATTACTTGGAGAGCAAAATAAGTTTTGCGCGGCACTTCCTGTAAAAGGGAAGATAATTATATAATATATAATACTGGCTTATGTTAGGAGGGAAGAAAATGAAAGTAAGACCATCAGCAAAAAAGATTTGCGATAAGTGCAAAATCATCAAGAGAAAGGGCGTTGTTAGAGTAATATGCGAAAACCCAAAGCATAAACAACGTCAAGGCTAAATGATATTAAAAAGTTTATAAATGCTAAAAAGGTGCGGCTGTCCTATAAGGATTCTTTTTGGTATTTAGATAAATCATCTGCTTACGTCACTAAGCAAAAGGTTATAGCAAAAAATTATATGTAAAAGATTTTATGGAGGTGTATTTTTTAAATGGCTCGTATTGCAGGAGTTGACTTACCAAGAGAGAAGAGAGTTGAAATTGGCTTAACATATATCTATGGTATAGGAAGAACAAAATCTAACGAAATTTTAAAAGAAGCTGGAATAAATCCAGACACAAGAGTTAAGGATTTAACTGAGGATGAAGTTATTAAAATAAGAGAAATCATTGATAAAGGCTACAAAGTAGAAGGTGATTTGAGAAGAGACACTGCTTTAAACATCAAAAGATTGATGGAAATCAGATGTTACAGAGGTGTTAGACATTCAAAGAATTTACCAGTTAGAGGACAAAGAACAAAAACTAATGCTAGAACAAGAAAAGGTCCAAGAAAATTAGTAGCTAATAAGAAGAAATAAGGAGGGTGAAATATAGTGGCTAAGGTACAAGCTAAAAAAGCAACAACAACTAGAAGAAGAAAAGAGCGTAAAAATATTGAAAAAGGTCAAGCTCATATTCACTCTAGTTTCAATAACACAATAGTTACAATTACAGATGTACAAGGAAATGTAATTTCTTGGGCAAGTTCTGGTGAAATGGGATTCAAAGGTTCAAGAAAGAGTACTCCATACGCATCTCAATTAACTGCTGAAACAGCAGCAAAAGCAGCTATGGAACACGGATTAAAAACAGTAGAAGTATTTGTAAAAGGTCCTGGTGCTGGTAGAGAAGCAGCAATTCGTGCTCTTCAAACAGCAGGACTTGAAATCAGTATGATTAAAGACGTAACTCCAATTCCTCACAATGGTTGTAGACCACCAAAGAGAAGAAGAGTATAGTCGGTTTTGAGATATTATTTTTAGAAAGGATGAATAAATAAATGGCAAGATATATAGGAGAGTCATGCCGTATTTGCCGTAGAGAAGGCGAAAAATTGTTTCTTAAAGGCTCAAGATGTTATACTGACAAGTGTGCTTTAACAAGAAGAGCATATGCGCCAGGCCAACATGGTCAAAAGAGAAAGAAACAATCAGAATATGGTGTGCAATTAAGAGAAAAACAAAAAGCTAAATCATTTTATGGTGTTTTAGAATCACAATTTAGAAAGTATTTTGAGGAGGCTGCAAGATCTAAAGAAATTACAGGTACTAGATTACTTCAAATTCTTGAAAGCAGACTAGACAACGTAATTTACAGATTAGGTTTAGCAACATCAAGAGCACAAGCTAGACAACTAGTTAGACACGGTCATTTTGAAGTAAATGGAGTAAAAGTAAATATTCCATCATACTTAACAAAAGTTGGAGATGTAGTAAAAGTTAGAGAATCAAGTGCAAATAGTGAAATATTCAAACAAATTATTGAAGCTAATGAAAATGGTAGACCAGTTCCAACTTGGTTAGAATCAAATTTAGCTGATAAAACAGGAAAGATAGTAGCTCTTCCAACAAGAGAAGAAATAGACTTACCAGTTCAAGAGCATTTGATTGTTGAATTGTATTCTAAATAGAAATAATTAAAAAATAATATATATTTAGGAGGGTAAAGAATGATAGAATTCGAAAAGCCAAGAATCGAATGTTTAAAATTGGACAATGATAATATGTACGCAAAATTCGTGTGTGAACCTTTGGAAAGAGGATATGGAATTACACTTGGTAATTCTCTTCGCAGAATTTTGTTATCATCATTGCCTGGTGCTGCAATAACTAGTATTAAGATAGATGGTATACAACACGAATTTTCAACAATTCCTGGAATAGTTGAAGATGTTGTAGAGATAATACTTAATTTAAAGAATGTTAGACTAAAGATATTTGATAACGAAGAAAAGAAATTAAGAATTGATGTTGATGGTGAGGGAGAGGTTACTGCTGCGGATATCAAAGGCGATGCTAATGTTGAAGTACTAAATCCAGACTTACACATTGCAACAATCTCTGAAGGCGGAAAATTACATATGGAACTTACTGCTAACCGTGGTAGAGGATATAATCCATCAGTTAAAAACAAGAACCCTGACCAACCAATAGGTGTTATTGCTATTGATTCTATTTATACTCCAGTTAAAAAAGTAAATTTCTATGTTGAGAATACAAGAGTTGGCCAAATTACAGATTATGATAAATTAACAATTGAGCTTTGGACAGATGGAAGTTTGCTTCCAGACGAAGCATTAAGCTTAGCAGCAAAAGTTATGAATGAACATTTAGCATTATTCATAGATTTATCAGAAGCTACTAAGAATACTGAAATAATGGTTGAAAAAGAAGAATCTAAGAAAGAGAAAGTTCTTGAAACAACTATTGAAGAGCTTGATTTATCTGTAAGGTCATATAATTGTTTAAAGAGAGCTGGAATTATTAACGTTGAAGATTTAACTAATAAGACCGAAGATGAAATGATGAAAGTTAGAAATTTAGGTAGAAAATCATTAGAAGAAGTAACAAATAAACTTCATTCTTTGGGATTAGATTTTATGCCTAATGAAGAATAGAACTAATTAAGGAAGGGTGAAATAAAGTGGCAGAAAATAGAAAGTTAGGAAGAACTGCTGATCATAGAGTGGCTATGCTAAAAAACTTAACAACTAGCGTAATTTGGCACGGACAAATCGAAACTACTGAGTCTAAGGCGAAAGAAGTTAAGAGTATAGTTGATAGCCTAATTTCTCTTGCTATTAAAGAAAAAGATAACTATGAAACTGTTGAAAAAATGGTTTCAAGAGCTAAAATTGGTGCTGACGGAAAGAAAGTTACTGAGAAAGCTAAGAGCAAAAACGGTAAAGAATTCGATAAAATTGTAAGAGAAGAAGTTAAAGAAGAAGTTAAAATGGACAAACCATCAAGACTTGCAGCTAGAAGAAAAATTATGGCAAACATCAACAAAGTAAAAGATGAAAATGGTAACAATGTTGATTTACCAGGTAAATTATTTGGTGAGATTGCTGATAAATATGCTGACAAAAAGGGTGGTTATACAAGAATAATTAAATTAGGAAAGAGAAGAGGAGACGCTGCTGAGGCTGTTATCTTACAATTAGTTTAATTATTATAAGTGTTAGTATTATATAATTATAAATAAAAAACAACGTGGTTTTTTATTGAGTATTGAGACTCACATCATAGTTTGGTGTGGGTCTTATATTTTATGCGCAATTCCTTATTTTTCCACCTTGATAATATTATCTTATTGATGTATAATATTTTTGTATGATTAAGTAAGAACCATTTTATTTAAGGAGGTTCATAGATTTTTAAATATGAAGAAAAATAGCTTGAACATAGAAAATTTGCATAAAGGAGAAGTCCTAAAAGGGCGAATTGAGAATATAACAATGTATGGGATTTTTGTAAAATTGCCTAATTCTCAAATTGGTCTTATACATAAAGAAGACGTTTCGTACATTAAAAGAAATTATCCAATGGAACAATTTAACATTGGAGAATATATAGACGTAATGGTTAAAAGTTATGATAGAAATACAGGTAAATTATCTCTTTCATATAAAGATGCTAACTTACTTTCTAGTTATGAAAAATTAAAGTTTAAAGAGGGAGATATTATTACTGGTACAGTGAAAAATCATCACGAAAATAGTGTGTTTATAGAAGTTGAGCCAAACATTGTTGGTTTGGCAAACTATAAATCTGGTGTTTCTTATGGCGAAAAGGTCAATGTTCGTGTAAAGAAGATATTACCAGAAAGCAAAAAAATTAAATTAGAAATTATATAGTAATTTCAAACTTTATTAAGGAGGAAAAGAAAAATGGTAGAGGACAATGCTATTAAGGCACCTAAATCGCCTTTTGCGATGAGGGAAAACGAGATTAAGGTATTTGATGGAAAGGATGGATATGCTTCAATTGACCAAGTTGTTTTTAAAATTGATAAGGGGTATATAAATGAAGTACACTTTCAGATTTTAGAGATTATAAATGAATTTGAATTTATGACTTCTAGACAGATATATCAAATGCTTATAAAGAAAGGAATCGACGTAAAATCGCAAGATAAATTGAACAAAAAATTAGAAGATATGATAAAAAGCAAAATAATTACTAGATATTATTTTTCAAGTGATGAGGGAAAAGGTATTTATAGAGTATATTGCTTAGATAAGATAGGAAAATATTTGTTAAATTCAAGACAAATAAAAACTAATTGGCAACCAACAGATAATACAAAGCCAGTTTATATGCTAAAAAGAAGACTTGCAGGAAATCAAGTGTTGATGGCGTATATGCAAAAAGTTGGAGCATATAAAAGTTTTGTGCTTAATCCAATGATGTTTGCTAAGAGACAAAATATTAAATTTCAACCATCAGGCGGTCAAGTGACTTTGGTAAAAAATGATATCAAGATAGATTTTGTTTTTGAAATTGTTAGAAGAAACCCAGGCTGGGAAGAAAAACTTATGGAAAAAATGAAATTATATGAAGAGTTTTATGATAATTTCCAAAGCAAAGATTGTGGATTTGATAAGAAACCTCAATTAGTTATAATTGGTGAAGATGATGAGCATTTAATTGAAATATTTAAAGCTATAAAGAAAGTTAAAGTTGAATTAAAAGGAATTGAAGTGTATTATTCTACTGATTTAAGACAGCTTGAACCAGAGATAGATAAAACTTTGATTGCATTTAAACAAGATCCTGAAACAGGAAGATATAGAATGGAAATGTTACAAGTTCCATTGCTTGAAAAATAGTTCTAAATACATAGTTTTATAGTAAGATAAAGTATTATTAAGTATTAAAATAAGGAGGAACTTATGAAGATATTATTAACTGGTGGCGCAGGTTATATTGGTTCACACACGGCTGTTGAACTTATTGAAGCTGGATATGATGTTGTAATTGCAGATAATTATTCAAACAGTAAAGAAGATGTAATTGACAGAATTGAGAAAATAGTAAATAAAAAAGTTACTGCGTATGATGTTGATTTCACTGATTATAAGGCAGTTGATAAGTTGTTTGAGAAAGAGGATATAGATGCAGTAATTCATTTTGCAGGATTAAAAGCAGTTGGTGAGTCTTGTTCTATACCACTTAAATACTACGAAAATAATATAGGCAGCACTTTAACACTATTAGATGTTATGAAGAAACACGATGTAAATAATATTGTTTTTAGTTCTTCTGCAACAGTTTATGGAGTTCCAAAGGAAGTTCCGTTGAGAGAGGATATGCCTACATCTTGCACTAATCCATATGGCTGGACGAAGTATATGATTGAGCAAATATTAAAAGATGTTGCTATGGCAACTCCTAAGATGTCAGTTGTTATTTTGAGATATTTTAACCCAATTGGTGCTCATTCAAGTGGTTTGATAGGCGAAGATCCAAATGGAATACCAAATAATTTAATGCCATATATAACGCAAGTAGCAACAGGTAAGCTTCCGGAGCTTAGTGTATATGGAAATGATTATAATACGAAAGATGGAACAGGCGTGAGAGATTATATTCACGTTGTTGACTTGGCAAAAGGTCATTTAAAGGCTATTGAGTATTCTTTCAAAAATAGAGGTGTTGAGGTGTTTAATCTTGGCACAGGAAAAGGATATAGTGTATTAGAAATAGTTGAAGCATTTGAAAAAGCTAATATGGTAAAAGTACCTTACACAATAGTTGAAAGACGTCCAGGCGATGTGGCAGAATGTTATGCCGACCCATCTAAGGCAGAGGCTGTCTTAGGTTGGAGAGCTGAAAAGACACTTGAACAAATGTGTGAAGATTCTTGGAGATGGCAGAAATATTCCACAACTTTAAATAAGAAATAGATGTTTGAAATTTAAATAATATGAAGGAGAGCAAGTATATTCATTCTTATACAGCTCTCTTTTTTTATACAATAGGAAAAGAAAACTATACATAAAATTTGCTAAATTCATTACATTCTTATTGTATAAAGAACTTTAATTTATCTGATAGATTTTTATCTTTCTTGAATAGGAAAATTTGTATAAAAATAGAAAGCTAGAAATTTTAATACTTCTAGCTTTCCAAAAGAAAGGTAAGGTTGGTTATCATCTATTGTTTCTTCTTTATATTAAGAATTATAGGATCAGAGTTTGAAGAAACTTGATCTTTCATATTAACTTCATTTGGTGTTTTTATTGGAAAATCTTCAACAACAAAATCATTTACTCCATCGTGATTTACATCTATGTAAATTTCTTCATCCATCGGCTTTGATGTTACATTTAGGTTTATAGCTGTATCAGAGTTTGCATCTGATTTTGGAGCTGAATAATACTCTCTATTATCATTGTAAAATTTTTCTGTTGCATCTGTATTGCTAGCAACTGAAACTTGCTCCGTTTCTGCATTTTCAAACACTTCAAAGTTATAATTTGCGCATTTCTTAGCTTCATAGAACTTGCTAGAAATGAAATCAGTTTTTCCTCTACCAACAATTGTTTTACCAGACTCATCTTTTGTCTTGTAAATACAAGTCTTAAAGGCTAAGCCAACAATTTTTCCTGGTTTATATGTTGGTGAAAATGCTTGCTCTGCGCCCATTAAGTTTGCAGTTATTTTATCTGCACCCTCCTGAGTAGAAGAGTCGGCCAAAATACGTTTATATTTCCATTTCTTCGAATTACCAATTTCAGCAGACCAAAATTCAGATTCTTCTGCGGTCATATCACCAAATATAATTTGTGTTTTTGTGTTAGTTATAATAACATCTTTAAAATATGCCAATGAACTATTCTTTGTTAATTGTGACAAGTTCTGTATTGTAATAAGAGTTCCACAACGATATTTTCTAAATAGTGTAAAGAAGGCTTCTGTATCTTTGTTAACGTATAGAGGAAACTCATCAATGTAAATAAAGTGTGGTGTTCTTGTATCTTCTATGCCTGGTCTTCTTAAAACCGCATCTTTAAGAGAAAGTATAACGAACATACCAAATGCTTTTTGATGTATTTCTCCTAAATCACCTTGCCTTGTGCAAGCTGTTATTATTTGTCCTTCTGCAAGTGCCTTATCCAAATTTATGTTATTGTTTCTGCTGCAAAGCACACGTTTAATACCTGGATTTCTTAGAAAGTTATCTAGCTGAGTGATTGCGCCATAAACAAATTTTTCAGTTTCTTTTCTACCACTACCATATGTTGAAGCAATTTCGTATCCGTGAATGTTAACTGGTGGTTTGTAGAAGTTCTTTTCAAAGTATCCAATCAATGATTTATAATCTTCTGCCATTTGAGGATCTTTCTTTAATACTTCTGTCATTTCTTCTGCTAAGTCGAAGTTGTTTAGTATAGAAAGCATATCTTCAAGTGTTGGAAGTGTACCATTGTGCATTCTTGGATATACTAGTTTTAACAAAATAGCCAAGTTTTCAAAAGCTTGTTGCGTAACGTTTGCAAAGAAAACGTTATTACTACTTGCGTTTTCAGATTCATACATACCTTTTAATACTGTTGATATAATACTTGCAACTTTTGCTGGATCTGTGCCTATAAATGGGTTTATACCAAGTGAATCAGGATCCATTGGGTCTATTACATTAACATCAATTTCATATGCTTTTGCAACCTTTCTAACACGTTCTATACAAGCATTATCTGGTGCTACAAGTGTAAAACCTACGCCTCTGTAATACATTTCGCCAGTTTCTGGATCTGTATATTTAAGCATATCTTTTACATAGTTTTTATATTCATTTACTTTATTTGCCTTTGGTTTGATATATGAAAGAGTAAAGTTTCTATTTAAATATTCATTATTATAAGGTACTCTTAAATAAGCAATTCCGGCATTTAAAGCATTATAAGCTAGTTTCTTACTAATTTCTCTAAAAAAGTATTTACGTTCCAAATCAGAAGCACACATAGGTTCAACAACAGTAGCAGTTTTACCTGTACCAGTTGCACCTTCAACTAGTATTGCTTCAAATCTTTTCTTTTCAGGAATTATAGCAGGTTTACCCGTTTTATCATCAATACAAATTTGTGCATTACACATATATACAGATGGTATTTTCTTCGTGTTTTTATCTGCTACAAGTTTAAATCCTTTGTAATCTTCAAAAGAATCTATCCAATCTTGATCTGCGTCCATATAATCGTTTATATAGTATGAAGCTGATACTCTTAGCAAGAATAAAGGAAATAACAAAGTCAAAGATGTGATAGCTGGATGTATTAACTCTGGCATATTTACAGCAATAAATTTAAAGTTTGAACAACACATAAGCAATATCCAAGAAATTTGGTTTACCCATTGTGCAATCATAACACCACATATTATTCTAAAAGCAATTGAATAATACAAATAAAAATCTACTGGTTGCAATATCGTCTTACGGAATGGCGAACCACAAAGAATGGCATAGCCGGCAACAACTACAAACAATGCAAATGTGTACATCAAAGGTGACCAATAATTTGTAAATTGTCCGGTAAATAGTACGCATCCTAGTTCAACAACTCTATCGAATGTCAATAATATTGTTCCAATAGCAAACACGTATGAAAAAAAAGATCCTAGATCAATTTTTAGCGGTTTTAATAAAGAATCGATAGGATTCATTATTTTATAAATTATTTTCTTAAATAGTGAATTTAGGGCTTTAAACATAAACAACCTCCACGTTCATTTTGTTGACAAAAATCATCATCTATATTATGCTATATTTTAGGTAAAAATTCAAGTAATATCGGTAAATTTGTTATATTTTTATGTAAATTTACACATATAGGAGGAAAATATATGAAATTGGTAGTAGGCCTACGGAAATCCGGGTTTGAGATATGATGACACAAGACATAATTTTGGATTTATGGCAATAGATGAAATTGCTTCAAAATTAAATATAAAATTGAATAAAAACAAGTTTGAAGCAATAATAGGAGAAGGCATTGAAAATGGCGAAAAAATAATGCTTGCAAAGCCTCAAACTTATATGAATTTAAGCGGGGAAAGCATTATTAAGATATTAGACTTTTATAAAATTCCGCTGTCAGATTTAATCGTTATATACGATGATATAGATTTGCCATTTGGAGGGTTTAGAATAAAACCTAGTGGCAGCGCTGGAACTCATAATGGAATGAGAAATATTACGGAACTAGTGAAGAGCCAAGAATTTATAAGAGTTAGGATGGGAACTGGTAGACCCCCTGAGAATATTGATTTAAAGGACTATGTCCTTATGAAACTAACAAGTGAAGAAAAGTTGATAGCTAGAAGATTGTCTAGCAAGGTGGCCGAGGCTGTCCTTGAAATTATTAACAGTAATGTTAGTAAAGCAATGAATATGTATAATAAAAGTGGAGAGTAAGATGAGTGAGTTAATTATAAGTAAAAGAAATGGAAAGACAGATGTGTGTGTGCTAGAAAATGACAGTATTTGTGAAATTTATTCATATGAGCAGGGAGAAGAGAGCATTTTAGGAAACATTTACATAGGAAGAGTAAAAGATGTTGTGAATGGTATGCAGGCAGCATTTATTGATATAGGCTTAGAAAAAAATGCTTTTATCTCTATAAAGGATGCTATAAAAAAGGTTGATGTCACAAAAGAGGAGCAAAATATAGATTTTAAAATATCAGATGTGCTTAAACCAGATGAGAAGATATTAGTGCAAGTTAGAAAAGTTCCAACTTCAATAAAGGGGGCAAGAGTTTCTACGCACATAACAATTCCAGGGAATTATGTTGTTTTAATGCCAAACACAAACATAATAACTGCTTCTCAAAAAATAGAGAATAAATCAGAAAGAGAGAGACTAGTTGAAATTGTGAAAGATGTTATTCCTGAAAATTTTGGAGCAATTGTTAGAACTGATGCAGAAAACATTGAAAAAGCAAAAATACAATGTGATGTGGAAGAGCTTGTAAAGAAGTGGAAAAATATCTGTGACGTCTATGAAAAAGATGATGATGTTCAAATGCTTTATAACGAACACGAACTTATTTCAAAAATTAGTAGAGACTTAATAAATAAACAAACTAGTAAAATTTATGTGAATGATGATAAGACACTAGAAGAATTAAAAGAAACGGTTGGCGTATGCGACATAAAATTTGAACTTATTAAACAAGAAGATATATTTGAAAGCTTAGGATTAGTTGGTGAATTTGAGAATGCTCACAAACGCAAAATTTGGCTAAAATGTGGCGGATATATAGTTATAGATAAGACAGAAGCTTTAACGGCAATAGACGTAAATTCAGGCAAATATGTTGGAAATAAGAATCTAGAAGAAACAGCATTAAATGTAAATAAGGAAGCTGCGATTGAGATTATGAGGCAGATACGTTTGAGAGACATTGGTGGAATAATAGTTGTTGATTTTATAGATTTGCTAGATAAAAATAATCAAGCACAAATACTAGAAACAATGATAGAAGAGGCCAAGAAAGACAGAAGTAAAATTGATATTAAGGGCTACACGGAATTAAATTTGGTGGAATTGACAAGAAAAACGGTAAATATTTAAGTTTGGCTTGCAAAAAATGCTGAATCGTGGTAATATATTAGGGCAGTGAAACTGCCTTGCTCCATACGTTGATATGGGGCCGTAGTCCAAAAGGAGGTGTAATAATGAACAAATACGAGACAATTATGATTATCAATGCTAATCTTGATGAAGCTGCTACAAAAGCAACAATTGATAAGTTTATAACACTTATTGGTGAGAATGGTACAGTTGAATCAACAGAAGAGTGGGGAAAGAAGAAACTAGCTTATCCTATCCAAAAACAAAGCGAAGGATACTATACTTTAGTTAATTTTACAAGTAACCCAGAATTTATTGATGAACTAGAAAGAATTTATAACATCACTGACGAAGTTATAAAACACATAGTTATCAAAAAGTAAGAAGGAGGACTTATTATTATGAATAAGGTTGTTCTAATGGGGCGATTAACTAGAGATCCAGACGTAAGATACACAAGCAATAACACACTTGTTGCATCTTTCTCACTTGCAGTAAATAGAAGATTTGTAAGACAAGGTGAAGAAAGGCAAGCAGACTTTATAAACATAGTAGCTTGGGATAAAACTGGTGAGTTTTGTAGTAAGTATTTTAAGAAAGGTCAACAAGTCGGCATAATTGGAAGAATACAAACAAGAAATTATGACGATAAAGATGGAAAAAAAGTATATGTAACGGAAGTTATTGCTGAGGAAGCATATTTTGCAGATACTAGGAGAGAAGCAGAAGCAAATCCATTTGGAGATAACAACGCTTCAGGTGCTACTTTTAATGCAAATGCTGCACCAAATGACTTTTCACAAGTTACAGATGACGATTTACCATTCTAATGTAGACGATGGATTTTCATAAAAACAAGATTGGAGGGAAATGAAATGGCTGATAAAAAAGGAAATAGAAAGTTCAATAACAGAAATAACAATGATGATGATTCAATGCCAAGACAAAGAAGAATCAAAAAGAAAGTATGTGCTTTCTGTGCTGATAAAAATTTAGTTATTGATTACAAAGATGCTGATAAATTAAAAAAGTATGTTAGTGAAAAAGGTAAAATATTACCAAGAAGAGTAACAGGACTTTGTGCAAAACATCAAAGAGAAGTTACACTTGCTGTTAAGAGAGCTAGACATATAGCATTACTACCATACACAGCTGAATAGTTCTTTAAAAAGTGGTATTAGTTACTACATTTTATGGAATCATAAATAAAAATTTGAGAATAGATAAAAATTCTATTCTCTTTTTTATTTTCAAATGCTATAATATTTTTGTGAGGAATATTGTTTGGAGGTCGAAGATATGGTTAAGTTTAATATAAAAAGTGAAAAAGGTGTAACCTTAGTTACGGTAGTGGTTATGATTATTGTTATGACAATAATAGCTTCTATGACAATAGTTGGCGGAGTTAGAGCTTTGAAAGAAGCCAAGGCACAAGTAAAAGAAAATAATTTGTCTGAGGTAAGAACTGTTGTAAATAGGGAAGCTGCTAAGGTTGCCACAGCAGGAGTATTAACCCCAGCAAATGCCACGTTATATGGAATAAAAAATGCCAAATTAGAAGGAACAAGATTTAATGATGATGGTGTTCAGGAGCAGGTTATAAAAACAATAGGTGAGGACTGGTATTTGCTAGATGATGAAGCTTTAAAAGAAATGGGTATAGAGTACATAGATGAAGACTATGTTGTAAATTACAAATTAAATGTTGTTATTCCGTTATCTTCAACTGAAAATATACACGATGAAATTGAAAAATATATGAAATAAAGACAATAAGTATGATTTAGAAAAAGATAGTTAGCTGATTAACTTGCATTGCAATTAGAGTGATATGTAAATTATAAAATAATAAAAGGGCAGGAGTTTATTTCTTGCCCTTTTATCTGGTGAGAAAAGTACGTAAAATTGTGTGAGCACGTAGAAAAGCGAGTATATAGAAAAGTTTGTGTAAACTAGTATAAATATTTATGAGCATCCAGGAATATTTTACTTATTTTTTAGAGTATGTAGAAAAAACTGTGTAAACTAATGAAAATAAGATCCTTTCTATGTTAGAATAAATATAAACATAGGAGG
>CAKPAA010000007.1 GCA_934132775.1 uncultured Clostridia bacterium | reverse complement strand
CGAACGGTATGCCGGAATTGTGGTGTGAGAGGTCGGAACTTTGAGAATAAAAAGCAAAGTTCCTCCTACTCGATTGTAATAGGAAAGAAAATCAATACATAAAAGGTTGCAAATCTGTTACTTTCCTATTACATAAAAAAACCTGTTCCGAAACTCGGAACAGGTTTTGAGCAGATTAGACGGCGAGATTGCGAAGAAACTCGATGATGTTCGCAATCCATTCCTGACTCATCAGCCAATTGACACATTTCATGGCAAAGGCATAAAGCCAGTTGATGATTGGCAGTGCCACACTATCCAGAAAACTGTATACAGCGGGGAGCTGTTCTTCGATTTCAGGGACAAAGTGACGTGCAACCAGTAGGGCAACCTCAAGCCAGATACTGATCTTCAATCCATTTACCAGGCGAACCCGAACGGACTTAGCCACAGGAACATTCTCAGCTTTTGGAACAGAAACAGCCTTCGCAGGGGTAGCGTCAGCGTAGGTAGTCCAGTACTTGTCTTCAGTTCCTTTTTGAACGATAGTCTCCTTGCCATTTTCGCAATTGTGCGAAATGATTTTCGGTTTGCCAGCTTTGTAATGGAAAATCTTGGTTTCTTTTCCGAGCAGGCAACGGATTTCGTGACGAGCTTTGGCAAAGATGGAATGGGTAGAGCTGTTGGCGTTGACGGGTGCACACTTGATGTTGGTAGTCATTGAGATCTTCCTCCTAAAAATATTAAAATCTGCTCTAAAACTTTTAATATCAGCATAATCTGCTGAATAATCAATCAGGTAATTAAATCCACATTGTGGAATTTAAAATGAAAGATCTGTAAAAAGTTTAGAGTATACTAAAATTATACCACAAATTAACATAATTTTAAAGCAGCTTGCTGTAAAATGCTTGCAATTGCTTACTTCCGTAGAAAAGAATTTTTGAAAAATTAAGAAAATGTAGGTATTATCAATCTTTCTCATAACAAGCTTCATTAAATTAGGTTGGCTAATTCAATGAGGAATTTCAATATTATGAGACATTTTCATATCTGAATTATACTTTTAGATCTACGTCCTTTTTCGTGTTGAAAATATCGGAAAAGTATGATAAAATACATACCGAAAAAATGAGAAGGAGATTACTATGTTTATAGATTATGCAAAGATAGTAATAGCATCTGGAAAAGGTGGAAATGGTGCTATTTCATTTAGAAGAGAAAAATATGTAGCCAATGGCGGACCAGATGGTGGTGACGGCGGAAAAGGCGGAAGTGTATATTTTAGAGTTGATTTGGGTTTAAATACACTTATTGATTTTAGATATAACAAGAAATATGCTGCAAAAGATGGTGAACCAGGTAGTGGAAGTAGATGCAATGGTAAAAAAGGGGAAGATTTATATATAGATGTTCCACAGGGTACTGTTGTGATAGATGAGGAGTCTGGAAAAATAATAGCAGACTTGTCGAAAGAGGGACAAGTTGAGTGTATTCTTGAAGGCGGAAAAGGTGGAAAAGGAAATGTTCACTTTACAACTGCTACAAGGCAAATTCCTAATTTCGCAGAGACTGGCGAACCTGGCAAAGAAAAGAATGTTATACTTGAACTTAAAATGATTGCTGATGTTGGTCTTGTTGGATATCCTAATGTTGGAAAGTCTACTCTTTTATCGAGAATGACTCTTGCTAGACCTAAGGTTGCTAATTATCATTTTACGACGCTTGAACCAAATCTTGGTGTTGTTAAACTTAATAATGGTGCTAGTTTTGTAATGGCTGATATTCCAGGACTTATCGAGGGTGCAAGCGAGGGAGTTGGTCTTGGTCTTAAATTTTTAAGACATATTGAGAGAACGAGGATACTTCTTCACGTTGTTGATGTTGCTGGAACTGAGGGCAGAGACCCTGTTGACGACTTTAACAAGATAAATAATGAATTGAAAAAGTATAGCGACAAGGTTGCTAATAAATTACAAATTATAGCTGCTAATAAGGTTGATGTTTTGCAAGATGAGGAAAATTATAACAGATTAGAAAAAGTGGCAAAAGAAAGTGGATATGAAATTTATAAAATTTCTGCTGTAACTGGCGAAGGGTTAGGTACACTGTTTACAAGAATTGCAGAGTTATTAAAGGATATTCCAAAAGAAGAATTTGAAGTTGAAGAAAAAACCGTGCATTATACATTGGAAGATGAACCTGATTTTACTATTAGAAGAGATGGCAAATATTTTGTTGTTGAGGGAAAAGAAGTTGAAAATATAATGAGAAGAATAAACTTTTCTGATAATGAGTCGCTTGCTTATTTCCATATGATGCTTAGAAAGATTGGTGTTGATGCTGCTCTTAGAAAGCAAGGCATTAAAGAGGGCGACTTGGTAAAGATATTTGACTGGGAATTTGAATATGAAGATTAAAAGATAAAAGCATAATTGGTACAAACTGTGAATAATATTTACAAATAGCGTATTTAGGTGTTATATTGCGTTATTTTGATATATGTTTTTAATGTGTGATGGAAAGTTGCAAGTTAAAAGGAGGTTTGTACCAATATGCTTTTTACAAATGTTATGACTTATAGTATACTTGGAGTTCTGGGAGGCTTTTCACTTATAAAGTCTGTGTCAGCTAAGAGGAGTGTTGTTTATACACTTTTTATAAACAGTATACTAGGTGGAATTTTATATATTTTATTGAATTTGGTTGGAATGAATATACCTATGAATATTATTGTTGGCTCGTGTATTGGTGTTTTGGGTGTGCCTGGTGTTGCACTTATTGTTGCACTTAAAATATTATTTCATTTTTCAATATAGTATTTTAGTTTGAATTGGTATTACACAAGTTTATTCTGATTAAGTAATTTATTTTTATGGGAGAAACATATGAAAAAAGGGATTATAAGGACTTTTGCCTTTATGTTTAGTGCTGTGTTTTTGGCAAAAGTATTGGGACTAATAAGAAATATAGTATTTGCAAAATTTTATGGAACAGGTTTTGAGGCTACTGCTTTTTTTACGGCTTCTAGGATACCGCTTCAATTACTTGATATGAGTTTGGGAGCAGCGATTTCGTCTACGTTTATTCCAATATTTAATGAGTATTTGCAGAAAGATGGCAAGAAACGAGCGATTCAATTTGCTAATAATTTTTTGAATGTAATTATTGTTATTTCGCTTGCTTTTACTATACTTGGTATAATTTTTGCACCACAAATTGTTTCTGTTATTGCACCTGATTTGGATTTACAAACGTCTGCTTTGACAATTGAGCTTATAAAAATATTATTTCCTATTATGCTTTTTACTGCTGTTGCGTATGTTTTTGTTGGCTTTTTGCAGTCGTTAGATGAGTTTAATATTCCGGCGATAATTAGTGTTGTTGCAAATGGAATTTTGATTTTGTATTTAGCTATATTTAATAATAAATTTGGTGTTAAAGGTGCTGCAATTGCAATGTTAATTGGTTGGGGAACACAGATAGTTATTCAGTTGCCAGCCATTATAAAGAAAGGGTTTAAATACAGATTTACCATTGATTTTAAAGATGAAGGCTTGAAAAAGATTGTTAAACTAGCTTTACCAATTCTTATAAGCACGTGGGTGCAACCTATAAATAATATAGTTAATATAAGGCTTGCTTCTGGTTTACAGGGCGGACAAGCTGTTTCGGCAATAGAGTATTCATATAATTTGTATTTGATTATTGTTGGAGTTTTTTCATACACGTTGTCTAATATTATTTTCCCTGAATTATCAAAACTTACAGTTGATAAAAATGAAAATATGATTACGACTTTGCTAAATAAATCGATAAAGATTTCGCTATTTTTTATAATTCCTATGTCTGTTGGTATTGGCATACTTAGCAATGAAATTATAAAAGTAATTTATGAAAGAGGAGAATTTACTGTTACTTCAACTGTTTTGACTGGTGGAGCACTTTTATATTACGCCATTGGAATGATAGGTTATGGTCTTATGGAAGTGCTAAATAAAGCTTTTTATGCAATGCAAGATTCTAAAACTCCGATGAAAATTAGCATATTTTCAATTGTGATAAATGTGTTACTTAGTATTTGCTTGGTTAAATGTATGGATTTTCTAGGTTTGCCTTTGGCAGCATCTATAACTTCGATACTTACTGCCATAGTTATGATTTATGCAATAAATAGAAAGATGAATGGAATTGTGAATAATGATACATTTAATGAGTTTGCTAAAATATTATTTTCGGGCTTATTGATGGGTGTTTGTGTGTTTTTTATTAAAAATATAAATTTTGGACACACAATAATATCTTTACTAATTTCAGTTGTGACGGGAGTTTTTGTATATTTCGGGGCTATGTGGGTTCTTAAATCTGAAGTTATTGCAGAAGGTAAAAACTTAGTTATTTCAAAGATTAAAAAATAAATTTTGACATTTATGAGATTTACGTTTGCAATGTTTTAAAGTTGAAGTTAATGAAAATTTTTTCTATTTAAACTAAAACTTGTATAAATGTAAATTTCCGTATATAATAATCGTGGACTATATTAAAAAGAAAGATTTGGAAAATATGAATAAAATATTAAAAGATAGTTTAATTTATAAATTACTTATAGGCATATCAAATTGGATAAATAAGATTTTTTCAGAAAGCTTTTTAGTCGGGCTTTTTATGAAAGAAAAAGATAGTAAAAAAGTAGATGACGATACTATTTTTTCAAAATTTATGATGAAGTTCATTTCTTTTATTCAAAAGATAGCACATAAGATAAAATTAGATAAAGTTTTTGAAAATAGCATATTTGCAAAGCCTATGATATGGCTATCAATTACGGTTTTTGCAGTGCCATTTGCTTCAACGATGATGTCTTTACTTTTGCTAATTTGCACAGCGTTGTCACTATTTTTAAAGGTAGCCATAAATAAAAACTTTAAATTGAAGTATTTTAAAACAAATGCTTGGGTTTTGGTGTTTGCATTAGTTATAGGCATTTGTGCCGTAACTTCTATTTCTCTTGAAGAAAGTAGAAATATTGCATTACTTATGATAGCTTTTGTTCTTTCATATTTTGTTGTTATAAATACTATTGAGAATAAAAAACAGTTTAAATTTATTTTGTATGTTTTTTCAATTGCTGCTGTTATTACGGCTTTTTATGGCTTGTATCAATATATGTTTGGAGACTTGTATTCACAGGCTTGGCTAGACAAAGAGATGTTTGAAGATATTAAAATGAGGGTTTATTCTACATTTGAAAATCCAAATGTGTATGGTGAGTATTTAATACTTGCAATTCCAATAATTGTTGGACTTTTATGGACAGAAAAGGGAATATTTAAAAAGTTATTTTGGCTAAGTTCTTTGGGAGTAACAATGTTAGCTTTGGCTTTAACTTTTTCAAGAGGCTGTTGGCTTGGAATAATACTAGCAATTGGACTTTTAGCTATAATGATAGATAGAAGATTTATATTGCTTGGAATTGTTGCACTTTTGTTTTTACCATTTGTTTTGCCAGAATCGATTATAAATAGGTTTTTAAGCATAGGAAATATGGGTGATTCCTCAACATCATATAGAGTGTATATATGGATGGGGACACTTGCAATGCTTGCGGATTATTGGTTTTCAGGCATAGGTTTAGGAATAACAAGTTTTAATACGATATATCCAATATATTCTTATAACAATATTTCTGCACCACATTCACACAACTTGTATTTACAGTTGGTAGTTGAATTTGGTATTGTTGGACTAATTGTATTTTTAGGAATGTTATACAATTTTTATAAAGAAACGATAATAAGTATATGCAAGAAAAAGAATATATTAACTTCGTCGCTTATTGCTGGTGTTTCGGGATTTATGCTTCAAAGTATGTTTGATCATACTTGGTATAATTATAGAGTTGTTTTAATTTTTTGGATTATAATAGCTTTTGGTCTTGTGTCTACAAAAGTTTCGAAAAGTGATGAGAAATAGATGCTTGAAAGGAAAAATATATGATAAAAGTAGTAAATGTTATTAGTGACACTAATATTGGTGGAGCTGGAAAATGTATAATAAATTTTTGCAAAAATTATGATAAGAAAAAGTTTGAAATTGTCGTGATTTTGCCAAAGGGCAGTGCACTTGTTGAAGAACTAAAAAGCACAGGTGTGAAGATTGTAGAGATAGATGGACTAAAAGATAAGTCGTGGGATTTTGAATCATTATTTAAACTTATAAAAGTTTTAAGAGAAGAAAAACCAGACATAGTTCACACTCACGCAAGCAGTACCGCTAGACTTGCAGCAAAATTTGTAAAAGATACTAAGGTTGTCTTTACAAGACATTCTGTTTTTCCAGTGAACCCTAAAATAAAAAAAGGTTTTGGAAGATTTATATATAAAAATACGAATGAATTATTATCTGATAGGATAATTGCCGTTGCAGAGGCTGCAAAAGAAAACCTCACAGATGGTGGTGTTAGTGAAGAAAAAATAGATGTAATATTAAACGGAGTTGAAAAGATACCAGAAACATCTGAAGAAGAGAGAAAAGCATTAAAAGAAAAGTATGGAATAAAAGATGACGAATATGTGGTTGGAATACTTGCTAGACTTGAAAAGGTTAAAGGACACGAAACATTTATTGAAGCTGCCAATATTCTTCTAAACGAGAAGAAACTAAAAGCTAAGTTTTTAATTCTTGGTACAGGAAGTGAAGAAGACAATTTAAAACAAAAAGTTAAAGAATTAAAGCTTGAAAATAAAGTTATCTTCACAGGCTTTGTAAAGAATGTAAAGGACTTTGTGAATATATTTGATGTTCAGGTTAATTGCTCTTATGGCACAGAGGCTACAAGCCTTGCTCTATTAGAAGGTATGAGCATCGGAGTACCGGCAGTTGTAACAAATTTTGGTGGTAATCCTGGAGTAATAAGCAATGGAGAAAATGGTTATATAGTTCCAATAAAATCTCCAAGAGACACTGCTGAGGCTGTTGAAAGAATATTAACAGACAAAAATGTTTTTGAGCGAATGAAGAAAAAATCTATTGAAATATTTGAAAAAAAATTTACAGTTGAAGTTTACACTAAAAATATTGAAAGTTTCTATGAAAAAGTAGAGGAGGAACCTAAAATTAAAAAGGTAAATGTTTTAGATATATTTATAATATTAGTTGTGCTATTTGCTTGTATATTTGGATATTCATATATGCACAAAGGAAGTAAAACTATTACGAGTAACACTCAAAAAATTGTTTATCAAATAAGAACAACTGAGAGCATGCCACAAGTATATGACGCAATAAATGCAGATACAACAGTTTATGATTCTTTAAAAAATATAAATATAGGTAAAATTAAAGAAAAGAAAAGCACTGCTTCAACTAGGTATGGAGTTAATAGAACCAAGAAAGAAGTTATTGAAACACCACTTGACAATGCTATTGATATAACATTAACAATAGAGGCAGATGCAGTTATAAACGATAAATCAATAACAGTTAATGGGTATGACATAAAAGTCGGCAACGAGGCACATATTAAAGGTAAAGGCTATGCTGGAAGAGGTTACATTATTTCAATTGAAAGATAGGTGAGAGTGTATGATTAAAGATGGAAAAATATTTGGCAAAATAAATATAGTGGATTTCTTTGTTTTATTGGTGGTAGTCTTACTAGTTTTAGGAGCAATTATTAAATTTGGAAAGTTTAACAACAAAACAGAGGAAAGTTCAAATGAAATTATCGAATATAAAATTGAGGTAAAGAGTATAAGAGATTTCACGGTTAAAGCCTTCGAAAGTGGGGATATTGTTTATGATTCACAAACAGGTGTGAATATTGGCAAAATAACTAATGTTGAAAGTGTTCCAGCTGAAACATATGAGATAATGGAAAATGGTAAAACAGAGCTAGTTAATAATGCTTATAGATATGATATGACTTTAACAATAGAAACACCAGGAACTGTGGAAACAGATGCATATTATGCAAATAAGACAATAGAATTAAAAGTAGATAGCGAAAAGAAATTCGAAACTAAGTATGCTAAAACAACTGGAAAGGTTTCAGAGATAAGTGTAAAATAGTACAAAAGATTTATTACGGAGGGTATATATAGATATGAACATACTTCTGGTTACAATGGAAATGAATATGGGTGGTGCAGAAACGCACGTGTTAGAGTTAGCAAAAGCTTTAAAGAGAAAAAAACACAACGTGTTTGTAATCTCTTCGGGTGGAAAACTTGTTTCAGAGATTGAAAAAAATGGGATACAACACATATATGCGCCACTTAAGGATAAAAAGATTAATCATATAATTACTTCCATAAAAACTATAGAAAAAACAATTAAGAATAATAATATAGACGTTGTACATGCTCATGCTAGAATACCGGGGGCAATCTGTGGAATTGTGTGTAAAAAGACAAAAACACACTTTGTTACGACAGTTCATGGAATCTATAGATTAAACTTTATTTTGAAAAAGTTAACAAATTGGGGAGAAAAAACTCTTGCTGTTAGTGAAGACATAAAAAAACAGGTTGTTCAAGACTATGGATTAGATGAGAAAAATGTTTTTGTAACGGTAAACGGAATTGATTTAGAAACGTATAAAAAAATGGAAATACCAATTACTTCAGATGTAAAATTAATTCCAGGAAAAGATAAAATAATTCATGTAAGTAGAATAGACCAAGATACGAAAGAAGTAGTTTCTACTTTAGCTGAAATTTTGGATGATTTAGATAAAGAATCAGATAACGGTGTGCAGCTTATAGTCGTTGGCGGAGGAAACTATTATGATGAGTTACAGGAAAAAACAAAGAACATTTCAAATATTACATTAGTTAAAGGACCACGAACAGACATAAATGAATTATTAAACTTAGGAGATATATTTGTTGGAGTTAGTAGATGTGCTTTAGAAGCTATGGCGACAGAACTTCCTGTAATATTAGCAGGTAATTCGGCAAACGGACAAGGATATTTAGGAATTCTAGATGAAAAGAATTTACAAATGGCAATTGACACGAATTTTACTTGTAGAGGAATGCCAAATTTGACAAAAGAAAGATTAAAAAGCGATATACTAAAATTATTAAAAAATAAAACGCCTGAAATGGGAAGATATAATAGAGAAGTAATTGAAAAGATGTATTCTGTTGACAGAATGGTGGATGATGCATTAAAAATATATCAATAAAAGGTAATACAAACGCAAATATTGCAAAATATAGGTTTAAAATAGATATGTCACAAAAATAAATATTGAAAGAGAGTACCGAAAATGTTAAGGTTTAAATATCGACAAATAAACCGAAATATTTGCAATGTGGCAGGATGAATTTATAAAATTAAATCAGAAAGGCGTAAGATATGTTTTCCCCAAAGAAATAGAAAGAGCAGAAGTGCTTGATATATCTAATTTTGCTGACTTTGTTCAAAAAAGAGATGAAAGTGTTGTTAAGGCAATGAAAGAATTTGGATTTAGATTGCCTGAAAAAACAGAAAGCCTAAATGATTATTTTATGGAACTTGAAAATGTACATCAAATAGATGAAAAAGGAGCTGCTGAAAGCAATACAGGAAAAAATCAAACGATTGAAAAGGAAATTAATGGCACAAAATATACTATGACCATTGTAAATGATAAAACAAGTCTTCCGTATGCCATTTTATATACGGATAAAATTAAGTCTGATACAGAAATGATAGTTGAAACAATAAATTTAAGTGGAAATAAAAATATTACGCAAGAAGAAATTGAAAACATGGCTCGTAGATTGTTTATAATATCTGATAAAGCACCTGTTGTAATTCCACTGATTCCGCAATCTACACCTGAATGTGATGTTCAACAACTTGCTAAAGAATGTTTTACAAATGAAAATGGTAGTGGTCAAAGAATTGACTTACAAGTATTGGATTGTATTCAAGATGCAAAAAAGTTTATTGAAGAAACAGTTAGTACAAAAGTAAAAGATAAAGTATTTTTGAATGGCTATTCGGCGTCTGGAGTATTTGAGCAAAGATTTGCTTTGATTCATCCAGAAATAGTACATAGATGTTGTATTGGTGGTGCGGCTGGCTCAATTCCTATACCAAATGAAGAATTAGGTTATCCTTTGGGAATAAAAGACTATAAAGAACTATTTGGAAAAGAATTTGATGAAAGCGAATATAAAAAATAGACTTTTCCTATTATGTTGGCCAAGGAGAAGCTCATGAGGCAGGTAATTGGGACACTAATGGAAATGCAATAAGAAGAGATAAAGATGGCAGAAGAATAGATAAAACACAAATACCAGCACCAATGCATGATATGTCATATAAAGGAGATACAACACTAGCTGAAATATGTGAAAGACAGAGAGAAATATATGAAGAAGATTTAAATTCAAGGTTTATAAATTCATTGAGATATTATAAAGAAAATGATTACAATATTAAAGCAAAAATATACAGAGGTATCGGACACGAAGGAATTTTTGATTCTAGGATGAATCCTTTTGCAGGAGTTGTAATTTCTGATATTAGAAACTTTTATGAAAATGGCGAAGGATTTCTTCAAGATAATACTAGTACTAATCGTATTGATATGAGTGAACGAACGAGAAGAGAAAAGAGAAACGAGCATAGTAATGAAGCAAATATATCTGATTATGAATAATTATAATAAATACGAAACAAAGGCTGCACTTTTGGTGCAGCCTTTGCGGTTTCTCTTAGCTCATTTTAGCCAAGAGATTGTTGAGCATCTCGTTCAGTCGAGCGATAATGCAATCGGCAATCCCCTTGAGAGGGGGAAACACATCGGTGTACTTTTGAGCCACAACCATCAGAACGGTGATTATGACCGCCAGCACGAGCAAGAGTAGACCCAGTCCACGGCAAATCCGCCTGAAAGCCGTGCGAGTATTCGCAATATAGGCTTGACGGTTTGTCTGTCCAAAGGCGATAGCACGGCGATAACCATGCAGCCAGATGGCAAGACAAGCAATTGTCATGCAACCGAGCTTTTCGGCTCCATTGAACGCTTCAGGACATACCAGCATCGCTATCAAAGCGAGGACAAATACGTACAGGCAGACAATGATGCCGATGTTGATGTTCTCCAGTCGTTTCCGTACGGTGTGCTTCTTTTTGTAAGCAGACCGGATTTTGGAAGCGTTGGAGAGGTTACGATAGAAATGGGTGACTTTGTTCAGAATGCTGCGCATAGTGAACTCCTTTCTTGGTGTGTAACACCGATTTTGTTTTTTCCCAACACAGCGTGTCAGAAAAATGTCACAACATCAGTGACTATATATATTTTATCATATTTTAGAGGAAAAGTCAACATTATGTGAACCGTAATGCTGCAAAACTGCCACAAATTGACATTTACAAGTGCTTATGGTATATTATTTACATAATGCTGCGGTAATGATAGTCCTAATCTATTTAATGAAGGAGTGGCCGTTATGAAGGAAAGTAGCAGAAAAAGACTTACTATGGAAGATGCTAGAAGAGAAGTTGCAGAGATGGAAGCTGAAAAAGATGCTCTATATGATTCTATAAGAGAAGAAGCATTTAGAGTATATGAAACAGGCGTAATTCCATCTTATTTATTAGGCAGTGAAAAAGAATGGTTATTAAAAGAAGTGCTACTTGAAATGGCGGATATTCAAGTTAACGACTTTGAACAGTTAGCAGATAGAGTAAGTAGCTTCTACGATTCTTGGGAGTATTTTAATCCATCGATGTTGCACAGCGTATCACGAGTAAGGTGTTTGAGTAGGGATGGTCAAAAAAAGCTTGCTTTTCAGTTCACAATTGTGGGCTGTTTTTTTATGTTTAAATGTTTATACATAATACAAACGCAAATATTGCAAAAGGTATTGACAAAAAAGGACTAACGTGGTAGAATGAGCTAGCAAACCGCAGAAGGTTCTTTTTTTTTGAACAAATATGCGAACAATGTAGCGGAAGGGGAAGAATGAGATGAGAGATAAAATAACTTTAGCGTGCACAGAATGCAAACAAAGAAATTACGATACAAAGAAGAACAAAAAGAATGACCCAGATAGAATTGAAATGAAAAAGTATTGTAAATTCTGCAAAAAACATACAGAACACAAAGAAACAAAATAAGATAATATTAGTATAAAGGTGTGAATTGATATGCAAAATGAAGATAAAAAAGTTAAAGGAAGCTTTTTTCAAAATATGAAGGCAGAATTAAAAAGAGTAATTTGGCCTACGGGTAAACAAACTGTAAAAGCCACGTTTGTTACAATAGCATTTGTTTTATTGATTTCAGCAATACTAATCGTTTTAAATCTTTTCTTTAATTTCTTGAGTGATCGTTGGTACGGCTTAATACTTGGAAAAGACACTAAGATTGAACAAAATGTTAGTGGAGACGTAAGCGGTGAGCTAATAGACGAAAGTTTAAGTGGAGATGTAAGTGGCGAGAACATCAGTGGTAAAATCACTGAATAGTTTTTTGCAGTTATGATTTAAAAAGTTTCAGTAGTTGAAAAAATGAATAAAGGAGGAATATCAGTGCCTCAAGATAACACAAATAATACAGAAGTAGCTAGATGGTATGTGGTACATACATATTCAGGTTACGAAAATAAAGTAAAAGATACTTTGGAAAAGGCTGTAGAAAACAGAGATATGCAACATCTTGTTCAAGAAGTAATTGTTCCTCTTGAAGAACAAATTGAAATAAAAGACGATAAAAAGAAAACAACTTTAAAAAAAGTATTTCCTGGCTACGTGCTAATTAAGATGATTTTAACAGAAGAGTCTTGGTACGTTGTTAGAAATGTAAGAGGTGTTACAGGTTTCGTTGGAGCAGGAGGAAAGCCAGTTCCACTTACAGATGAAGAAATTAGAAATATGGGCTTCGAAAAAGTGCCAGTAAACGTTGACTATGAGGTTGGAGATACTGTTAAAATTGTCTCAGGTCCATTAGAAAGTTTTGTTGGCGTTGTAGAAGAAATAAATATGGAAAAAGAGAAAGTAAGAGTTTTAGTTTCTATGTTTGGTAGGGAAACTCCAGTAGAACTAGAATTTTCACAAATACAGAAAATGTAATTTAGGAGGTGTAAAAAATGGCAGAAAAGAAAGTTACTAACGTTATAAAATTGCAAATACCAGCAGGAAAGGCAACACCAGCACCACCAGTAGGACCAGCTTTAGGTTCAAGTGGTATCAACATTATGCAATTCGTAAAAGAGTTTAATGATAAAACTGCAGATCAACCTGGAATGACAATCCCAGTTGTTATCACAGTATATCAAGACAAATCTTTTAGCTTTATTACTAAAGTTCCACCAGTTGCTGACTTATTGTTAAAAGCTGCTAAAATCGAAAAAGGTTCAGCAAAACCTAATAAAGATAAAGTTGCTAAAATAACATCTGCAACAGCTGAAGAAATTGCAAAGACAAAAATGCAAGACCTAAATGCTGCAAGCTTAGAAGCTGCAACAAGTATGGTTAAAGGTACAGCTAGAAGTATGGGAATAGTTGTAGAAGACTAGTCCAAGATTTTAATTATGGGAGAGATGTAAAAAATCTCGTTTGAACCAAAGGAGGAAAAAATGAAAAGAGGAAAAAGATATCAAGAGAGTGCAAAGCTTATTGAAAAAGGCGTTTCATATGACCTTAAAACAGCATTTGATTTAATCGAAAAGATGCCAAAAGCAAAATTCGATGAAACAGTTGAAGCACACTTCAGATTAGGTGTTGATTCAAAACACGCTGATCAACAAGTTAGAGGTGTTATAGTATTACCACACGGAACAGGTAAAACTCAAAGAGTTTTAGTTTTTGCAAAAGGTGATAAGGCTAAAGAAGCTGAAGCTGCAGGTGCAGATTTCGTAGGAGCAGAAGATTTAATACCAAGAATCGAAAAAGAAAACTGGTTTGATTATGATGTTATCGTAGCTACACCAGATATGATGGGTATTATTGGTAGATTAGGTAAAGTATTAGGACCAAAAGGTTTAATGCCAAACCCAAAATCAGGAACAGTTACTATGGATGTTGCTAAGGCAGTTAGCGAAATCAAAGCTGGTAAGATAGAATATAGATTGGATAAGAATAACATTATTCACTGCCCAATTGGTAAAATATCTTTCGGAGCAGATAAGCTTGTTGAAAACTTTACAACTTTATATGATGCAATAGTTAAAGCTAAACCAGCTGCAGCTAAAGGTCAATATATCAAAGGAATGTCAGTTTCTAGCACAATGGGACCTGGTGTTCAAGTTAGAGCGTAGAGTTTAATTTATTTATATATAGCCAAAGACAGTGGGTTATACATTAAGTATGTAAAAGATTCCTACCGAGGTAAATGAACGGATTTATGATCTGGCATATTTACTTCGGTAGTATGTCAGATTTTTTATTAAAAGGAGGTGTAGTAATGCCAAACGCAAAAGTACTTGCTAAAAAACAAAGTGATGCAGAAGCACTTAAAGAAAAATTCAGCAAATCAAAATTAGTTATTTTAACTGATTACAGAGGAATTAACGTTGAAGACATTACAAAGATTAGAGCAGAATTAAGAAAAACTGATTCTGAGTATTTAGTTGCTAAAAACTCAACATTGAAATTTGCTGTTAAAGGAACAGATGTTGAAGAAATTTCTAAATTATTAGAAGGACCAACAGCAGTTACATTTAGTTACGAAGATTACGTAACACCAGCTAAAGTTTTGTATGATTATGCTAAAGACACAGAATTTTACAAAATTAAAGGTGGAATAATGGATGGAAAAGTTATTGATGCTGAAGAAGTTATCAAACTTGCTAAATTACCATCAAAAGAAATGTTACTTACACAACTTGCTACAGTATTGCTTGCTAACATTAGAAATGTTGCAGTTGTACTTGATCAAGTTAGAGAACAAAAAGAATCTGCACAAGGTTAATTGTTATAAACTTTGCCGTGTATGAATCTTAAATTGATTAGTTCAATATAGTCTTTATTTTGATTATTTTAATCGAAAAACGAAAGATATATAAAAGTTATGAGCTACTCTCAGTAAAATTTAATTATAATGGCTTTATGTGCCAGAAAACATAAAATAAATATAAAGGAGAAATTTAAAATGGAAAAAATCGAAAATTTAATAGCTGAAATCGAAAAACTTACAGTTTTAGAATTAGCTGATTTAGTTAAAGCAATTGAAGACAAATTTGGAGTATCTGCAGCTGCAGCAGCAGTTGTAGCAGCACCAGCTGCAGGAGCAGCAGCTGCTGAAGAAAAAACAGAATTCAATGTTGTATTAAAAGACGCTGGAGCTACAAAATTAGCAGTTATCAAAGTAGTTAGAGAAGCTACTGGTTTAGGATTAAAAGAAGCTAAAGACTTAGTTGATGGAGCTCCTAAGACAGTTAAAGAGAATGCACCAAAAGCTGATGCAGAAGCTTTAAAAGCTAAATTAGAAGAAGCTGGAGCAACAGTTGAACTTGCTTAGTTTTAACTAATAATTTTTATAAAAAGTAAAATTATATTGAGGTATAAAATTTGAGAAAATTTTATGCCTCAATTTTTTTGTGCAACAAAAAAAGATAACAATTTGTAACAAAGTTGCAGAGTTTTTTATCTTCATATTGTATAAAAATTTTGACTTATACAAGAGATTTTACATTTTTAATAGAAAATTTTTTAAAAATTTAATACCGAAAAATTGAATATTTTTGGTTTCTCTCAAATCGGAAAATAGTTTTTGAGTTTCGTTGTTGAAAAAAATGCGAACGTATGTTACAATATAGTCTGAGTTTGTATGTAAATACAGAAGTGGAGGGGACTTATGTTAGACTATATAGAGATAAAGGGAGCAAGAGTTAATAACTTAAAAAATATAAATGTGAAGATACCTAGGGACAAGCTAGTTGTTGTCACTGGACTTAGTGGTTCAGGAAAGTCGTCACTTGCATTTGACACAATTTATGCTGAGGGACAACGTAGATACGTTGAAAGTTTATCTTCATATGCAAGACAATTCTTGGGAATAATGGAAAAACCAGATGTTGACTATATTGAAGGATTATCACCTGCAATATCGATTGACCAAAAAACGACTTCAAAAAATCCACGTTCAACAGTTGGAACTGTAACTGAGATTTATGACTATTTAAGACTTATGTATGCTAGAATTGGTATTCCACATTGCCCTAAATGTGGCAAAGAGATAAAGCAACAATCAATTGACCAAATAATAGATGCAATAATGGCTTTGGGAGAAGGCACTAAAATTCAAGTACTTGCACCTGTTGTTAGAGGGAAAAAAGGTGAGTATACAAAGCTATTAGAAGATGCTAAAAAAGATGGTTTTGTTAGAGTAAGAGTTGATGGAACAATATACGATTTAAGTGAGGATGAAATACAAATTAGTAAAACTAAGAAACACAGCATTGAAATTGTAGTTGATAGAATTGTTGTTAAAGAAAGTGCTAGAAATAGAATTAGTGATTCAGTTGAAACAGCTCTAAAACATGCTAACAAACTAGTTTTAATAGACATTATTGATGGAAAAGAAATATTATTTTCACAAAACTATTCTTGTCCTGACTGCAATATTAGTATTGAAGATTTATCACCAAGATTATTCTCATTTAATAATCCATTTGGCGCTTGTCCAACTTGTAGTGGTTTAGGTGTTTTGTTAAAAATGGATGAGGATTTAATAGTGCCAGATAAAAATATCTCACTTCTTGATGGTGGACTAAAAGGAATGGGCTGGAATCAGTCAAAAGAGAATAATATGGGAGTTATGTATTTAAAGGCATTGGGAGAACATTATCACGTTGATGTTTCAAAACCAATTAAAGATTTGCCAAGAGATTTTATGGAAAAAGTTTTGTATGGAACTGGCGACGAAAAAATTGATTTTAGATACGAAAGCTCTACGGGAGTAAGAAATTTCACAGCACCTTTTGAGGGCGTTATGAACACTATGGAAAGAAGATATAGAGAGACTTCTTCAAATGGTATGCGTGAATTTTATGAGATGTATATGACTGAATCTCATTGCTATGAGTGCAACGGAGCAAGACTTAATAAATCTGCACTTTCTGTAACTGTCGGAGGTAAAAATATATATGAATTAACTTCGATGTCTGTTACGGAAATAAAGAAATTTATTGAAAAATTAAAACTAACTGAGAAAGAAAAGATTATTGCACAACAAATTATAAAAGAATTAAATGCTAGACTACAGTTTTTAATTGATGTTGGCTTGGAATATTTAACACTTTCAAGAAATGCAGGTACATTATCTGGTGGAGAGGCGCAAAGAATTAGATTAGCAACACAAATTGGTTCTGGACTTATGGGAGTTTTGTATATACTTGACGAACCTAGTATTGGTCTACACCAGAGAGACAATGAAAAGTTAATTGCGACATTAAAGAAACTAAGAGATTTAGGAAACACATTGATAGTTGTTGAACATGATGAAGATACTATGTATGCAGCAGACCACATAATAGATATAGGACCGGGCGCTGGTGTGCACGGTGGAAATGTTGTAGCAGAAGGAACAGCAGAAGAATTAAAGAAAAATCCAAATTCAATAACAGGAAAATATTTAAGTGGTGAACTTAAAATCCCAGTTCCAGCAAAACGTAGAAAAGGAAATAAGAAATATCTTGAAGTAATTGGTGCTGCCGAAAATAATTTGAAAAATATAAATGTAAAAATACCACTTGGCAAAATGGTTGCAATAACTGGTGTTTCAGGTTCAGGAAAATCTTCACTTATAAATGGAGTTTTATATAAAAAGCTTGCAAATGATTTGAATAGAGCAAATCTAAAACAAGGAAAGTATAAAGAAATAAAAGGAATAGAAAATTTAGATAAAGTAATAGCAATAGACCAATCACCAATAGGTAGAACGCCTCGTTCAAATCCAGCAACATATATAGGTGTTTTTGACTTGATAAGAGATTTATTTGCAGAGACAAATGAAGCTAAAATGAGGGGATATTCAAAGGGAAGATTTAGCTTTAATGTGGCAGGTGGAAGATGCGAATCGTGCGAGGGCGAGGGTATTGTAAAAATCGAAATGCACTTTTTATCTGATGTTTATGTGCCTTGTGATGTTTGTGGTGGAAAGAGGTATAATAGAGAAACTCTCGAAGTAAAATACAAGGGAAAGAATATATATGATGTGCTAAATATGACTGTTGAAGAAGCATTAGATTTCTTCACTAACGTTCCTAAAATAAAAAATAAAATTCAAACATTGTATGATGTGGGACTAGGATATATAAAATTAGGACAATCTTCAACAACTTTGTCTGGCGGCGAGGCACAAAGAGTAAAACTTGCAAACGAGTTATGCAAAAAATCTACTGGAAAAACAATGTATATTTTGGACGAGCCAACAACAGGTCTACATATAGCAGACATTCACAAGCTTATAGAAATACTTGATAGACTTGTTGATGCTGGAAATAGTATGTTAATAATCGAGCATAACTTAGACATAATAAAAATTGCAGACCATATAATAGACTTGGGACCCGGGGGAGGAGTAAATGGAGGACAGATTATAGCCCAAGGAACACCAGAAGAAGTTGCTAAGGTTGAAGGCTCATACACAGGAAAATTTTTAAAGAAATATTTGAATAAAGACTGATTATGTTTTCTTTACATAACTGAGCTTTCAAATCCTTGCGAGAGTAGCTTTAAATGCTAAATTTATGTTTTGACATTACTACCAAATTGTGCTATACTTGGAGCATACAGAAGAAACAAGAGGGGTGGTTATTGTGATTGAAAAAAGCAATATAAATGAGGTAAAGAAAAATATAGAAGATTGTGTTGGTCAAAAAGTACTACTTCGTGGAAGTCTTGGAAGAAATAAAAGCTTTGAAAAAGAGGGCACCCTTGTTAACACTTATCCCAATATATTTGTAGTAAAGATGGATGACAGTCAAAGAAATGTTACATACAGTTACACAGATGTATTAACAAAATCAGTAGAGTTAAATATTGAAGGTAGTGAAGGTTTCAGTTCAATACTTGATACTGCAACTCCGAAAACGAATCTTTAAAGAGAACTAGAAATGGTTCTCTTTTGTTGTATATATCAAAATTTCATCTTGCTTGTTCTAAATTTTAATCTCTCCTAATATATTTGAAGTAGTACAAACTAAAAATATTAGGAGGGATTTTTTATGAATATAGAGACAATAAATCAGCCAATAAATGTTACTAAGTTAGTTGGTAAGGAGAAAAAAACAAAAGTTATAGAGGGAGATATAAGCGTACCTGATATAAAACCAGATATTCTTAGCTTAATTTCGGTGGATAATGAAGTTTTTATAACAAATCAAAGAATTGAAAATGGAAAGTTAATTGTTGATGGTACAATGCAAGTTTGTGTTGTCTATATGTCAGATGATGAGAGCGGAGCTTTTAAAAATTTAACAAGTAATTTTGATTTCTCTGAAACATTTAATATTCCAGATGTTAATGAGAACTCAATAATTGATTTAAGAGTGTATAAAGGACCTATCGAATGTAAAGTTATAAACAGCAGAAAACTAAATATTAAATCTCCAATAACAATAGATGTAAAAGCGATGAATACGACCGAATGCAACATTGCAAAAGATGTAACAGATAGCAGAGATGTTGAACTTCAAAAGAAAAGCATTGATCTTAATGTGCTTCAAAACTGCAAAATGCAAGATATAGATTTACAAGAAAATGTTAGCTTAGATGAGGGATGCAAGCCAATAGGTGAAATATTAAAAGCCACTTTGAAAATATCAAATGAAGATTATAAAATAAGCTATAATAAGATTTTTGCAAAAGCAGATGCCATCGTTAAGATAATATATGTTTCTGATGATGAAAGTCAGACGTTAGAATCCTTTGAGACAACAATACCAGTAATGGGCTTTATTGATTACGATGGTATAAATGAAAATATGGAGATTTCATTAAAGTACACAGTTAAGGCATTCTCTATAAAGCCTATATATCAAGATTTAAAATCACTTAGTTTTACAGTTGAGGGAAAAGTATGTGCAAGAGTTTGTGTGTTTCAAAAAGAACAAACAGAAGTAATTGATGATATATATTCACCAGATTGTAACTTAAAATGCGAATATGAAGAAATAAATTTATTACAAAATACGATAAATCAGGCAGAAAATGTGGAAATTGTGCAAGGATTGTTAATTCCAGACCTAGATAATATAAAAATTCTTAATATTGATGCGACTCCAAATATAAATACAAAAAATGTTTTAGATGGTAAAGTTGCTTTGGAAGGAAATATAAATTTTGATATTTTAAACTATAACGAAAATAAAAGAACGCTAGAATCTAAAAAAATGGAGTTACCATTTGCACAAGTTGTAAAAATACAAAACTTGCAAAATGGTATGAATACGGAAATCAATATGAATATAAATAATATTGAATATTCAAAAATTGATTCTAGTCAAATGCAAATAAAAATAGAAACAAAGATATTTGTGCAAGCAGACAAAAATGAAAGAATAAATGGTATAAAAAATATAGAAGTATCAGAAGATAAATTACCAGAGATGCCAAGTATAGTTATTTACTATGTTAAACCAGGGGACTCTTTGTGGAAAATTGCAAAGAAATATAGAACTACGGTATGTGAAATAATGAGTTATAATGATTTGAAAGATGATAAAATATATCCAAATCAACAGTTAATTATTCCAAAAAGAAATGCGAAAGTAGCTGCTGAATTGTTATGATATGGAAGAGCGATTAGGTTTTGATAAGTATAGAAAAAAGTTATTTATTTTAGAATATTTAATTGTAATTTTAGCAATGTGGCTTACTTTTGAGCTAATTACATATCTTGCAGAACCAACAATAATGGAACTTTGCAAGGTTAGAGCTGAAAGCATTGGAATATCAATATCTAACCAAGTTGTGCAAGAAGTTATGAATGACGTTGGATATCTTGATTTAATAATTTTGGATAGAGATGCAAACCGGCAAAATATTAGCACTTAGAGCAAACGTTATAGAAATGAACAGAATTTCGTCTGAAATTTCTAGTAGAATACAAGAAAAAAATAATGAACTAAAAGAATCATATGTAAGAATACCAATAGGAAATTTCACAGGAAATGCATTTTTAGCAGGTAGAGGACCAGTGATAGAAGTAAAACTAATACCAACTGGAACAGTCAATATTGAGTTTAAAACGGAATTTATCTCAACAGGAATAAATCAGACTAGACATAGAGTTTATTTGGAAATTAGGTGCAGAATGGGAATTGTAGCACCGTTTATAAGTGAAAAGGTAGATGTTATAAATCACGTAAATGTGGCGGAAACTGTTTTGATAGGTGATGTGCCAGATACTTTTTATAATTTAGAGGGAATGGCTGAAGTTACACCAGACTCATCTTTAAACTTGTGGCAATAAAGATATAAAATATTATCCCTTAACGGAGTAGTCTTATTTTTTATTTAAAAAGTATAATTGCATAATAAAAATTGCATTAAAATTTGTTACTTACATACCAGTTTTTCTACAATCTTAAAGAATCTTAAACAGTCGAAAACCCTACAGCTTTTTGAAACTGTAGGGTTTGTAATATATAAAATATTATCTCTTTGAGAATTGTGGAGCTTTTCTTGCTTTTTTAAGACCTGGTTTCTTTCTTTCCTTCATTCTTGAATCTCTTGTCAATAAACCAGCTGCTTTAATAGCAGGTTTGTAAGCTTCATCAGCTTTAACCAAAGCTCTAGCAATACCGTGTCTGATGGCACCAGCTTGACCTGTTAAACCGCCACCTTCAACTTTGATTACAATATCATATTTTCCTTCAGTTCCACTAACTGCTAAAGCTTGTTTAGCAACAACTCTAAGAACTTCAGTAGGTAGGTATTCAGCAATATCTTTTCCGTTTATTGTGATATTACCTTTACCTGGCATCAATCTAACTCTAGCGATAGAAGTTTTTCTTCTACCAGTTCCGCAAAATACGGCTACATCTTTTTTAGCAACTCTAGGCATTTATTTCTCCTCCTTAAAAGTTGTATACTTCTGGTTTTTGAGCTTGTTGTTCGTGCTCAGCACCTCTGTATACTTTTAATTTTGTTAACATTTTTCTTCCTAAACTATTCTTTGGAAGCATACCTTTAACAGCAAGCATAAGAACGTTTGCTGAATCTTTAGCCATCATATCTTTGGCTTGTAATTCTTTCATATTACCAATGTAACCTGTATGTCTTCTATATATCTTGTCTTCCATTTTATTTCCTGTTAAAATCATTTTGTCAGTATTTACAACAACAACATAATCACCAACATCTAAGTTTGTTGTATAAGTTGGTTTGTGTTTTCCTTTTAATAGTTTTGCAACTTCTGATGCAAGTCTACCTAAAACTTTACCATCAGCATCGATTACATACCATTTTCTTTCAATTTCGCTAGCTTTAACGCTATGTGTAACATTATTCATGGTACTATCTAAACCTCCATTTCAAATACATATTTAATTTAAATAATCGTTTCGTGATATTATCTAAGGCATCCGGGGTATCCTCTCTAATACCATGCGAAACTATTTTAATACCAAAATCCCTTTTTGTCAACAAAAAATATAAAAAGAACTTGACATAAGTGAAACTTTTTTGTAAAATTACTTGACAAATTTCATAAAGCGATTATAATAATAAATGGTTCAAGAAGAAGTCAACCACTTCTCACCCTAACATATATATGTTAGTGGTTAAAAATAATTAGTACGAATTATGTTTTACGAATTATTGTATGTGGTGGCTTAAGTCTTTAACTTAAGTCTTTTTTTATGCTTGCTAAGAAGTGTAAAAAACTAGACCATTGCTTATATAAAAGCAAATTAAAAATAAGGAGTGATTTGTATCAAACAAGAACTTTCTATCAATGAGGAAATCGTAGCTAAAGAAGTAAAGGTTATTGATGAAAACGGTGAACAACTTGGTATTATGCCAGTATCAGAAGCACAAAAGCTAGCTGATGAAAGAGAATTAGATTTAGTTGAGGTTGCACCTAGTGCAGACCCAGTAGTTTGTAAGATTATGAACTATGGAAAGTACAAATATGAGCAAGCTCGCAAAGAAAAAGAGTCTAAGAAGAAACAAAAAGTTGTTGAAATTAAAGAAATTCGTTTGTCTTCAACAATCGATACACATGATTTTGAATTCAAATCTAAAAATGCTAGAAAATTTTTAGAAGATGGAAACAAAGTAAAAGCAACGATTAAATTTAAGGGAAGAGAAGTAAACAATACAGCTTTCGGAGCAAACGTGTTAAGTAAGTTTGCAGAATCTTTATCTGATGTTGGAAGCACTGATAAAGCCCCTAAATTAGAAGGCAGAAGTATGATGCTTATGATTAATCCAAAACAACAATAATTATATTTTTAGAAGGGAGTTTTGACTATGCCTAAAATGAAAACACATAGAGCTACTAAAAAGAGAGTTAGCTTTACAGGTACAGGAAAAATTAAAAGAAACAGAATGAATAAAAGACATTTATTAAATGTTAAAACATCAAAGAGAAAAGCAAGACTAAGAAAACCAACAACAGTTGATAAGACAATGGTAGCAACTGTAAAGAAAATGTTACCATACGGTTAATAGATTAGATTGAAAGGAGAGAAAGACTAATGGCAAGAGTAAAAACAGCAAAAATTACAAGAAAGAAACATAAAAAAGTTTTAAAAATGGCTAAAGGCTATTATGGAGCAAAAAGCATTAGATTTAGAATGGCTAACCAAGCTGTAATGAAATCTTTACAATATGCTTACGTTGGAAGAAGACTTAAAAAGAGAGATTTCAGGAAGCTATGGATTACAAGAATTAACGCTGCTGCTAGAGCAAACGGTGTTAATTACAGCACTTTAATTAACGGAATGAAAAAAGCAAACATCAATATTAACAGAAAGATGTTAGCTGAAATGGCAGTTAACGATCCTAAAGGATTTAGCGAAATCGTATCAGCTGCAGTAGCTAAATAAGTTAGATAAAATATAAGTTCTAAAAGCACCTCTTGTCCACATAGAATTAACTATGAGGATGGGAGGTTTTCTTATGCGAAAATTCTTGCTATTTTTTGTAGCTTTAATGATAATAAGCTTTTTGACTCCAAGCATATTTTTAATTGGAGTTAGAAATAACGTTGTGCCCAAGCAAGATGAAAGCTCTGGTGACACAAATATTGAGGAGAGCAAAATAGAAAATAGAGACAAAATAAAACTTTTGCTTACTAGCGAAAATAAAATTATCGAACTAGATTTTGATAGCTATATTATAGGTGTGCTAATAGGAGAAGTACCGGCAACATATGAAATAGAGGCATTAAAGGCACAAGCATTAGTAGCTAGAACTTATACTTTATATAAGTTAAAAAATAGTCCTAATTTGCATGACGGTGCGGATATGTGTGACAATATAAATTGTTGTCAGTGTTATAAAACAAAAGAGTACGCCTTTGAATCTTGGGATGATGTAGAGGAAAATGAAAAGTGGGCAAAGTTAGAGAAAGCTGTGAAATCTACTAGTAACCAAGTAATAACGTATAATGGAGAAATAATATCTGCATTTTTTCATGCTAATAGTGGGGGAAAAACAGAGAATGTAAAATACGTATGGGGTGGAAAAGAGATACCATATTTGCAAAGTGTAGCAGGTAATGAAGAAAATCCATACCAAGATACAAAAACATTTACAAAAGAGGAATTTGCAGAAATAATAAAATCATACGTTAGTGACTATAAAGAAAAAGATTATCCAATAGAAATAGTAGATTACACTGGAAGTGGCAGAGTTAATACATTGAAAATTGGTGAAGTTCAAATAAAAGCCACAGAGCTTAGAAAATTAACCGGTATACGTTCAACTAATTTCAGAATAGAAAAAAATGAAAATGGACAAATTACTTTTTACACAATAGGCTATGGTCACGGAGTTGGGATGAGCCAAGAGGGAGCAAATTCAATGGCTAAGAATGGGAGCAAGTATGATGAGATAATAAAACATTACTATACAGGTGTTGAAATTACTATTGCAAATTGAAAAATGATTTGCTAGAATTTTAGTAAATAAACATTAGGGTAATAAATGAAAATACTTTTTAAAAAAGAGATTTGGAATATTTACCTTTAAAGAGGGGAATGTTAGTTGAAATGAAAATACTAAGAAAAAGATATATCCCAGATGAAATCGTTGATATATCAAAAGATGAAGTAATATTAAAAACAGAAAATCTAATTGTTACTAAATGGACACCAATAAAGCCAAGACCAGATATTGGAATGGGAATTTCATACACAATGTTAGACAAAGGTTGGAAAATAAGCAAATTCTTTGATAAAAGCGGAAATTTTATATATTGGTATTGCGACATTATAGACTATAAATTTGAAGATGATACATACACTCTTATAGACTTGTTAGTTGATTTAAAAATCTTTTCAGATGGCAAATACGAAATACTAGATAGGGAAGAGTTAGACGAAGCACTAAATGAAAATATAATAACTAAGGAACAATATGAAGATGCATTAAGTAAATTGCAAGAGCTACTTGATATTGTCAAATCAGGAAAATTTCCACCAATAAATGAAATAATATAAGCTATGGAAAATTACAAAATTATTGAAACAAAAAGATGCTTAGAACAGCATCATATAAAAGGAGAAAAGCTAAGGACACACACTTCCTTAGCTTTTTAAGAAATTTACAATTACTTGTAAACCGCTGTAATTAAATTCTAACATTTGAACCAGAAAATGTCAAACAGTATTTGAAACTTTTAGTGGTGAATTTTAGTTTAATAACATATTACATTTTGTGTATGATATTTACTTTTGACAGGTTATATTTTTTATCAAAAATTTAAGTTAGTTTTATAATTATTTTCCTGAGAGATGTTGGGCTATTCTGCGTTCGGCATCTTTTTTAGCAATATCTTGACGTTTGTCGTAAAGCTTTTTGCCTCGGCAAATACCTAACTCTACCTTAACGTGGTTTCTATCCCAATAAAGAGAAAGTGGAACTAAGGCAATTCCTTTTTGTTTAACCATTCCAACTAGTTTTAAAATTTCATTTTTATGAACTAGTAATTTTCTTGAACGCATAGGATCTTTGTTAAATATATTTCCTTTTTCGTAAGGACTTATATGTAATGAGTGAATGAAAAGTTCCCCATTTTTTATTGAAGCATAGCTATCTTTCATATTAACTTTTCCATCTCTAATTGATTTAACTTCTGTTCCAGCAAGTTCAATTCCACATTCCATTTTCGAGTCTATAAAATAATCGTGGTATGCTTTACTGTTTTTTGAAATTACTCTATTTTCATCGCTTTTATTTGTCATAAAAAAACCTCCAATTTCAAGGAAATTATAACATATTGAACTATTAAATAAAAGTGGTAGAAGGTAATTATTGTGAGATAGTCGATGAATTGATTATAACTTTTTAGTGTAATATATATTTATAAGAGTTTGTGCGTACCTAAAAATAATTTTTTACATTTTTAAGATAGTAAGAGATGCTTGAAAATAAATTTAGAAAAAGAGGGCATATTTAAATGGCACATATAGTAAGCAACTCCTATAGGGAGAAAAATTCATTTAATTTTCTACAATGCTCCTGAATAGGCAAATTACAGATAGGTAAGGTGCAGGGCAAAGCCCTGCAATATTGGAATTTGCCGTTAAGTGAAGCCAGCATTTAGAAAATTAAATAATTTTTCTAGAAAATGCACTATGATACTCCATTTAAATATGCCCTCTTTGAAAATGAATGTTATCTATCTTTTCTTGAATTATGTTCTTTGTTTTCAGCATTATAGTACCAAATAAGTCCAATAATAGCGATAGCAGCAACTATAACAATAATCCAAGTCCAAGTAGTATCAGCGGCAGTATTTCCAGCTGTTGCAGAAGTTCTAGTAGCATTATAACCAGTAGAACTATTTGATTCGTTAGTAATAGAATCAGTTGTATTATTAACACCATTACCTAAATCTCTGCCAACATTGCTAACTGCGTTACCAACACTATTTACAGCACTACCAGCACCGTTAATAACACCACCAACGCCCTTACCAATATCATTGACAACATTTCCAGCAGTATTTCCAACTGCATTACCAGTATTATCTATAACTCTACCAGCAGTAGTTCCACTATTTACAGTGTTATTATTTGCTGCAAAAACAAGTGAGAAACTCATTAAAGATAACACTAACGTAAGTGTAATTAAAATTTTCTTGTTCATATTAACCTCCTAAAAATTCATAGAAAACTAAGCAAACGTAAAAAATAAATCTATGAATTCAATTATAGTATTTATACAAAAAGCATATAATATTCAAAAATGAAAACGAAAGAATAAACAAAAATGTTAAATTCTGTCGTAATATGTCGAACGAAATTTGTTGACAAATAGCGATGTGTATAGTATTTTTAAGTCAATAGAGAGAACATTGTCAGGAAAGGAATTTTATGAAAATAAACGTTCTTGATGACGTGAAAACATTAAACGAAAGAGGTTTGAATCTTTTTAATAAAGATGAACAACTAGAAGTTGCAAATCTTCAAGAACAAGTGAAAAATTACTTAGAAAAAAATAATAGTAACATTGTTGTTTTAAAGGATACCAAAGAAAAGAAAGAAGAAAGCAGGAATCCTGTTAATACAGTAATTGAGATAAGGCAAGAGAAGAACAGGCCGAAAGAAGAAAAAAATAATATAGGAAAAACTATATTTAAAATTGCTACTAATATAGCAAAAGATTTTATAATTTCAAAAGCTGCTGGAAAGTTTGCAAAGATGATAACACCAGTGATTAAAACTTCAAAAGACAAAATTGAAAAATTTACTAAACCAGTGATAGAAAGTGTAAGAGATAAATTTTTTAAAACAAAAGAAAAATGAATGTAAGAAACTTATTTTATGAGAAATTTGTGAGAAATATTAAAAACATATAGAGTGTACGCTATTTCTATATGTATTTAAATTTTTTAATTAACAAAAAGAGACTGTGTGCGTATTCTCCTTTCATCAGTCTTTTTTGTTATATAAAAATCCCAGTTAAATGAACTAACAGGATGGGGAAAAGTTGGATTTTACTTTTCACAAATTAGTCCATATAACTGGGAAAATATTTATTTATGCTTAAAATCTATTATTGACCTTTATACTCTTCAAGAGTAGCTTTAACAGTTTTTGTACGACCGTCACGAATTATTCCGATTTCAATTTCATCACCAACACTCAAAGCAGCAACTTCTGATGTGGCTTCTGATGCACTTGAAATAGCTTTACCATTTATTGAAACGATAATATCTTTAACTTCTATTCCAGCTTTTTCAGCAGGTGAGTCTTTTACTACTTCTGCAACAGTTGCACCATATTGCATCTGTTGATAGAACATTCCAAAAAGTCCACCATATTGGTTGTTATATGAGTAAACTGCGTTTTCAAGTTTAATTCCTAAAAAAGCTCTATTTGTTGCATAGCCTAAATCAAGTATATCACTCGTAACTTTGTTAATATCATTTATCGGAATTGCAAATCCAAGTCCTTCAACGTCGTAGCCAGTAGATTTTGCAGAAACGATACCGATAAGTTCGCCATAAACATTAAATAAACCACCACCAGAATTACCTGGGTTTACAGCGGCATCAAATTGCATTAAGTTCATTGTTGAATTATCAATTTTAATTTCACGTTCCAAAGCACTGATATAGCCATAAGTTACTGTTCCACCTAATTCTCCAAGAGGATTACCAATTGCTAAAACAAAGTCGCCAACTTTTGTTTTAGAAGAATCAGCTATTGTTGCAACTGTTAAATCTTGTGCGTCAATTTTAATAATTGCAACGTCCGTTTTTGAATCTTTGCCAACAAGAGTTGCTTCATATTCTTTACCATTTCTTAATCTAACAGTAATTTTTTCAGCGCCACTAATAACGTGATTATTCGTTAAAATATAGCCATCAGCTGAAATAATAACACCACTTCCATTACCTTGAGAAGTGTAACTTTGTGATGAAAACATTGATGTTGAAGTTGAGTATTGTGTTATTTCAACAACAGAGTCAGCAGTTTTTGCAACAACATCTGAAAGTGAACTTGGAGCTGTTACAACATTTGTTGAATTAGATGGTGTTGTAGAAACTTGACTTACATTTAAATTGTTTTGTACATTTTCTTTTTGGCTTGGCAATAAGCCTTTACCAGTGAATGTCGAGTAAATACTTCCACTTGCAAATCCCAAAGACAAAAGCAATGCGATGCTAAGTGTTTTGCCAACCCAACCAAGTTTTGAAGACTGTTTACCCTCCATTTCCTCGTATATCCTTTCACGTTCGAAGTCATTCTTAAAAGACATAATCAATCATCCTTTCATATAATTTTATGTATAAATTTTTAATATAAATCTAATGTTGAATAATATATTTCAATCGTGTATACTACATATATTAGGACATTTATTTGTCACTACTATGTATTATATATGAAAAAAATATGAAATTCAATAATGTAACAGGGAGAAAAATATGGAAAATCCTATATATGATGTAATGAATTCTCATAAAAGTTCAGGTGAAATTAAAGATGCATATATAAAAGTCCATATGGACGATATGGTGCTAAATTTAAACACATTCACGTTAAAAATGACAAAAGTTAAGGCAACTCAAAAAGATATAAAAATTTGGAATCAAATGGTTGAAAATGAACTAGAGAGAAATAAACAACTCCAAAAAGAAATAAATGAATTTAATACTGTTTTTAAATTATTAAATAAATTTAAAATACGTTCTGGTAAGATAACGAAAACGGAATGCCCAGACTTTGTGTTAGAACGAAAAGGAAAGAGCATAGGAATAGAAGTTACAAAAATATATGTTGGATATGACTGGCTAGTTGAAAAGCTTTCACACGACTTGGAAGAATATAAGTTAGAAAAAGAAAATATAGAGGGATATATTGAATATAAAAAAGCCAGTGATAAAGTTGAAATATACAATGATGGTAAAAGAACAATTCTTACACCTAAGATAAATCCAGAACTTGAAGAAGAGTATAATATAGATATAAAAAACAAGATATTTGAGAAAATAAGAAAGCTATTGGATAATTATAAAAAATATGATATAAATATTATATTCGCAGAAATAACAAGTCCAGAATATTTCGAAGATATAACGGATTTAGATAAATTTTCAAAAGAGATAATGTACTACATAGCGCATTTAGAAGGAAATTTATCACTATTAGAATACAGGCTAATTATAAAAATAAATAAAAAGTGGATAGAAATAAATTTAAAGAATGGAACCTATCAAGCAATATAATTAGGAGGATACAAAAGATGAAAAAACGTTTTAAACCGTTAGATATACTAGGAAGCACAAGAATAAATGAGGCAGAGTTATCAAATGAGATTAGTTTGGAAATATCAGTGTTAAAGGGACTAGATATATTTACAGATGCACACGTACAAGGTGTTGCCAAGATGACAACTGCTATGTGTCAAAGAATGGGGATGCCATACGAAGAATTAAAAAAATGTGTTCTTGCTGCATATTTGCACGACGTGGGAAAAATAAAAATACCACCTGAGATACTACAAAAAACTTCAAGGCTAACGGATGAAGAATTTGAAATAATGAAAAAACATACGATATACGGATATGAAATATGTATGGAATATAAAAACTTTAAAGACTTAGCACCAATAGTAAGAGCACATCACGAAAATATGGACGGTACAGGATATCCAGACGGATTAAAGGGAGATGAAATTCCGAAAGAGGCACAGATAATAAAAGTTGCTGATGTATATGATGCATTGACACAAAAGAGGCAATATAAAGATGGTTACAAAATAAGTGATGCATTAAAAATGATGGTTCAAGATGTGAAGAACAAAAAAATGTCTGGTGAATATTTGGTGTATTTGTTAATGGTTGTGTATGATAAAGTGACAGAGGAACGTAATACACACGAAAAGAATGTAATGCAGTATAGAAATAATTTAGAGATATTACACGAATTAGAAGGCATATACAAACAAATATATGATCAAGGTTTAACTAAAAAATTAGAAAGAAAGTTGAAAAGATTTGAACTGGCACCAGGATATGATATGAGTACAAATGCTAATTTGCTTATAATTAAGCAGAGAGCATTGGAAAAAGAAATTGAGAAGATGAAATTATATGAAAGTGAGCAAGAAGAAATTCAAAAATTGATAAAACAGTTGAGAATATAGATGTTTTTAGTAATTAAATTTTAGAAACAGGAGGAGAAAAATGAACAAGGTACTTGAAACCGTTGGGGCTGTACACACACACACACACAAGCCAATTTTTAAATAAAAGAAATGCGAAAGCAGTTTCTTATGAGAGTGCTTTCGGTGTGGCTGATGTTTGTGCAGTAAGTGTTGCAAGTGTTTGCTATTTTGCTTTGGATTTTATAAATTATGTTGAGGATAGTTAGGAGACTAACTGAAATTTTGCTATTTATTTGAGTTTTGTGTGAAACTTGAATGAGATGGCTAAGTTTTGGTTAGTCTTTTTGGCGTGTGAAAAATATGCTTTGCTTTGAGAAGATGCTACAATTTATGAAAGAGTTATTTTAAGTTTGTTCTGATTAGTTACTATGATTTATAAAAGCACCAATTTAAGTTTGTTTTGGCATAGTAGCGTCGTAAAAGTAATAGAAAAATTTTTTCTCCTACCTACCCATACCGAGCCGAAAAAATTTATTCTATGTACTTTTACTCCTTTGAACATAGTGGCTGGATTTAAGTGAGTTTTGTTTGAGATAGTGTTGAGAGTATAAAAAATAAAATGAAGAAATGAGGTTGATTTACGTATGAAATGTTTTGAATTAAGAAATAGTGAGAGAGGTATTTCTCTTATTGCATTGGTTATTACGATTATAGTAGTAATTATTTTAGCAGCTATTGCTTTTAATAGTTCAACGGGCACTATTGGAAAGGCGAATTATTCTAAGTTTGTGTCTAATATTAGTGAAGTTGAACAGGCTATAAATGAGAAGATGATAGAGGTTAAAGGTGCAATGCTTGCGAAGGGTTCTCAGATTACTGATGGACAAGTGTTTAATTATGTAGCTAAGGGTGGTAGGACTGATAGTGATTTTGTGGTAGAAAGCAGGACACCTGATTATACAATAATTGATAAGAGTGCAGATATTGGAATTAAGTTACCAGTAATGAGAGTGAATACTCCAAGTGAGACTAATGTTGATGTTAAATATGCTGTAACTAAAAATGGTAAGGTGTTTATTTGGCCACCATTTCCAAGCGAGAATGCATATAACATAAGAGACAAGGAATTTGTAGATAGTTCACTTGTTTCTAGTTCAGGAGATGTTGATATAACAGTTGCAGGTACAACTTTTAAGTTGCAAATAAATGAGAGTAGTAACCTTGAAAATAGAGAACTTTTGGACGATGGCTTGTCTAAGAAAGAGTTTGAAGAAATAACAAGTAAAATAAAAGTAGGAGACTATGTGAACTACGTACCAACAGCGGTGCAGAATGTTGAAACAGATCCAAGAAAAACCGGTTACACAAAAGAAACTCTTTCAACAGATGCAACAGCAAAGTGGAGAATTTTGAGTATCGATAATGAAACAGGAAAAGTTATGCTAACAACAGATGGGTACGTAAACAAAGTAACTATTAAGGGTGCAGCAGGATATTTATATGGTGCAAACGAATTGCATAGATTATGTGAGAAGTTATATTCAAATGCAGATAAGGGAATAACAGCAAGAAGTATGACAATAGAAGATTTGAATAAGGCTTGTGATTATATTCCATCAACAAATCTAACAAGATGGGCTTGGTATCCAGCTGATACGGCGGATAGTGATTTGAAAGATGTAGTAGCAGGAGGACACACATACACAGCTAAAAAGCACACTGCAAGTTTAGCAAGTGGAGTAGAGTACCCAAGATTCTATAACTGGGATGACAAGAATGGAGTAACACATAAATCAACAAGTGAAACTGATTATATTGAATTAAAGTCAAAAGATGAACCAGTTTTAATAACAAGGACATATTATGGTTATAATCCGAGTAGTGCCAATGCGAAGATTGGCGATATACTAAAAGGAGATGTAGACAATAGAGGCTGGCTCGCTTCGCCGTATGTCGGCTTGGCCTCTGAGGGTGCCTTTGCCTACTATGGCTTACGCACGGCTTATACTACCTATGTCTACGGCTACTACTCAGTCATTTCGACTGGCTACGTGGGCGCGCCTTCGTATGGTCTTCGTCCTGTAATCTCTATATCAGCTAATTTATTAGATATTTCAAATTCTTCAACTGATGGTTCATCTGCATCAACTGCTTGGAATATTAAATAAATTGATATATTATCAAAATTAGTGTAAAAATTTTTAATATAATGCTAAAAGATAAAAAATAACTTGAAAGATTAAATATTTTATTGTAATTTATTTTTCAAAAATAAACCCACACAAGCTAAATTAAGTTAAGGTTTGTGTGGGTTATATATTTTGGAGAAAGTATTTTTTACAGCTACTGATTATTTTAAATTGCTGAAAATTAAAATAAGATTTATAAAGAAATTATTTCAACATAAAAACTATATGTATAAAGAAAAGTTATATTATTTTCAAATTCCTTGCAAATCAAATTTTGGTACGTATTCTTCTTCGTGTGTGCCCAGTTCTTGAATGTAGCCATTTTTTATATCGGATACCATTTTTAAAAGGTAAGTATATTCACGTTTGTTTAGTTTTCTATTTATATCTTCAAAGTTCTTTGCTTTGTATGTTGGAAAGTATTGTGCCATAACACTTACATATACTTTATCGCCTAAGTTTTCTTTTATCCAGTTTAGTACATATTTTGTTTCTGTAAGATGATTTGGCAAAGTTAGGTGCCTAATTATTACACCTTTTTGCATAATTCCATTTTCGTCAAATGTTGGTGTGCCAACTTGTTTTACCATTTCCAAAATTGCATTTGTGGCAACGCTGAAGTAGTTTGGAATTTTCGAAAATTTTAGTGCTGTTTCGTTGTTGTAATATTTTAGGTCTGGCAAGTATATATCAACTGTACCTTTTAAAAGTTTTATTGTTTCAATATTTTCGTATGTGTTTGTGTTGTACACAATTGGTATTTTTAGTCTATTTTCTTTTGCAATTTTTACTGCGTCTATAATTTGATAAACGTATGGTGTTGGTGAAACTAAATTTATGTTATGCACGTTTTTGGCTTGTAGTTCTAAAAAAATTTCGGCTAATCTATTTGTGGTTATTTCTTTTCCAAATTCGTTTTGCGATATGTCGTAATTTTGGCAGAATACGCATCTAAAATTACATCCACTGAAAAATACTGTTCCAGAGCCATTTGTTCCACTTATACAAGGTTCTTCCCACATATGTATAGAAGCTAGTGCAAGTTTTGGCTGAATGCCACATTTGCAAGCTCCTAATTTTTTATTTCTATCTACGTTGCAGTTAAATGCACACAAATTACATTTTTCAAGCATATTTTTTACACCTCTGTTGCCATATTATATATTACAAGTGCTTATTTTTCAATATGTTTGAAGTGTGAAGTTTATGAAATGCTGAAAAACTATTTTACATTTAATGATTTTGTTATTTTATTTAGTTTCTTTCTTTTTCACTTTCATAACCGTAGAATGCAAAAGAGAAAATTGCAGATACGCCAACTAATATATATACAAGTCTAGTGAACCAGTTGTTTGCTCCAAATATTGCATCTACTAGGTTATAGTTAAATAAACCAACAAGTCCCCAGTTTAGTCCTCCAATTATTAAGATTGTTAAAACTGTTGCATAAAAAGCTTTCATATACTCACTTCCTTTCAAAGCGATTTGTTTTAATGTTGTGACACTTCTAAGTGCTTTTTGTACCTATGGGGACATATGCTGCCACATTATTTATGATTAATGAGTATGCGTTCCCATAGGCACAATTGTGTTAATTGTTTCAATTTTATGTTGTACAAACTAAGATTTTTTTATTCTGGTAATTTTTTCACATAAAAAGCTGTTTTTTTTTAAACAATAGTATATAATATTTGCAGAAAGGGTGATTTTATGAAATTTGAAGAAGCGAAAGCAAAGCTTGAAAAGTACGGTCAAGAGCATATTTTGAAGTCATATGAAAGAATGAATGAGAGTGATAAAGATAAGTTGTTAGATCAAATTTCAAGAATTGATTTTGAAAAGATATTGGATTTATATAAAAATGCAGATAAAAAGCCTGAAATTCACAATGACAAGATAGAGCCTGCTCCTTATGTTGATTCATTAAAATTATCTGAAAGTGAGAGAGATGAATATATTAAGCTTGGAGAGAAAGCAATTGAAAGTGGCAAACTTGCTGTTGTTACAATGGCAGGTGGGCAAGGCACTAGACTTGGACATAATGGACCTAAGGGCACATTCGATATTGGGCTTCCATCTCATAAAAGTATATTTGAAATTCAAAATGATATTTTGAAATTAGCAAATGAAAAGTATGCTGTGACGATTCCTTGGTATATAATGACTAGCAATGCCAACAATGATGATACAAAAAATTTCTTTGAGGAGCATAATTATTTTGGATATCCAAAGGCTGAAATAGATCACTTTTTTACACAAGGTGAACTTCCTATGATAGATGAAAATGGCAAGCTTATATTAGATGAAAATGGTTTTGTTAAGGAGGCAGCGGACGGTCATGGCGGTGTTTTTGAGGCTATGGCTACTAACGGAGTTTTGACAGATATGAAAAAACGAGGCGTTGAGTGGGTGTTTATAGCCGCAGTAGACAATGTTTTGGTAAAAATGGCAGATCCACTTTTAATAGGTTTTGCTATAAAGAATGGTTATAAAATAGTTTCTAAGACGATTGCAAAAAAAGGACCAGATGAGCGTGTTGGAGTTTTCTGCAAGAAAAACGGAAAGCCATATGTAATTGAGTACACTGAAATATCTGAAGAATATGCGAATGCAAGAGATGAAAATGGCGAGTTATTGTTCGGTGAATCACACGTACTATTAAATTTATTTAATATTTCAGCATTAGAGGAGATTGAAAAGTATAAATTACCATATCACACTGCTCATAAAAAGAGCGATTATATGAATGAAAATGGAGAAATGGTTAAACCTGAAAAGCCTAATGCATATAAATTTGAAACGTTTTTATTTGATGCATTTGCGAAAATGCCTGAAATTGGTTTGATACGTGGAGTTAGAGAAGAAGATTTTTCACCAGTGAAAAATGCTGAGGGGGCTGATTCGCCAGATACAGCGAGAAGAGATTATATAAATTATCATAATAAAAAATAAAATTGATGCGAATTTAGTTTTAAGAGTGATGGGGGAAAAGATTGAGACACACGATAAGAACGTGTTTCAATAATATTTCACCCAGAAATTTAATGCAATTTGGGATGTGAAGCATATTTGTGTGAGGAGGAAGAAAAATGGTAATGTATATAGTAACGTTCGTAATTATAATAACCACAATATTAAATTACTTTTTAGGTGAAAAGCTATATAAAGAGCCAAAAGATATAAATTATTTTACAAATGTTGAAGAATATAATCTTTCAAAGAACAAGGAAATAGCAGCAGAACCTAAATATGTTGTTACAGTATCGATATTTACAGGAATACTGTTAGGTATGTATTGGGGGCTAGATGCAATAAGTCATTCTGGTGGAATGTTGACTTTCATAGCTACGGTAATAATACTTTGCAGTTATTTGATGGAAATAACGAGAAGGGTTGCTTTAAGAGACGGAAAGTTGGTGTTAACAAGATTTTTAGCCAGAACAAAAGAAATAGATGCAGCTAAAATCAACGGAATGTATATTTATAGTTATACAAGAAAATTTATGAAAAATCACGCATATACTGTAAAATTGGTTGTTTCAGAAAATAATGGAAAGAAAACGAAATTTACAATTTCAAGCTTAGATAACAGAGCTGTAATGAATTTGATGAAAGAAAGCTTTGGGGTGCAAAGAAACAAGATGTATATAGCTAAACAAGGTAATTAAAAAATTTCTTTACTTTTTGTTTTCACGTGATATAATAATAGCCGTAAGATTTGATAATAGCTTTGAAAAGGACAGTATGTATTTTATGAAGTTTTAGAGAGCGAGACAAGTGCTGAAAGTTTCGTAACGGATGAAATGCTGAAAATCACCTGGGAGCTTTGATGTTGAACTTGTAGTAAATGTCAACGGTTTTCTCACGTTATAGAGAACTCATATGATTGTATGTAGGTGGTATAAATAAAGTATATTAACGCTTTATCCTAGATAGTTGGGATAGAGCGCTTTTTTTATACAATAGGAAAGTATAACAAGTTGTAAAGTTTGTTGCATTCCTATTGTATAAAATCTTTGATTTAAGCAAGCTATTTGAAAATTTGCTTTAAATGGTAAAGATAGTTTCTTACTATTGTGTGCCATTTTTGAAAGCTTATATTTTAATAAAATTTATATAAAGGGAGGAATTTTAAAATGTGCGAAGATTGCGAAAAATCAATGTACAAAAAGGTTTCAACAGATTTGAATTTTGTTGAAAGAGAAAAAGAAGTTATTGACTTCTGGAACAAAAATGAAATATTCAAAAAGAGCATAAAAAATAGAGAAGGATATCCAACGTTTATGTTTTATGATGGTCCTCCAACAGCTAATGGTAAGCCTCATATAGGGCATATTGAAACGAGAGTTTTTAAAGATGTTGTTCCTAGATTTTGGACTATGAAAGGTTATGAAGTACCTAGAAAAGCTGGCTGGGATACTCACGGTCTTCCTGTTGAGCTTGAAGTTGAAAAAATGCTTGGAATTAACGGCAAGCCTCAAATTGAAAAGTATGGTGTTGAACCATTCATTAAGCAATGTAAAGAAAGTGTTTGGAAATATAAACACGAATGGGAGCTTATGAGCGAGAGAGTTGGCTTCTGGGCAGATATGGAGAACCCATATGTAACATATCATAATGACTATATTGAATCTGAATGGTGGGCTTTGAAAACTATAAACGATAAAGGCTTGTTATATAAAGGACATAAGATAGTTCCTTATTGCCCTAGATGTGGAACATCTCTTTCATCTCACGAAGTTGCACAAGGATATAAAGATGTTAAGGAAACTTCTTGTATTGCGAAATTCAAAGTAAAGAACAAAGAAAATACATATATTTTGGCTTGGACAACAACACCTTGGACTTTGCCATCAAACGTTGCTCTTTGCGTAAGCCCTAAGGATAAGTATGTTGAAATTGAAGTTTCAAATGGCGAAAGGTATATTTTGGCCGAAGCACTTGTTCCATCTGTTATAAAAGATGAATACAAAGTTATTAGAAATTATATTGGTGATGATTTGTATGGAACTGAGTATGAACCATTATATAGTTTTGCTAAAATAGATAAAAGAGCATATTATGTGGTTGCCGATAGCTATGTTACTTTAACTGATGGTACTGGTGTTGTTCATATTGCACCTGCATTTGGTGAAGACGATTCAAGAGTTGGAAAAGATAATGATTTGCCATTCTTACAACTCGTTGATGAAGCTGGTAAGTTCTCAGCTGAGACTGGTGAGTGGGCTGGCACTTTTGTTAAAGATGCTGATAAGCTTGTTCTTAAAGACTTGGAGGAAAGAGGCTTGTTATTTGCTGCACTTCCTTATGAACACTCATATCCTTTCTGTTGGAGATGTGATACACCACTTTTGTATTACGCAATTGACACTTGGTTTATAAAAATGTCAGCTCTTAGAGACAGACTAGTCGCAAATAATAATACTGTTAATTGGATGCCTGAAAATATAAAGGATGGTCGTTTTGGCAATTTCCTTGAAAATGTTATTGACTGGGGTCTTTCACGTTCAAGATATTGGGGAACTCCACTTCCTGTTTGGGAATGTGAATGTGGAAATTATCACGTTGTTGGAAGTATTGATGAACTTAAAAAGTTGGGCGATAACGTTCCAGATGATATTGAACTTCACAAGCCATATATTGATGGAATTAAGATAAAGTGCGATAAGTGTGGAAAGGATATGACAAGAGTTCCATACGTTATTGACTGCTGGTTTGATTCTGGTTCAATGCCTTTTGCACAATATCATTATCCATTTGAAAATAAAGAATTGTTTGAAAAACATTTCCCAGCTCAGTTTATAAGTGAAGCAATAGATCAAACAAGAGGCTGGTTCTACACGCTTATGGCTATATCAACGCTTTTATTTGATAAATCACCTTTTGAAAATTGTTTAGTTTTAGGTCACGTTCAAGACAAAGATGGTTTGAAGATGAGTAAGCATAAAGGTAATGTTGTTGACCCTTGGTCTGTTTTAGACAAGCAAGGCGCAGATGCAGTTAGATGGTATTTCTGTGCAAGTAGTAGCCCTTGGCTTCCAACAAGATTTTATCCAGAAGGAATTAGTGAGTATCAAAGAAAATTTATAGGAACGTTCTGGAATACATACGCATTCTACGTTCTATATGCTGACATTGATAAGTTTAATCCAATGGAGCACAAATTAGAATACGATAAATTATCTCAAATGGATAAATGGGTTTTATCTAAGCTTAACACGTTGATAAAAGATGTTGATAGTGGAATGACAGAATATAAGATTACAGAGAGTGCAAGAGCAATACAAGACTTCACTGATGAACTTTCTAACTGGTATGTTAGAAGATGTAGAGAGAGATTTTGGGGAAGTGGAATGGAGCAAGATAAAGTAAATGCTTATATGACACTTTACACTTGTCTTGTTACGCTTGCAAAAGTTAGTGCACCATTTGTTCCATTTATGACAGAAGAAATATATCAAAATTTAGTTAGAAACTTTGACCAAACAGCACCAGAAAGCATACATTTGTGCGATTTTCCAGTAGCTGATGAAAAAATGATTGACAAAGACTTAGAAGAAAGTATGGAAAAAGTTCTTGAAATAGTTACACTTGGAAGAGCTTGCAGAAATGTTTCTAATATGAAAAATAGACAGGTTTTATCAAAAGTTTATGTTGGTATGAAAGGAAAATTAGATGAAAAGTATTACTACATCATAAAGGAAGAATTAAATGTAAAAGAAATAGAATTTAAAGATGATGTTAGTGAATTTGTTTCTTATAATGTAAAACCAAACTTGAAAACAGTAGGACCTAAGTATGGTTCTATATTACCAACAATAAATCAAATGCTAAGAGGCGGAGACGGAACAGCTTTTGTTAGGGAACTAAATGAAACAGGAAAAGTTGTTTTGGAGATTGGTGATGCTAAGATTGAATTAGTTGAAGAAGATTTACTAATTGAAACTACGAAGTCTGAAAAGTATATATCAAGTGCTGAAAATGATGTAACCGTAGTATTAGACATTGAATTAACTCCTGAGTTGATTGAAGAAGGCTATGTAAGAGAATTGATTTCTAAGATACAAAATTTAAGAAAAGAATCTGGATTTGAAGTGCAAAATCATATTGAAATTTATTATTCAGGCAGTGAAAAAATAGCTGAAATAATAGATAAAAATAAAGTTCAAATTGCAGATGAAACTTTGGCTGATTTGATTACAAGGGGAGAAGATGGAACCGAGCTTGATATAAATGGCGAAAAGGCTGTAATTAAGCTAATTAGAAAACAATAGTTAAATTTAATAGAAAATGCAAGAATGAAAAAACTTTGATGATTAGAGAATGAAAATTGAAAATTTTATGCATTTTTATAAAGAGAAAAAGGTTTGTGTAGTAAATATATGCACAAATCTTTTTTATGCCTGAAATTGGCAGATCTAACTGGATAAATTCATAAAAAATGGCAATAATAAAAGCAAATAAAATTATATTACATTTATATTACATATTCATTACATTTTTGTAACAAACGTTGATTTTAATTACTTAAATATATAAAATATTATCGAATTATGAAATACGGCAGTCCTTAGGCGAGAAAGCTTAATCAAGTGATAAATATGTTATAAAATTACGTGAAAAGGTGTGAAATAATGAAGAAGATAAATTCTAAGATAATGATGTTAATTTTTGTATTAACTATGCTTTTAACAATGATGTCTACAACGGTATTTGCTGCTTGGTGGGGTACTCCAGGCTATGAGTGGGCTAGAGAAAAAAAGCTTACTTCGCTTTCAAATAATTCTGCGTTGAATAATAAGGTATCACTTGAAAACTTTTATTCGATATTAATAAATTATTTGAAATATAAAAATGTTGTGCCTAAAAATAGTGTAATACAACATAATTCTTCTAACAATTTTAACAAAGCGTTAGATGGAATTGTTGGTGAGATAAATTCATATTTGGATAAGGAATCGTTAAGTCCAAAGGAATATAGAAATGTTGCTGGATATGCAGAACATATAAGAAAAACAATAAATACCAATTCAAATTTGTTAACGAGAGATAATGTAAAAACTATAGACTTATATTTATCACTTGTTAAATATAGTGCGGCGGTTAAAATTAGTGAGGATTCTTATAAATCTTATGTGTTGAAGAATATGGGAGCAGTAAAATATAAAGAGCTTGTAACATATCACGTCAAACCATATTTTGGAGATATATCTAGAAAAGAATTTTTAACATTGATGTTTAGTTTACTTTCGGATAGAACTTTATCAGAAGAAGACATGATAAATGAATTTAAAGAAGCTGGGGTTTTACTTGGATTTGATACTGAGGGACAAGAATTAGGTTTAGCTAAAAACTTAACATATGCTGAAATGTTTACTTTTTTAAGAAGATTTGAAACCTTTGAATTTAATCCAACAGAGTCTGGCGATACAAATGGAAGTGAAGTTGTAGAAGTTCAGTAATTTAGAGAAAAGGGGAAGAGATATGCCAAGTTGTTTAGGACTATACACAGATAAGAATATGGTTAAGTATGCAAAGCTAACATCTGAAAGAAATGGAGAAAAATACAGCGTTGATGCTTTTGGCGTAAAATTCTATGACAATATTCAAACAACAGTTAATGAAATTGCACTTGAGGTTGGTATGGAAAGAGGACCAATTGCTTTGGCATTAACAAATGAAGAATATTATAACACACAAGTTTTTAGCAATTTGAAAATGAAAGATATTGCAGATTTAGTAAATTCAGAATACGAAGAAATTGGCAAAACTAGAGGTATTCCGCTTAGTGTTGCTGAACTTAGATTCATAGTCTTTAAAAATTCTGGTGTTCAAGATAAAAATGGAATAATTTGTGTTACTACTTCAAAAACTGAAATTGCTAATATTGGTACCACTTATGAAAATTATAAAGTTAGCTCGATTGAGCCATTGGCAGTTAGTTTAAAGAATTTATTTGAAAATCAAGGAATAGATGAGGAATGTGCAGTTGTTAATATAGATGATAGGACGACTGTAACAGTGTTCCATGCTAGTGAAATTCAATACGTTGATAATCTTCCATTAGGAGCTGGGGAGATAATAAATAGGCTTGCAAGCAAATATAATTCAGCAGCTAAAGCGTATGAAGCTTGCAAAAAAGTGTCTGCATATTTAGAGTCTAATTATGATACTGACGATGCAGAAATGAGAGATATACTGGATGTAGTAGTACCTACGTTGTATGAAATTAGACAAAACGTAGAAGATAAGCTTGCACCTTTTATGAAGAACATAAAGAGAATATATATAACGGGAATCGGTGCAATAATAAATAATATTGATTTATATTTTAGTGAGGTTTTCACAGAAAAAGAATGTTTAATTTTAAAACCATATTTCTTAGATACTAATGCTTCGAATGTTAAAGACATAATCGAGGTAAACAGTGCTATTGCTCTTGCGATGGACGGACTTGGAAAAGAAAATACAGAATTAGATTTTAACGTTGTTGCTAAAAAGGCTGCTAATTTAACTCCTTTTAGGGAATTTTCGAGAGATTTTAAATTGAAAGAAAAAGTTAATTTTGTAAAAGAAAAATTTGACGAAATTTCTAAAAAGCTTAATGCTCCTCCAGGAACGTATAACAAGAAAAGAAGAGGAAAAGTTAAGGTTGATTTTGATGATGGTGAACCAGTTGGAGCAACTATAACAAGCTTAGGCGAGGCTAATGTTCAACAGCCTGAGGAAGAGACAGAAGAAGTTGTTGGATTTGGTGTGCTTGATTTGTGGCTTGGAAGAGCAGCTGCATTAACACTTTCGGCAACTATTATTTATGCAGGTTTGGCTATGTATTCAAATAAGCTTATTGATGAAAAAACTAAGTCGGTGCTTGCTGAAACGGAAAAAGTTGATACAGCAATAGCGAGTGCAAAATCGGATGCAAGTTATTTAGATGGACTTTCTTCAAATTATGAAGAAATAACAAATAAGCTTGCTACGATACTTGCAAAGATAAATAAACAAACTAGGAAAACATATGATATTCCTAATTTTTTGAGTAAATTGATGTTTATTATGCCTGCAAATGTTACTGTTAAAACAATTGAGATAAAAGATACTGGTGTTGTAACAATAAATGCGGAATCTGGACAATATGCACAGTTAGGTTATTTAGTTTCTAAAATTAAATTAGAAGGTGCTTTGCAAAATGTTGAGATGAGTAAACCAATTGTAGATAGTAATATTAAAATTCAAATAGAGGGGGAATTGCCAAGATGAAAAAAATTTTACTAATATTGTTAATTGGACTTACAGGATATGTAACTTGGCTTTTCGCTACTCAAGGATATGAGTTTGACTTAGGTTTTGTACAGATAAATATACCAAGTTATCAAGAAGTGCAAAATAATAAGGAAAATTTAGATTCTAAGTTGACTACTTTGAAAAACAAGAATAATAATGAGTTAGTCGTTGAAGAAGGAAATGTTGAAACTTCATTAAAGAAATATGAAACAAAAAAACAAGAATACGATATGCTTGCTGCAACAGCATCTGAAAGAGATATTGCTGAGGCAAATAAAATTGAGAGATACTTACTTGATTATTTGTGGATAAAAATAGGAAACTATGCTTCGGATAATGACATAAAATTTAAGATGACTCCTGATTACGATAACTATATACTTACATTTGATATAACAGGCAAATATATTTCCGTAATCAATTTTATTTATGACTTAGAAAATGATATGGACTTAAATTTTGAAATTAACGGAATCACAATTCAAGGTGGCAGTTCAGATTCTATAGTAAAAGCAAACTTTAGAGTTGAAGGTGTAAGAGTTGTTACTTCACCAAATGCTCCAGAGGTATAATTCCGTTTTACAAGGAGGATTTGCTAATGAAAAATAAGAAAGTTTTATTGATATTAAAAGAAGTTGCTATAATTTTACTAGTTATAGTTGTTGTTAGTGGTGCAGGTTTTTTTGTTTTTAAAGACAGTATTCCATACAAAATGGAAGTGCCTCCTGCTGAGAAATATGTAAATTTAACTAGAGAAAATTACAAGGTTGTAGGAAGCATACAAGATGCTCAAGATGCAACTGAAACATTCTCGACTTCTCCATCAGAACTTGAAATTTATCAGACTGAAATCAGATATATTCCTGGAACTGTAAACCCATTTAAGGGAGAAAACGGTGACAATGATTTACCAAGTGAGACTGTTACTACAACAAGAAATAATTATGAAGACTATCAACAATTTGATAGCGTATCTGATAATACATCTGGTGACTAAATAACAAATATATGTAAATCAAGGATATGCTAATTTTTAGTATATCCTTTAATTTTTAAGAAATGGAATGAAAGATATGAACATTATATTATACTTAGCAATATTTATATGTGGCTCTGTTTTTGGAAGCTTCTTTTCACTTGCAGTATATAGATTGCCACGTAAAGAAGATATAACACATCAAAGATCACACTGCACAACTTGCAATCATAGATTAAATTTTTGGGATTTGATACCTATATTTAGTTACATTTTTTTAGGTGGAAAGTGCAGATATTGCAAAGAAAAAATAAGAAGTAGATATGTGCTATTAGAAATCTTTTCAGGACTTACATTTGTTTTAATAGCATTACTTGCTAAAATAGATGTGTATAGTTCGATATATGAATTTATAAATCTTTTTTTTGTTTATTTGTTTATGTGTGCATTATACATAATAGGCGGAATTGATAAAGAAAAGCTTGAAATACATGATGGTGCGTTGCTATATGGAATATTCATAGGTTTGGCAAATGGACTATATAAAGCAATATTTTTAAGTGAAAGTATGCTATATAATTTATTAGGATTTTTAGTTATACCATTGATTTTGATATTAATAGATGTGATTATTAAAAAGATGCTAAAAAATGAAAAACTTCCATTCGGCTTTGGAGATATTAAATATATAGCGATGATAGGATTGTTCCTTGGCTTTGGAATGCAAGTTATTTCAATTGTGCTGGCTGTTATTGTTGGAAGTCTAATAACGGTTATAAAAAAATATAAAGAAATACCATTTGGATATTTTTTAAGTATAGGTAGTGTAATTGCAATAATATTTACTAATTATCTTATGCCAATTGCTACTCTTATAAATAATAATATAGCTTAATTTTAATTAAAGTATGAAGGAGTTTTAATATGAAATTTAAATCTCAAAAAGGTTATTCTCTTGTTGAAGTTGGAGTTGGATTAGTGCTTATTTCAATATTTTTATCTTGTGCTATATCAATGCTTAGTGGTACTTGCGCAAATTATAGGCTTGTAGAGCAAAAAAATATAGCTATGTCTTATCTAATTAAGGCTGTTGAGAGTGAACTTATTGGAATTGAGGATTATTCAATTACAGATGACCCAGCAGACACACGTGTAATTGAAGATGAAAATGGAAAAAGAACTACGTTAACAGAAGTAAAAAAATATAATTTAACAGTTACAACTACGATAGAAAATCTTCCACCTAAAAATGGGGTAAGTTATGATGATTCAAAGGTGAAATTATTAAATGCGGAAGTACAATTTTACACAAAGAAAAATGACCCTTCGAGCAAAAGAACAATAGAGCTAAAAACTTTGAAAGTTGAGGAGGAAATGTAAATGAATGATCAAAAAGGTGTAACGATGCTTTCGCTTACTGTTTATATAATTGTGTCGGTTGTTGTTTTGGGCACGCTTGCATTTTTGAATATTAATTTTATGTCACAGATAGCTGATTTAACAGTGAAGAGCACCAAAAGTAGCGAAGTGTTAAAGGCGCAAGCTTTTTTAATAGATGACATAAAAGCTTCTGAAAGAGTGCTAGAATTTTCAGATAGACATTTAAGACTTAGCAATGGCACAGAATATACTGTTAAATTTAGTTCTGATAACAGAAATGAAGAAAATCAAACGTTTAATATTTATGAGCTATATAGAAACAATGTTTTAATAACAGACAAGCTTTCAAATGTAGGATTTGGTTTTGATAATGCAGAAAATCAAGAGATTATTAAAATAAAATTAAGTTATACAAAAGATGATAATGTTTATACTTCCGACTATAATATCAAAGTTGGAAAAGGTTATTAAAGGGGCGAAGAATATGTGGAAAAAAAGAGGTTCAATAACAATGGCGGCGTTAATGTCAATGCTTGTACTTGCTTTATATGGTATAGCTTTGTATGGAAGAAGTGTTAGTGCTTATGTTTTGCAGGAGTCTCAAATAGAACAGTTACAAAAAACATACTCTTCTGATATAGAAAATGCATATGATATAGCTGATAGGATGTAGCGCTGGTAAATGTTTGAAACTAAGCATTTTATATTGACTTATATTTTAAATATTATAAAATAATATTAGGGTTTATAATTGATACAAAAGAGGAGGATTTATAATGGCAATCTTCGATAATAATACAATGAAAAAAGCACCATTAGGTGTTATGCTTATAAGAAAAGGCTTGATAAATGAGTCTGATATAGATAAAGCAATTGTATATCAAAGAGAACACAAAGGAACGAAATTAGGAGAAGCTTTTCATAAACTTGGAGTATGTGATGAACAAGAGCTATTAAATACAATTGCAGAAGGTATTGGAGTAAAGGGGATAAAACTTGAGCCTGGTATGTTTAATTTTGACTTTTCTAAGTATTTGTCAATGGATATAGTAAAACAGCATAAGGTATTACCTTTTGAATTAAATGAGAATAGAATAAAAGTTGCTTTTGCTGATCCATCAGATAAGGATTTACAGAAGATGATACGTTTAATATTGCTTAGTAAAGGTCTTTCAATGGAAGTTTATGTTACTTTTGAATCATACATAGATGATATAGTTAGAGACATAGAAAAGAAATCAGAAGAAGAGAAAAATTTTGATTCCTATGGAAAAGACGTAGCACAGCTAATAGATAATATAATTAGATCTGCAATGGTAAAAAGAGCGAGTGATATTCACTTCGAACCAATGGATGACAAAGTAAGAGTTAGGTTCAGAATTGATGGTGAGTTACTTATAATTGCTACGATAGAAAAATCTAAGCAAGCGCAGGTTATTGGTAGATTAAAATCAATATCAAATATGCACCAAGAAATACAGCTTTCACAAGATGGTAGAATAACAGCATATCCAGACTACAATATTCGTGTATCTTCACAGATGAATATATACGGTGAAAAGTTTGTATTAAGACTTATGAAGAAAGAGTCAACAATTTCTGGTTTGGAAGAGTTGGGATATCCAGATCAAGAAACAATTATGAATAAATGCTTTAATAAGAGAAACTGTATTGCAGTTATTGCGGCCCCAACTGGTGAAGGTAAAACAACAACTTTGTATAGTGCATTGTCTTTGTTGAATAGACCCGAAATAAATATAACAACAGTTGAAGACCCAGTTGAAATAAGAATCCCAGGAATAAATCAAGTTGAAGTAAATAAGAGGGTTACATTTGCTGACTCACTAAGAACAATTTTAAGACAAGACCCAGACATCATACTACTTGGAGAAATAAGAGATAAAGAAACAGCTGAGATTGCAATACAGGCAGGTCAAACAGGTCACTTTGTGTTGTCAACAATTCACACAGTTGATAGTATAGAGGTTATCACAAGACTTAGAAAACTTGGAATATCAAGTTACGATATAGGAAGCGTTTTAGCAACATCAATAGCACAAAGACTTGTAAGAAGAATATGTAAAGATTGTTGCAGAGAAAGAGAGTTCACAGAAGATGAAGTAAATGAATTTAAAAAGATAGGTACAAGATATAATTATGAATTTGACCTAACAGGTAAACATACATATGAACCAGTAGGATGCGAGAAATGCAACTACACTGGCTTTTATGGAAGAATTGCTGCAAATGAAATGTTAATTGTAGATGAAGAAATAAAAAATTTGATAATATCAGATGGCACAATAACCGACATAAGAAAGAAAGCCTATGAAACTGGATATAGACCTCTTGTTGTAGATGCTTTTAATAAAGTACTAGATGGACGTACAGTAATAAGTGAGGTAAAGAAGAAATTAGCATATTAAAATTATGCTGAGATTACTTATAAGAAAGGAAGAAAACAATGGCTAAATTCAGATATAGAGCAGTTCTGTCAAATGGTAAAGTTGTTAATGGCACCATAGATGATGAATCACGTGAAAGTGTTTTGGAAAGACTAAAAAATAATGGACTACAACCTGTATCAGTTCAACAAAGTAAAGCACTAGGTGGACTTAGCAACAAGAAAGCAAAAAGGAATGCGATAACCTCTTCAAGTGCATCCGTTAGTAAATATGCAAAGCAAAAAATGATAGAAAATCAGAAAAAGAAAGAGAAAACTGGTTTGCAGATGGAAATAGAACTTCCATTTGAACTCGATTTATCATTTTTATATAGAGTAACTAAAAAGGATGTTTTTTCATTTACACAGAGTTTATACTTGTTAAAAAGGGCAAATTTTACTAACATAAGAGCATTGGCAACATTATTAGAAAATACAGATAACCCAGCTATGAGAAGTGTTATTGAAGATATTCTAAACGGTGTTGAAGCTGGTGAATATATATATTCTACACTAGAATATTACAATAAAATATTCCCAGATATTTATATTGAGACAATCAAGGTTGGTGAACTTTCAGGTTCACTTACAAATGCGTTGTTTCAAGCAATGAATTACTTAGAAACAAGTACAAAAAGAACAAAAGCATTGAAAAAAGCTTTAGTTGGACCTTTACTACAAGCAGTGCTTATGCTAGTTGGAACAGTTGTAGGTATTATGGTTGGTGTGCCAATATTGGAAGACCTATATGCTAGCATGGGATTAACAAACCAAATTCCAGCAGCAACTATGGCTGCGTCAAATTTTATAAAGCTTGTAATAAAATATTGGTATATTGGTGTTGCAGTGGTAGCGGGCTTGGTAACAGCATTTATTCTTTGGAAGTCTACTATTCATGGAAAGTATCAATGGGATATGTTTAAATTAAAATTGCCTGTATTTGGAGGACTTATATTAAGACTTCAATTACAGAAGTTTTTTGAAGCTATGCAATTAAACTTAGCTAACAATGCTAAATTGCAAGACGCTCTTGAAGTAAGTAAAGGAACAGTAAGTAACTACGTGGTTTTATCTGTTATTGAATCAGCGACAGATAATTTACAGCAAGGTGATTCATGGGTTGAACCATTTGAAACTTTGCCTAATATGCCAAGAATGGCATTAGAGATGCTTAGAATAGGTATGGAAACAGATATAACCGATATGATAAACAAAATTGTTGAGTACATGGAAGATGAAATAAACATAACAATAGAAAGAACAATAAAGATATTACCACAAATAAGTATGTCTATCATGGGTATAGTTATGATAGCATTCGTAATATTAGTATTAAAACCAATTATGGAAGTATACATGGGTTCATTCTTGTTCGATGCATACCTATAATATGTTACAAAACTGTAACAAGTTTGTAACAATAATTTAATGAACATAACTATTGCAATATTAAAACCGATTGGTTATAATCAAAGTTGTAAAAGGATTTAATAAGTTTTTTAGTCGATATTGTGCGAGTATTGACAAAAAACGTAAATCATTATTTTGCTAGTCTAGAGTAGTAAGAGCTTTTAAGACTAACAAAGAAGTCTAGAGTAATTTTAAGCATACTCTAGAAAAGCAAAAATAAAAGGAGGAAATTTATTATGAAAAATCAAAAAGGTGTTTCTTTAATAGCACTTGTAATTACAATTATCGTTGTAATTATCTTAGCAGCAATCGCATTCAACTCTTCAACATCAACAATTGAAAAGGCAAACTATTCTAAGTTTGTATCAAACATTGGTGAAGTTAGAGATGCTTTCAAAAAATCTGCAACAGAATTCAAAGGTGATCAAGCAGCAATTGGTAATGAAATTACAGATGCACAATCTTACAAGACAATAGCTGAAGGTAAAGATGGAACTCAAAGTGGAGACATTACACCAATAGCTCAATTAACACAATACACAATAATTGATGGAGCAAAAGCAGAAAAATCAATTGGTATTAAATTACCAACAATCAAAGTTAATACACCAGCAGCTTCAAATTATGAAGTTAAGTATGCTGTAACTTATGATGGTCAAGTATTCGTATGGCCTCCATACAAATATGAAGATAAGTATTATCTAAATGATACATTAGCTATAGATAAAACTACTTATGCAGCTTTGACAGGAGATACATCAAGTATTACTTTCCCAAATATTACAACTCCTGTAGTTCTTGTAAGTTCAGTAAATGGACCTCTTGACAATTCTGCAACAAATGCTGGATTAACATACTAATCTAAAAAATACAAGCTACCCTTTTGGGTAGCTATTTTTTTGCCCTTAAAACCATAATTTTTCATTGCATAAAACACTTCACTTGCGATATACTAATTGAGAGAAAAAGGAGGCAAAATATGAAAGAAGAAATTATTAGAATAAGCGAAAAGGTTTTTATACACATATTGAAAACAGATAAATTCAAATCAAATATAATAGCAGCATTTTTACTTACAGATTTAGAAAAAGATGAAATAACAAAAAATGCTTTAATTCCAGCAGTTTTAAGAAGAGGTACTTCGAAACTTCAAACAATGAAAGACATTGCTATGAAAATGAATGATATGTATGGTGCTTTATTTGACGCAAGCACTGATAAAATAGGAGATAAGCAGGCAATGCAATTTTATATTTCTTGCATAGATAATAAATATGCTTTGGAGAATGAAGAATTGTTCTTAGAAAGCTTGAATTTCTTATATGATGTTATATATTCGCCTAAAACAGTTGATGGTATTTTTGATGAAGAATATGTTGCACAAGAAAAAGAGACTTTACGTGAGCTTATAAAAAGTAAGATAAATAATAAGGCTGCATACGCTAATTTTAGGGCCTTAGAAACTATGTTTAAAGATGATGCATATGGAATTTTTAAATATGGTAGAGAAGAAGATTTAGATGGGATTGATGCTGAAAATCTTTATGAGCAATATATAAAAGTATTGTCTGAAAGTGAAAAGCATTTTTATATAGCTGGAGATGTTAACATAGAAAAGATAAAAGGATTTTTCTATGGCAAATTTGGAAAGTCTGATTTTACAGAAAAGAAAATTATTAGAACTAAAAAGAGCAAGCTTAGTGATGAAGAAGTTAAAGTTGTTGATAATATGGAAGTTACACAAGGTAAGTTAGTTCTTGGCTATGATGTAGATATTGAATTGACACCTGAAAATTTCTATAAAATGACTATGTATAATGCTATATTAGGTGGCTCTTCAAATTCAAAACTATTCCAAAATGTAAGAGAAAAGGCAAGCTTAGCCTACACTACTAGGTCAACGTATTTAAAACATAAAGGCGTGCTTTTGGTTACTGCTGGAATAGAGTTAGATAAATATGACAAAGCTTTGGAACTTATAAAAATTCAAGTAGAAGATATGAAAAAAGGAAACTTTACAGATGAGGATGTTAGAGATGCAAAAGTGTTCTTAGAAAATATTTTTACTTCTTGTTTAGATGATGAGATGACAATGATTGAACTTAGTATAAGTCAATTTGTGCTTGGAATAAATGATACAATAGAAGAGATGATAGAAAATATTAAAAAAGTTACCAAAAAGGATATCGTTGAAGTTGCAAATAAACTTCGTCCTGTTGTTAACTACTATTTAACGAAATAATGTGAGGTGAAAAGATGATTTACGAATGTTTGAATGAAAAAATATATACAGAGAAATTGCCTAATGGCTTGCAAGTTATTATTATTCCTAAAAAAGGTGGAACTAAAAAATATGCTGCATATGCAACTCATTTTGGTTCAATAAATTACGAATTTAAAACAGCAAATGAAACAAAGGCAGTGATTGTTCCTGATGGTGTTGCTCATTTCTTGGAACACAAATTATTTGAGCAAGAAGATGGTGTTAACGCACTAGATAGGCTTACTAAGATGGGAGCAAATCCTAATGCTTACACTAGTTTCAATCACACATCTTATTTGTTTGAATGTACAAATAATTTTGAAGAAGTTTTAAAGGCACTTATACAATTTGTGCAAAATCCTTATTTAACAGATGAGAATGTTGAGAAAGAAAAAGGAATAATAGGTCAAGAAATTCAAATGTATGATGATGATCCAAGTTGGCAATTATTCTTTGGCTTTTTAAACTGTTTATATGGAAAACACGCAATAACAAAAGATATTGCTGGAACAATTGAGAGTATTGCTGAAATAACACCTGAAACTTTGTATAGATGTTACAATACCTTTTATGATCCATCTAATATGATACTTTGTGTGGCAGGCGATGTTGATGTAGCCGAAGTTATGGATATAATTAGAAACGATACAAAGGAGCAAAAAGTATTTTCTGAAATAGATAGATTTTATGGAGATGAAAAAGAAACTTTAAATAAGAAGAATGCTGAGAAAAAAATGGATATAAGTGTTCCAATGTTTATGTTTGGCTTTAAAGATAACTACGCAATAAAAGAGTATGCTAACGGAGATAAGTTTAAAGCAGGGCTTCCAACTGACATAAATGATGCAATAAAATATAATGTTACAATTCAAATATTACTTGAACTTATTGCTGGAAACAGCACTGAGTTATATGAAAAGTTATATAATGAGTCTTTATTAACAAAAGAGTTATCTTACGATTTTTCAATGGAAGAAGATTATGCATATAGTGCAATTTCGGGTGAATCAAAAGATGCAGATGCGGTTATTTCAAGAATTAACGAAAAAATAGAAGAATTAAAGAAAAATGGTATTGATGAAGAAGAGTTTGAAAGAACCAAAAAATCTTTATACGGAAGCTTTGTAAGAAGTTTTGAAGATGTTAGCACAATTGCTAATATGTTTATATCAGATTTCTTTAGAGGCGTTAATTCTGCAATGTATGCTAGAGCGTATAAAGAAATTTCAAAGGAATATGCAGAAGAAGTTTTAAAAAATCATTTTGATTTTGAAAAAGAGGCTGTATCAATAATAAACCCTTTACAATAAGAAATTAAAGCTATGCAATGGCTAAACTTATAAAAGAGTAATTGTGATTAAAAATTATAGATATGTAATTTTAAACTAAGTAAAATTGTGCAAATACAATTTTAGATTACTTGTTACTAAAATAAAATGACAACTTAATTATAATAAAAAAGAGGAGCACTAGATGATGAAGCCAATAATATTTTGGGGAAGAGAAATATTTATAAATCCAATTGCTTTTTCGATTGGAAAGATAAATGTCTATTGGTATGGAATAATAATAGTGGCAGGAATATGTTTAGCCTTGGCTTTGTTGTATAAAAAACTTAACGGAATTAAGTTTGTAAAATTTAATGTTCAAAGCCTTAAAGACAAGCCAAACAAAGGGAAAATAGGGAGCAGTTCTAGATTACCAAAAGAAAGCGGAATAACTTTTGATACCGTAATTGACTATCTGGTTTGTGCTATAATAATTGGCTTCATATGTGCTAGGATGTATTATGTACTATTTAGACTAGATTATTATATAAAAAATCCTGCGGAAATATTTATGATATGGAATGGCGGAATTGCTATATATGGCGGAATAATAGGAGCAATACTATACGCTTTGTATTTTTGTAAAAAAAGAAATATTAAATTTTTAAAATTAGCAGATTTACTCGTTCCATATCTTTTATTGGTGCAATCTATCGGAAGATGGGGAAATTTTGTAAATAGGGAAGCCTACGGATATGAAACAAATTTACCGTGGAAAATGGGAGTTTATAATTCGCAGTTAAATGACTACATTTACGTGCATCCGACATTTTTATACGAATCAATTTTGACATTTTTAGGCTTTATATTTTTAGTGAATTTGTCAAAAAATAAAAAGTTCGACGGACAAATTTTTTATCTTTATATGATAATCTATGGAACGATAAGGTTTTGCGTTGAGGGACTAAGAACAGATTCATTGATGTTTGCAAATTTTAGAATATCTCAGCTTTTAAGCTTGATATTTGTCATATTTTTTGGAATTATATATTATATCAAAAGAAAAGGTCGACGAAATAATGAAATAGGTAGTTGACATTTGTGTTTTTTTACTGTAAAGTGGATTTAAGGAAAAAGATGAGGAGGAATTTTTATGCTAAATGAAAAAATAGAGTTATTAAGAAAAAAACTTAACAGATTAGTAAAAAACAATGCCCCATACGAAGAAATATACAAAGTAAGCATCGAACTAGACAAATATATTGTACAATATTACGAGAAAGAAGCTGTGAGATAAACCTTTGCAAACGAAAGAAAAAAGGGAGGAACTAACGATGAACGAAGATGAGGTTGTAGATAAACTAGACAATTTGGTAGAGTTAATGACACCAGAAAATTTAGCTAGTTTATCTGATGAAGATTTGGAAAAGTTGGGAAATTTATTAGATAAAATAGATGAAATAGTAGAAGGATAGAGCAAGTAACCTTTGAAAATCTTAAATACTTTGTGAGATTTTCAAGGGTTATTCTTGTTATTTAATATGAAAATTATATAAATTAGCCATAAAAGCTATTAAAAAACAAAAGAAATTGTAAGCAAAGCTAGATAATTATGTAAACATGTGATATAATATATATGTAGTTTTGTTTAAGGGGGATAAAATATGGATGAATTAAGTAAGTTAATCAACGAGTTAGAACAAAATATTGAAAGACTAGAAAAAAATTATAATATGCAGTTTGAAGCTGTTGTAAACAGGGCAATAATGACTAGAAGATTAAAGAATAAGAAGGTAGATGCTATAGGAAAAGGGGATAATGCTGCAATATCAGAACTTGATGCAGAAATATTGAAAAATGAGGATACACTTAGACAAGAACAAATTAAAGCAGGAGAGGCGTTTAATAGATTAGAGGATGCTAGGGCTATTTTGGAAAGTGAAAAACAATATAGAAAAGAAATAAGCGAAGCATCTCAGGAAATATTAGAGCTTACGCAAAAGCTAAGAGAGATAGACGAAATTATGCAAGAGCTATCTCAACCCAATTTATCAGAAGATAAAAGAAGAATGTTAGTGCGTAGATTAGATAATATTGAAGTAACCTTAGAAGATAGATATAAGACAGGAGATAAATACGAAGATGTTGCAAAGGCATTGAAATTAGCTGGTGAAAAATTAAATAGAGCAAGGGGAATTGTGTCCGAAGAAACTTTGAACTTTGACCAAAATAGATTAAATGAGTTGGAAGAATACATAAAGCAATTTGATGATGAATATAAAGAAAATAAGGAAGATATAGATGACATAGATAGAGCCGAAGAATTAGTAAGACAGATTAACGAAAAGTATGCTAGATATCAAGAATTTAGTAACCATTTTCATATAGCAGCTGACGGAACAAGAGTTTATGAACCTGGGTACGATCCTGATGAATTTGATAGACTAACTTCTGAATTATTGGATTTATTAGAAAATAATAAAGATATAGAACAGAAATTTTCTTTGAGTAAGTCGGCTTTTGAAATTGGAGAAAATTTCAATAAAGATGTCCCTAATGCAATAAAAATAGACGTTGATACATTAAATGGTAACTTACAAAATTTAAAGAATTATAGATCAACACTTCAGAGAAAGCAAGAGGATATAGAACGTAGAAAAAGTGTGTTTGAAGCAGAAAGAGATGGAATACATTCAAAATACAAAATGGAAAAGAGAGAGACAGACGTAAGAAAAGCTGTTGAAAGAGAAAAAGAAAAACATCTAAAATATCGTAAAAATGAGGCTTCTTGGCAAAATGCAGAAAAGACGGTAAAAGACGCAAATCAAGATAAAAATAGTGATAAAGCGACTAATCAAACAATGAACACTAATAAAGATCAAAAGAATCAGACAGAGGCAAGGAAAGATAAAGATGGAAAGAACCAGTCTGCAAATGATAAAGATAAAAGTAAAAATGATCAGCCAGCAAGTAATAACAAAACTAAGCCATCAGATTTGCCAAAGAATGATGGTAAGGGACAACCAAGTAAGCTAAGTGATGCTAAGTCAGTTTTAACTCAGGATAATAGTAACAAAACACCTGAAACTTCAACACAGCAGAAAAAGGAAGAAACAAAATTACCAGCTAAAGAGAAACCTAGTTTCTTTGAAAGATTATTTGGTCAAAAAGAAGAGAAAAGTAAATCTACTGAATTGGATTGCGAAAGTATTTCAATGCCAAAAGACATAGATATGTTTTTACTTGAAAATGAAAATAAAATGTATGTGAAAGATGGAAAATTAAGTTTCTTTGAGAAGAGAGGCGATAAGCTAATTCGTAAAGAAAAAGATATTGATTCATACATTAAAAATCCATCAAAAGCATTAGACAAAGCTATTGGGAATTTAAGAGGAAAAATGCTAGAGATGTATGGCGAAGATGGATTAAAGAAACTATGCAAAGAAATGAAAAAAGAAAATGGCGGAAAAGATACAGACTTTACAAGAATGATGTCATCAAATCCAGCAAAGAGAGTTTGGGGAAGATTTAAAACTAAAACTAGAGATGAACTAGATGGAAAATTAGATTTAAGCAGTGATGCAATAAGAACTTGGGATGATCCAACAATACCAGAAAATCAATTTAAAATGGCAATTGCATTAGATTCAGCATTAACAGCACAAGATGTATGCAACGCATTAAAATCTCCATATGGTCCATACAAACATAGTTGTGATGCGAGATTAGTAACAACAGGAAAAACAACATTTGGATATGCTAAGTTGCAGAAGTACGAGGAGACAGAATTGGAAAAGATGAATAAAAAACCATACATACCAACTTTTGAATGTGTTTTTGATGAAAATGGCAAATTTAGTGTAAACTTTAAGCCAAGAACAATTGAAAACTCTCAAAATCAAGAAAAATTAGTGATAGATTCACCAAAAAAGACTCGTTCATATGTAAGACCAGAGCAACCTAAGCCAACAAGAAGAATAAAAGATAGCACGTTTGATGTAAAAAAAGACGGACACGAAATCAAAGATGGAAGAAAGTATGTAAGACAGCAATATAAAGATATTTACGAGAAGGCACATAAACAAGACAACGACAAAGATGAAAGATAAGCGGACAATGTGTGTTTTTAATATTCAGAAAGTCTAAATAGTATTATTAGTGTAACTTAGTGTGATAATCAAATAAAGTAATGAACTTGAATTAAAAGTTAATATAAAAATAGAAGGCTGTACTCATTAGTGAATTTATTTTCGAAATGAGTGCAGTCTTTTTTTGGTTATTTTAAACGTCACTTTATTTCTGAAATTAAAAAATAACATTTTTAGTTTCAGTTTATAAGGTGGCGTTTTTTATTGAAATATAAGCAAAAATTCGGATAATTTTTTTATACTTTCTGTTATATTAAGAAAATTTGAGATGTAAATTTTTGAACAAGGCGAAAAATAAGAAATTTTGTCGAATTTTTTTTGGAAAAAATTGCGAAAACACTTGCACTTCATAAGATTATATATTAAAATTGAATCAAAGGTGGGGAAAAGTGGAGCTAAGTGGTGAATAAGTTAATTAGAAGGGAGGAATCAGTATGCTAATTGGTGAGTATAGTCATACCATTGATGCAAAAGGCAGAGTGATTATCCCGGTGAAATTTAGGACGGAGCTTGGCGAAAGATTTATCCTAACTAAAGGTTTTGATGGTTGCCTTTATGGTTATTCTTTGGAGGAATGGAAGAATATTGAGGAGAAGATCAAAACATTGCCTTTGATAACTGGAAAAGATGCGAGAAATTTTACAAGATTTTTCTTTTCTTCTGCTATTGAGTGTGAGTTTGATACTCAGGGAAGAATTTTGATTTCTCAGAGCTTGAGAACGTTTGCATCTTTGGAAAAAGATTTAGTAATTATTGGTGTTTCGTCTAGAATTGAAATTTGGAGTAAAGCTAAATGGGAAGAATATAATGCTTTGCAAGATTCAGATGATATTGCTGAGAAAATGACCTTATTAGGCATTTAATTTAGTTCCAAAAGAGCTAATTTAAATATAACATCAGAAAAAGCACATTTTAAAGTGTGGTAGCAATGTTAACGTTGCTAGAAGTACAGAAGATAAATTTTAATTTACAAATGATGAAAGTTTTAAGGGGACTTTATTTACAAATGAAAAAATAGTACATAAGGGGTGCTACAAAAAACAAAAGATTAGGACTAAGATCAGGAACAGTATTATTGGTAGTTATGAATGTAGGTGTATGCGACACTATTCGTAAATTTTTAATATTTTGGTTTTTAGTCGTAAAAAAATATCTTATTTTATTTGTTTTGTTTTTACGTTTTACAAAAGAGAAAAATAATGGTAACAAAAGAGAAAAGACGAGGTTGTCACAAAAAGAAATACAAGGATATAGCGGTCTTAATGGCCGCTATATATCTTCATAGAGGAGAATTGTTATGGAGTTTAAGCATCAACCTATAATGCTTAATGAATGTATTGAAAATTTGAATATTAAGAAAGACGGTATTTATGTGGATGGCACTATGGGTGGTGCAGGACATTCGTCTAAAATTGCTGAAAAGCTTGAAAGCGGCTTACTTATTGGGATTGATAGAGATTTAGAAGCTTTAGAAGCGAGCAAAAAAAGATTAAAAGATTATGATAATGTAAAATATGTGCACGGTAGACACGAGGATATATTAGAGCATCTGTCTGCACTTGGAATAGATAGAATTGATGGTGTGCTATTAGATTTAGGTATCTCTTCTTATCAAATTGATGAAGGTGCTAGAGGTTTTAGTTACACCAAAGATGCAGAACTTGATATGAGAATGGATCAGACTCAAGAGTTATCTGCAAAGGATATTGTAAATGATTACAGTATCGAAGAACTAGAAAAAATATTTTTTGAATATGGTGAGGAAAAGTTTTCAAAAAGAATTGCTGAGAGAATTGCACAAGCAAGAAAGATAAAAACAATCGAAACAACTTACGAATTAGCGGATATTGTTAGAAGTGCAGTTCCAAAAGATGCAGTAAATTCTTTTAAAAGGATTTTTCAGGCATTGAGAATTGAAGTAAATGGAGAATTAAAAGAATTAAAGAAGGCAATATTAGATATAGCAAGCGTATTAAATGATGGTGGAAGAATTTGCATTATAACTTTTCATTCTTTGGAAGATAGGATTGTTAAAGAGACTTTTTTGGAATTACAAGGTAAATGTACTTGCCCAAAAGATTTTCCAAAGTGTGTATGTGGTTTTAAGTCTTATGGAAAGGTTATAACAAGAAAACCAATTGTACCAACAGAACAAGAGATGGAAGAAAATCCTCGCTCTAAGAGTGCAAAATTAAGAGTTTTTGAAAGAATTATAAAATAGATGTAAGAAAATTTTTAAGGAGGTTTGTAGTTAATGCCAGCAGTTCAATATGACTATGATTATTATGAATATGGCAATAGACGTAGAAGTTCAGCAAAAGCTGGAACTTCTAATGGTAGACCAAAAACATCTAGTCAAGCGGTTAGAAGAACTGCTCAGCCTCAAACAAGTAAAGGAAGTGTTCAAGCTCAGCCAAGTAGAAAAAGCACTCAAAGCCAATTAACGAGAAATGTGCCTGTTAGAGGAAATAAAGCTTCTCAAAGGGTTGAGGTTAAGACTGCTACCACTAGGAACGTAACTAGAACTTCTACAAGAGCGGTTACGAGAGATACCACTTCTACTACTAGAAAGAGGACTGCATCAAAGAATTTAGAAATACCAACGATGGTTTCTAAAAGACAGATTCAGAAACCAAAGGAAATGTCATTGAAACACGCTGAGGTTATTGCAAGTCCAAAGAAGAAAGTTGCAACGAAAGAAAAATCAGCACCACTTAAAAATGTGGCAATTGCCTTTTTTGCATTTTCAATTTTGTTTTTGATATGTTATAGGTCATCACTTATAAATGAGTCATTTTCTAAGGTTAATGGAATGAAAAGCAAATTAGACAATATAAATACAACAAATGCACAAATAGAATCTGAAATACAAACGCAAACAGATTTATCGAATATTGAATCTTATGCAAAGTATCAGTTGGGTATGCAAAAACCTAAGGATTCTCAAATACAAAAAGTTGTTGTGGGAAAAGAAGATAAGATTTCAACTCCTGTCGTTATTGAAAAGGAAGAAAAAACATTTTTGGAAAAGCTTATTAACGACATAAGAAATATATTAGACTAGATGCACACTGGAATATTAGGTTGTCTTAATTTCTTGTGTGCTTTTTATATATCTATAACAAATTTATGAGCTAGCTTGTTGGAGATATTATAATTTTAGTTTTTAACTCATAAGAATGATTGCAGTGGTTGTAATATTAAATTATATATTGTAATATATATGTATCGGAATGTTTTGGAGGTGAGTATGTGGCAAAGGCTAAAATAAAGACAAAACGTAGAATTAAGATTATAATGATTATATATTTTTCATTGATTCTTGTGCTTATAGGTAGACTTTTTTATTGGCAAGTTGTTAGAGGCAGTGATATGAGAGAAGAGGCATACGCACAACAAACTAAGAATAGAAAGATTAGCCCTAAGAGGGGAATTATTTATGATAGAAATGGTGAGGTCTTGGCGGAGAGTATAACCGTTGAATCGATAAGTATAACGCCTAAGAATATTAAGGCAGAGAATAAAGAAAAAACTGCAAAGGGTTTATCTGAAATTTTGAATTTAGACTATGAAACTGTTTTAGCTAAAACTAAGAAGAATACAGCAGATGAAACTATTGCTAAAAAGTTAGATAAATCTGTTACAGACCAAGTGAGAGCTTGGATTAAAGAAGAAAAAATAACAGGTGTAAATATATATGAAGATACTAAAAGGTATTATCCTAATGGTAAATTGTTAGCGAATGTGTTAGGATTTTGTGGAACGGATAATCAAGGTCTTGAAGGAATTGAAACTCAGTACGAAAGTGTGCTTAAAGGCGTTCAAGGGCAACTAATTGTTGGCACTGATGCCATAGGAAATGAACTTCCTTTAAATGATGAAAAGTATATTCCACCAGAAGATGGTTTGAACTTAGTTCTTACAGTTGATGAAATGATACAGTATATAACTGAAAAATATTTGGATCAAGCTGTTAGCGACAATAATCCAGATTATGCAGCTTGCACGATAATGAACCCTAAGACGGGTGATATACTTGCGATGGCAACTGCACCAACTTATGATCCGAATAGTCCTTTCACACCAACGACAGATGCTTTAAAGAGTAAGTGGGACACTTTATCATCCGCTGAAAAAACAAAGGAATTACAGAATTTATGGAGAAATAGAGTTATAACAGATACTTTTGAACCTGGTTCTGTTTTTAAAACTGTTACAGCGGCTGTTGCTCTTGAAGAAGGTTTAGTTAAAGATGTTGATACAGTTAAGTTTTTGTGTAATGGTTATTTAAAAATTGAAGGTTGGGATATGAAGTGTTGGAGATATTATAATCCACACGGAAAGCAGAGTTTGAGGCAAGGTCTTATGAACTCTTGTAACCCTGTTTTTATGAGCATTGCACTTACAATTGGAAAGGTTAAATATTATGACTATTTATCAGCTTTGGGCGTTTCTAAAAAGACGGGCATAGATTTACCTGGTGAAGTAAACGGAATTATTCACCAAATCGCGAATGTAACTGATTCAACTATTGCTTCTGCTGCATTTGGTCAAGGCTTTACTTTGACACAGCTTAATATGCTTAATGTAATTTCTGTATTTGGAAATGATGGAATACTTATGAAACCTAGAATTGTTTCTAAAATTTTAGATAGAAATGGAAATGTTGTTCAAGAAAATGAGCCAGTGGCAGAGAAACAAGTATTTTCAAAAGAAACTGCAAATGCAGTTTTGGATATGATGACAAGCGTTGTTTCTAATGGTACTGGTAGAAATGGTCAAGTAAAAGGTTACTACGTTGCAGGAAAAACAAGTACTGCTGAGCAAGGGAGAGGAGCGAATAAAACTTACACAGCTTCGTTCGTTGCCTTGGCTCCGGCGACTGATCCACAAGTTGCAATAATGTTGACCATTGCTAATCCAAAGAGCAAACTTGGACACCAAGGTGGCGCAATATGTGCACCGGTTGTTTCAAATATTTTATCTGAGGTTCTAGAATATCTTGAAGTTAAGAAAGATTATACAACAGAAGATAAAACTAAGAAAGTTGAAGTTCCTGATGTGACAAATAGAACTGTCGGCGAGGCAATAAGGATGTTAAACAATGCAGGACTTAAATATAGTGTTGATGAATCTGATATGAATAAGATTGTAACAGCACAAATGCCAGTGTCAGGCGAAAAATTAGTTGAAAAGTCATTAGTAAAATTATACGTTGAGGGAAATGATACAAGATTCAATACGATTGTGCCAGATGTTAAAAACTTAGACATAGTTTCTGCAACAAAGAAGTTATCTGATGCAAACTTAAACATAAAGATTTCTGGAAGTGGAATGTCTGTGCTTCAAGATCCACCAGCTGGAACAAGTGTGGAGCAAGGCAGCTTAGTAAGAGTTGAATTCAGAGCAGTTGGCATTGACGTTGAATAATAAAGATGAGAAGTTGTAATTACAGCACTCGCAAAAATTTTGATTAAGTTGATAGAAAATAACACTATCAAAAGAAAGGCGGATAATTATGAAATTATCAAAAATTTTAGACAGAATCGATGGATTCAAACTTCAAGGAAACATTGAAGAGGAAGTAAAGGAAATTAGGTGTGATTCAAGGCTTGTTGAGCCTGGTGATATGTTTGTGGCAATTGTTGGATTTAAAACGAATGGTCATGAATATGTTGAGATGGCTTTGCAAAAAGGTGCAAGTGTAATTGCAGTTCAAGATGGCGAATTTGATGTAAGTAAAATTCCTACTAGTGTTACTGTGATTATTGCAGAAGATACAAGAAAATTACTTGCACTATCTGCTTGCAACTATTATGGCCATCCATCGAGAGAGTTTAAATTAGTTGGTGTAACTGGTACAAAAGGAAAAACAACAACAACATATATGATTAAGAGTATACTAGAAAAAGCAGGTAAGAAAGTTGGACTAATTGGAACTATTGCAAATTACTTAGGAGACAGGGTTATTGAGTCTCAAAGAACTACACCAGAAAGTTTAGATTTGCAAAAGATGTTTAGAGAAATGGCTGATGAAAAAGTTGATGTAGTTGTTATGGAAGTTTCTTCACACTCATTAGCTTTGGATAGAGTATATGGCAATACTTTTGATATAGCCATTTATACGAACTTATCACAAGATCATTTGGACTTTCATAAAACATTTGATAATTATTTAGCAGCAAAGGCAAAGCTGTTTACAATGGCAAAAGAGGGGTATGTAAATGCTGATGATATGTATGCCAAAAAGCTGATGGCAATGGCAACTTGCCCTATCACAACGTATGGTATAGATAATAATCCTTATGTGTGTGCAAGAGATATAATAATAACTAACAGCTATTCAGACTTTAAGATGCCTTTCAATAGAGTTATACAAAGAATAAAGGTTGATATACCAGGTAGATTTACTGTTTATAATGCACTTGCAGCAATTTGTGCTTCAATAAGACTTGGGGCAGGTGTTGAAGATGTGCTTGCTGGACTTGAAAACGTAAAGGTACCAGGTAGGTCTGAAATTGTGCCAACGACAAGAAACTTTACTGTTATGGTAGATTATGCGCATACACCAGATAGTTTGGAAAATATATTAAGAGCTTCAAAGGTATACACAAAAGGAAAGATAATTTGTGTGTTTGGCTGTGGTGGAGACAGAGACACTGCCAAGAGACCTATGATGGGTGAAATCGCAGGAAAAATTGCTGGTCTTACTGTTATAACTTCTGATAACCCAAGGTCAGAAAAGCCAGAAGATATAATTGCTCAAATTGAAGCTGGAATAAGAAAAACAAGTGGAAAGTATAAAGTTATAGTTGATAGAAAGAAAGCAATTGAATATGCGTTAAAGCAAGCAGAAAAAAATGATTTAGTTCTAGTAGCAGGAAAAGGTCATGAAACATATCAAGAAATAAATGGTGAAAAACATCACTTTGATGATAGAGAAGTGATAGCGGAAGCTTTGAAGAAACTTCCAGAGCCAAAAGATAAAACTTTGTATGCCTGGTAAGTAAAGTAGGGGGAGAATATGTTGGAAAAAATAAAGTCAGTAATAGAAAATTCATCAGTTGAAACCGATGCGTTAGTTGTATCTTTTATATTAACAATTATTTTAGGATTTATAGTTATTCCAATTTTGAAGAAATTTAAAATTGGGCAGGTAGTAAGAGATGATGGACCAAAAGAACATCTTAGAAAGAGTGGAACTCCAACAATGGGTGGAATTATAATGCTGATAGTAATTATGATAACATCAATTGGAGTTGCCTCAAAGTATAAAAATGTATTGCCAGTTGCGCTTGTAACTCTTGGGTATGGACTTATTGGATTTATAGATGATTTTATAAAATTGATTTTGAAAAATCCAAAGGGGTTAAAACCAAGTTTAAAGATGCTCGGACTGATAATTGTTGCGACAGCTTTTGTTGTCTATTTAACATATATAGATTTTGGAACAGAAACATATATACCAATATTGAAAGAATATATTACTCTTCCTGTTTGGCTGTATATACCGTGTGCAGTGTTTATAATACTAGCTTGCACGAATAGTTTGAATTTAACAGATGGCTTAGATGGCTTAGCTTCGGGAGTCTCTGCAATAATAATGTTGTTTTTTACAGTTGCAGCTATGAGATTTGGAAATAAAGATATGTCAGCATTTTCTGCAATTGTTACAGGTACTACAATTGGATTTTTGTTTTTCAATATGTATCCTGCACGAGTATTTATGGGAGATACAGGTTCACTTGCACTAGGTGGTGCGTTTTGTAGTGTAGCACTTATGTTGAAAATGCCACTTATACTTATTGTGGTTGCGGGTGTTTGTGTTATTGAAGCGATTTCAGTAATTTTACAAGTTGTATATTTTAAAGTTACTGGTGGAAAGAGATTATTTAAAATGGCACCAATTCATCATCATTTTGAATTGTGTGGCATAAAAGAAACAATAATAGTTCCAGCATTTTGGACTGTTACGTTATTGCTTGCAATATTAGCTTTGGCAATAATATAAATTCAATGAGGCATAAAAGGGGGCGATAATATAGTTACGCAGGAGAGAAACGCTGTAAAGGTTAATAATGAATTAGCAAAAAGAAAAAAGAAAAAACAAATGGATATTGGATTATTAGTAACTATATTTGTGTTACTTGCAATGGGGGTAATAATGGTGCTTAGCGCAAGTGCCCCAAGTGCACTTACATATGAGGGAGACAGTTATTTTTATTTTAAAAGTCAGCTTATAAATGCGATAATAGGAATTGCAGGAATGATTATTATTTCATTTGTAGATTATAGAATATATAAAAAATTCTCGATGATAGCAATAATTGTAGCAATAGTTTTATTAGTGCTGGTTTTAGTGCCAGGAATAGGGCAAACTGTTAAAGGTGCAACAAGATGGATAAAAATCGGAATTAGATTTCAGCCGTCAGAGCTTATGAAAATTGCACTTATAGTATTTTTGGCATCAGAGCTTTCAGTTGTAACTAAACAAGATAAAGTGTTTTGGCGAAAACTGTTCAAAATTATGCTATTTGTTGGTGTAATATGCGCACTTTTATATAAAGAACCACATATGAGTGCATTAGCAATTACTTGTATAATAACTGGAATAATGGTTGTAACAGTTGGATTAAAAGGCTGGCAAATAGCATCGTGTGTTGGTGTTGCACTTCTTGGACTTGGATTTCTAGTAATACAAGAACCGTACAGAGTAAAAAGATTGCAGTATATTTTCAATCCATTTGAAGACTTGTTAGACTCAGGCTGGCAAGCAGCACAATCACTTTATGCAATAGGAAGTGGTGGATTATTTGGAGTTGGACTTGGAAACAGTACACAAAAATATATGTATATTCCAGAGCCACATAACGACTTCATTTTTGCAATATTAGCAGAAGAGTTAGGATTCATAGGGGCTATGTTTGTTGTATTGCTATTTGGCGTTTTTATATGGAGAGGAATTGCAATAGCGATAAAAGCACCAGATATGTTTGGAACGTTACTTGCAGTTGGAATAACATCACTTGTTGGTGTTCAAGCAATACTTAATATAGCGATAGTTTCAGCTACATTCCCAGTAACAGGAATACCACTACCATTTTTCAGTTACGGTGGAACGGCACTTATAATATTGCTGTGCTCTTGTGGAGTGCTGCTCAACATTTCAAAAAATGCTACAAAATAGATTTTTATTAAACAATGTGAAAATTAAAATTATTTTGATTATCACCAATAAAAAATTAAACACATATTATTAAATAAAGAGTGTCATAAAGAGATGCAAGAATAATATTTTAGAAAAATATACTTTTTCTAAAAAGACAAACGGCATCCTTTATGGCATTTTTTATAGTAAAAACAAGAGAAAATTTTAATAGGTGGTGAGATTAGATGATTGAAATTTTAGATATTGCAGAACTAAACCAAATAATTCCTAAGAAGGATAAAACCACCCTTATAGCCTATCTAATAATAGATTGTTATCATTGTCAAACAGTTGATAAGTACATTGATGAAATAGAAAAAGAGTATACAGATATAAAAGTTATGAGATTTAAATTGAAGAACGATAAAGAATTTTCAGAGCGAAATAAAATTTTTTTGTATCCTGTAATTTTAGTGTATAAAGACGGAGAACTAAAGAAAAGGGTAGAGGGGTATATGAGCAAAAGCGAAATAGAGGAATTGTTAAGAATGTAGGTAAGTCTAATTTTTTATACAATAGAAAAATAATAAATTTAATAACCTTTTATATATTATTTTTCTTTTTTTAAATACTAATTTATAGTGCTTTATAAAAATAAGTAATGCTAGAAAAATAAGTAGTGGAGCACACTTGTTGTACTTCACTACTTATTTTAACAATATTTATCACTATTAAAATTTTATTTTTTTAGCAATTTTTTCAGATGAAAGTCCAAATTCATCTTCTATTTCAGAAGTCGAACCGTGTTTTATAAACTCGTCTGGATATGCGAAAAACTTTTTAAACAAAATATCTTTTTCGTTAATAATTAGATTTTGAATGGCAGAAGCAAGCCCACCTGTTATTACATTATCTTCAATAGTTATTATTCTTTTTGTCTTTCTTAGAGAATTCATAATAGTATCACTATCTAATGGCTTTAAAAAGCGTGCATTGATTACTTCGGCAGAAATTTTCTTCTTTTCTAAAATCTTTGAAACTTCTAATGCGGTTGCAACAGTTTTGCCGATTGCAACAATTGTTAAATCTTTTCCAGTATGCAAAATCTCAGCTTTTCCAAGTTCTATTTCACATTCTGCTACATCAGTTAGTGAATCAGTATAACCATCTCGTGAATATCTTATTGCAACTGGACCATTATAATTTATTGCAAAATCCATCATCTTAGCAAGTTCATTGCCATCTTTTGGTGCCATAATAGTCATATTAGGAATATGAGAAAGATAAGATAAATCATATATTCCGTGGTGTGTTTCACCGTCAGCACCGACAATTCCAGCTCTATCAATTGCTAAAACAACGTGTGCGTTTTGTAAGGCAATATCGTGTATGATTTCGTCGTAAGCGCGTTGTAGAAATGTTGAATAAACAGCAAAGAATGGTATAAAACCTTGAGAAGCAAGACCTGATGCAAAAGATACAGCGTGTTCTTCGGCTATTCCAACATCAAAAAATCTATTAGGGAACTCTTTGCTAAATTCATAAAGTCCAGTGCTTTTAGGCATTGCTGCTGTTATTGCAACAATTTTATTATTTGACTTTGCGTTTTTAATAAGTTCATCTCCAAATCTCTTTGAATATGATACAGAAGATGACGTGTTGATTTTTCCACTTTCTACGTCAAATTTACCAACACCGTGAAAAACGTCTGGTCTATCTTCTGCTGGTTTATAGCCTTTTCCCTTTTTAGTAACAATATGTATCAAAACAGGCTTTCTAACACTTTTTGCACGTTCTAAAATTTTAGTTAAATCATTTAAATTGTGTCCATCAATAGGGCCAAGATACGTAAATCCAAATTGCTCAAACATAACACTGTTAGGAAGTAAAGCGTGTCTTAAAGCATTTTTAGAGTTTTCAACTAAATGAATTATTGCGTTTCCAATTAGAGGAATACGTTCTAAAATATTCTTGATCTTTGCTTTACTGTTAGTATACAAACTGTTAGAACGCATTTGATTTAAGTAATTTGAAAGATTTCCAACACTAGGAGATATTGACATCTGATTATCATTCAAAATTACAATTAAATTAGTGTCATCAATTTTAGCGTTGTTTAACCCTTCAAATGCTAGTCCTCCAGTTAGTGCACCGTCTCCGATTACTGCAATAGCAAAATCATTTTTGCCATTTAGCTTATTTGCTGTGGCTATTCCAAGTGCAGAGGAGATAGACGTGCTACTGTGACCTGTATTAAATATATCGTGTTTGCTTTCTCTTGTTTTAGGAAAACCACTAATACCATTAAGCTTTCTAAGTGTAGAAAATTTATTTTTTCTACCTGTCAAAATCTTGTGTACATAACATTGATGCCCAACGTCAAAAATAATCTTGTCAGCAGGTGAGTTAAAAACGTAATGGAGAGCTATTGTAAGTTCTACAACTCCCAAATTAGGAGCTAAGTGTCCACCCGTTTTTGAAACATTTTCTATAAGAAAAGCTCTTATATCGCTTGCAAGATTAGGTAGTTCAGATTTATCTAGTTTCTTTAAATCATCTATATTATTAACTTTATCAAGAGTTTTATAATGGACTTTTTCTTGATTTTTTAACATATTTTTATCTTTATCTTTTGCAATTACTTTACTTGTCATAAAAATCACCTAGCAGATTATAGCATAAAATGGAGAAAATAGCAAATATGGGTAATCAGCAACGTTTTTGTTACCAATTACCCATATGATTTTATCCCTATTTATTGTTCTTCAACTTTTAAATATGTATTAACTAAATTCTCGATGTATCTAGCTCTTGAAGAGTATTTCTTAGCGAATGAATTTGAATTTATGAAGTAGAAAGATACACTTTCTGCAAAGTCTTCACTATAATCACCGGCTTCAACATTCCTTCTTGCATAGTTACTTGGATATCTTCTATCAGTCTTAACAGCTTCTTTATAATCTGTGTAAGAATAATCAATAGCTTTTTGTCTCATTAAGTCATATGCCCAAGTGTGAGCAACTTCGTGAATAACAATGTTTTTAATAGTAGCTTTTGAATATTTTGAAAGATTATAAAAAGTAATCTTATCATATTTTGTTATGCCAGCTGCACCAGAAGTATGGTTAACAGGAAGCATTTTAATTTCTTTTGTGTTTATAAGCATTTTTTCTGGTAGAGAAGAAATAATTTCTTCAACGTCTTTTATTAAATCTTTTTCCTTATCAGTATAAATAACTTTGACGCCTTTAATTGTTGTTACATAAACTTTAACGTTCAAATCACCAAGCTCATCTAGTTTGTAATCCTCAACATATCCATTCTCGTCTGAGAAATAGTAAGTGTAATTAGAAACTTCGTTTGAAGAATTTGTAATTTCAAAATCGTGTTTGCCAACAAATCCAGTAGTGTCAATTGAGAAACGATTATCAACAACATTTAAAACATCACCACTATAATAAAGTAGATCTTCATTTTCGAAAAGAGTGAAGCTGATTTGGTTTTGGTTTGCACTATCAATTACATAGCCATTAAACGTGTCAGGAATAATATTATAATTTAAAGGTACGTTGTTTCCAGCAAAAACAATGCTTGAGACTATTAAAGCTAATATAGAAGCAAGTGTAACAGAATATAATAAAACCTTTTTCATACTTATCAACTCCTTTCAAAAAGTAATTAGTATAAATGAAATATATGTCAAATATAGTATTTTCTTCATTTATATGAGTATATTATAGCACTGTGAAAACAAAAAGTAAATATTATATAACATATAAATAAAAAGTCAATAGATTTTTGAAAAAAAGTGTATGAGGTCTAAAAACTACGGAAGATAGCGATTTGGTAAATTTAGTAATATCAATAATTACAGAAAAATTTTTTTAAAAAATTTTTTTGAGAGCATTTTTGAATATAAAATAAACAAAAAACTTAAAATCTTTAAAAGGCTTGATTCCGTAGTAATTGGCAAAAAGCCTAAAAATAGCCTAAAAGACGGCAATTTGGCATAGCCGTAAGGAAAAGTGCAGAAAAAAATTCTTGCATTTCTTGGAAGTAATGGTAATATATAAATGTACTAAAAATAGTAGATTTTTTAAAATATTGGAAAGAATTTAAAAGCTCTTTATTGTGTGATGAGGTTCTTATTCTAAAAAATGACTATGTATATAGGGTTAGTGCACAATTAAAAAGTGAAATTGTCAATTTGTATAGAGTATAGTACTAAGAATTTTAAATATAGATAACTTATGAAGAATAGAATATTGCTCTATAAGTACTTATAGAACAGTAGTTAGAAAGGAATTGGTAGTTTGATGAATAGATTTATAAAAGTGATATTATTAACATTTATATACGTTTTTGTATTTTCAGCAACTTGTTTTGCAAGTTTTAGTGACGTTGAAAACCACTGGGCTTCAAAAGAAATAAAAGATTTTGAAGAAAGCAAGCTTGTACAAGGCTACGCAGATGGCACTTTCAAACCAGATCAAGATATTACAAGGGCTGAATTTTGTAAGATTATAAACTCATATATGAACTATGAAGTAAGTGGAGATTGGCAACAATCTAATTTAGATATGGCAAAAGAAAAAGGATATTTATCAGTTGGAAAAGCTAATGATACTATTGCCAGAGATGAAGCTTTTGTAGCGCTTGCTAGACTTATGAAGCTAGAAAATAAATCAAATGATGAACTTCCTTTTGCTGATTCAGAAGATATCGCAATTTGGGCATTGCCTGCCATAAAGGCTTTAAATGAAAAGGGCTATATAAAAGGCTTTCCAGATAGCACTATAAAGCCAAAACAAAATATGAAGAGAGCAGAATTAGTGGCTATTCTTTACCAATATGTTGGAATTGGTGGAGTTGACATTGATGAAGCACAATTTGCGGTTGGCTATATGGACCATAATGATTATGGATTAGAATTTAAAGAAATAAAGGATAGCGTTGAAATAGCAGAAGGCGATGTACTTACACTATCCGCAACAGTTGCTAAAATTGATGGCGACGTAAAATTTGAAGTTATTGCTGGTGCAGATGTAGTTGAATTTGATGAAGATTTTTTAACGATTGAGGGCTTAAAAAAGGGAACAGCCCAAATAAGAGCTGTTACAACAGAAAGCAAGAAAGAAAAGGCAATAGAAATATTAGTAAAATAAAGATTGTAAGTAATGTATGGTGTATTTGTATATTTAATGATACATCGCAAAAGTTTGAATATTAAATATTAGGTGTTAAATAGATTGAAGGCATAGGATTATGCCGGAGATTTATTTGACACCTTTTTTCAGTCAGTAAAGAGCCAAAATTTCGAGTCTTAAATGGAAATGTTATCTTAAATTTTGTATATAAACTCTAAAAACTGGAAACTATTTGTAATGATGGAAAATATAAGTAGCAAAATTGGTGTGCATAAGTCACAAATTTGGGCAAGTTGTAAAACATATGCAAATAAGGGGATTTCATACTTCCGTAACAAAAAGTGGCAAAATATGTTTACTTTTACCATAGCAAATGATATAATGTGCACGCTTGCCGAGGAAGAAAATGCCAAATCTGAATCGGGTTAATGAGTGTTTATTTTTTTAAGTAAGGAGTGATATATTTTGAAAAAGCAGATAATAAGATTTTTTAGTTTATTTATGCTTGTTGTTTTGCTTGTAACAGCATTTTCAATGCAAGTTAGTGCAAGAGTTGTATTCTCAGACTTAGACCCAACGCACTGGTGTTACAACAAAATAATCGATTTCGAAAAGAAAGGTTACGTTTGTGGTTACCAAGATGGTACATTCAGAGCAGACAGAACAATCACAAGAGCTGAGTATGTAAAAATAGTAAACAATTTCTTTGGATATAAGCCAAATACAGAAAATGTTGCTAAATTTTCAGATGTAAGCAGTGATGATTGGTTTGCACCGTACGTAAACGAGGCAGTTGCAAGGGGATATATTACAGGATTTGAAGATGGCACATTCAAACCTCAAGATCCAATTAGAAGACAAGAGGCAACGGTTATACTAGCCAGAATACTAGGGATAGACAAAGAAGTTTATCCAGCTGATCACGTTGATGGTTTAGCACAGTATTCAGATAGCGAAGATGTTCAAGAATGGGCTAGAGTTGCAATTCACAGTTATTCAGTTTATAACTTTATAAACGGATATACAGATGGAACATTAAAAATACTTCAAAATGTAACAAGAGCAGAAACAGTTGAATTGTTACACATATTGGAACAAAAGGTTATTATAGATAGAGAACCAAGTGGTGGAAAACCAACGGCTAAAATGCCAACAATAGCATTATGGAAACAAAGAATTGGTGAAACAGAAACAGGAGATAAGTTAGTAGTTTCTTCTGCTGCAACACCAACAAAATCAGGTTGGATAAATAAGAGTGAATCAACATCAAGAAATGGCGAAGATGGTGTATTAGTTAATATAACATCAACAACAGCTAAATCAACAATAAATGAGACATTAACAGGAAATAAATCTAATAGCAGACAATATCCAACAACAGCAACTGAGGATTTGACAGAAGCATTATTCTTAACAGATGGTGAATATAAAGTTTTAGCTTTCACATCAAGAACAGGTTACAAATCAAGTAAATCAGCTGAAAAAACAATATTAGTTGATACAAAAGCTCCAACAATAGATGGAGAAGTTGTAACAGAATTGCCAGATGGAACAATAGTTGCACACGAACAAAAAATTAAAGTTACAGTAAAAGATCCACAAGCAACTGGTGTAAACAAAATAAGTGGATTAGATACTGAAAAAGTTAGATATGCTTGGTTTATGTATATTGGTGATGGCATTTATGAAAGAGCAACAAACTGGGCAAATGTAATTTTAGATTCAGATGGAAATGCAGTAATTTCAACAGAAGGACTAGGATACGGTAGTTATAAACTTGGTATTTCAGCATATGATATAGCTGAAAATTCTTACGGAGAAAGAATTGACAAAGTATCTACAATAAGTGGAGATGAAGAATTAACGGAAGAAATTCCTTATGATTTTGTTGAAGAAGTAACAAAAGAGGGAGAAGAAAAACCAGAAGATCCAGACATTATCGTAATAGTAGGAAACAATGCTCCAACTGTTGAAAACTTAGTTATGAAGACAAAAGTTAATGAAACAGTTTCGGGCAAAATTAAAGCTGAGGATAAAGACGGAGACACGTTAACATACACACTTATAGAGTCAGGTGACTATGCAAAAGCAACAATTTCAGGAGATGAAACATCTTTCAAACACGAAAATGTTGGAACATATCAATATAACGTAGAAGTATCAGATGGAGAAGAAAGTGCAATAGCATTAGTTACAGTTTATGTTTATGATGTAAACGTTGTTATTCCATCAGGTGATTCAGGCGATCCTTCTGAAAATCCAGAATATGATGTTACAGCAGACGGCGTAATCATATATGTTGGAGAAGAAAAAGAATTAACAGCTAAGGTTAGTCCAACAGAAGCAGATAATAAAGAGTATGCTTGGACTGAAAATGCAGAAGAAATTGACTTCGTTGGAGAGACTAATAGTGATAAAGCTACAATAAAAGGTTTAGTACCAGGAAAAACAACAGTAACAGTAAAAGTTACAGTTGATGGCGTTGAAATTGAAAAAGATATAGATGTGATTGTAAAATCAAGAATTACAGTAACTCTTCCATCTTATGAAAAAGAATATGATGGAACAAAGCTAGTAGCATCAAATGAATTTAAACAAGAAGATTTAAAAATTGATGGTACAGTAAAAGCTGGAGATGTAATTTTAGTAGCAGATGTTGCTGGTGAAGCATTAAACGTTGAAGATAAAGCAGAAGTTACTAAGAGTGGAGATTTTAAAGTTATAGACCAAAACGGAAATGACAGAACAGAATTTTATGAGCCAACTTTTGAAAATGGTAAGTTGACAATAAAAGCAAAATCAGATGAAGTTGTGGTAACAATTACAGAACACAGTGGTGACGCAAAATATGATGGAACAGAACATTCTGTAAGTGGATATGATGTTGCAATAAGTAACACATTATATACAGAAAGCGATTTCACATTTAATGGAACAGCAGAAGTGAAAGGCACAAATGCTGGAACGTATAATATGGAATTAAAAGCTTCTGACTTCCAAAATATAAATACAAACTTTGCAAATGTTAAATTTGTAATAGTAGATGGAACACTTGAAATAGCAAAGAGAGAAGTAGAGTTAATAAGTGCTAGTGATAGTAAAGAATATGACGGCACAGCATTAACAAATGACACAGTAACAGTATCTGGTGATGGTTTTGTAAATGGCGAGGGCGCAACATATGATGTTACAGGAAGCAAAATAGATGTTGGAGAAAGTGATAACGAATTTAGTTATACATTAAAATCTAATACAAATGCAGATAACTACAATATTACAGTAGAAGAAGGAAATCTAAAAGTAACACCAGTTACAGATGAGGTTACAGTAACGATTAAAGGAAACACAGAAAAAGTAAAATATAATGGTAAAAAACAAGAAGTAACAGGTTACCAAGTAGAGATTAGTAATCCTTTGTACAAAGAAAGTGATTTTGAGTTTAGTGGAGATGCAAGAGTAGAAGCTGTTGATGCTGACACATATTATATGGGCATGACAGTAGCAGACTTTAAGAATGTAAGCAAAAACTTCACGAATATAAGACTTATAGTTATAGACGGTTCATTAGTAATTGAAAAGAGAGAAGTAACATTAACAAGTGCATCAGACGAAAAAGAATATGACGGCACTGCTTTAACAAAGAATAAAGTTGTTGTAACAGAAGATGGTTTCGTAATAGGCGAAGGTGCAACATATGATGTTACAGGTAGTCAAATAGAAGTTGGTGAAAGTGATAATAAATTCACATACACACTAAATGCTAATACAAAAGCAAGTAACTATGAAATTACTAAGAAAGAAGGAAAACTAAAAGTAACAGCAGTTAAGACAGAAATCTTAGTAAAAATAAAAGAAAATGGTGAAACTTTAAAATATGATGGTGAAAACCACGAAGTAACAGGTTATACAGTAGAATCAATAAGCAACAGCAAATATACAGTAGATGACTTTAAATTCAATGGAAACGCTACTGTAACTGGAAAAGATGCTGGAACATATGAAATGGAACTAAAAGAATCAGACTTCGAAAATATAAATAAAAACTTTGCAAAAGTTAGATTTGAAATAATCGACGGTTCATTAGTAATCGAAAAGAGAAAAGTAACATTAACAAGTGCATCTGATGAAAAATATTACAATAATGGTTTCCCTCTAACAAACCACAATGTAACAGTTACAGGAGATGGTTTTGTGGATGGCGAAGGCGCAACATATGAGTTTACAGGAAGTCAATCAGAAATTGGAGAAAGTGAAAACAAATTCACATATAAATTAAATGCTAATACTAAAGAAGATAACTACGAGATTAAAGTTGAATATGGAAAATTAAAAGTTAAGGAATATGTTCCAGATGTAAAAATTACTGGACTTACAGCAAACTATCCAGATGCAAATGGAAGGCAAGCAGAACCTGGTGAAAAGGTTAGCTATACTTTAACTGTTAAGAATAATGAAAGCAACGATACAAGAGTAAAAGTAAAATTAGCTTCAGACGGAGAGGTTTATAAATATTACAAAATAGTTTATAAAGATAAAGACGGAAATGTGACAAGAGAAGAAACAGTTACAGATAGCAAAGAACTAGAATTAACAATTTTAGAAAATGGGACTGTTGATATAATATTCGAAGCAAAAGTTGATAATAATTACCGTGTAAATAGCGAATTCGAAACAACTGCAACTGTTTCAACAACTAATGGTACAAAATTAGATGAAGAAACAAAAACTATAGAAGTTCAAAAGTCTTCAACAATAGTTGCAAACAACAAGAAAAATAAAAACATTATTTTGATAGTTGACTTATCTGGAAGTATGGATGACAATGGCAAAATTGCTGCATTAAGAAGTGCTGCAACCACATTTACAAACAAACTAAAAGAAGATGCCGATACTACTGGCAGTGACATCACATTAACACTTATTGGTATAGGCGCTGGTCAGGGTAGTGATGGTACAGTTACAAAATATATGTATTACAAGAATAGACTAGATAAAGATGTTGCATATGATGACACGTATGCGTATAAAATGGGCTTCTATACTAAGAATGATTGGAGCAAAATAAGTGAATTTATAAATAAAAATCATAAAGAGGGACTTATATTTAAATACACAGTATATGATAATTTCTACGCAGACGGTGGAACTAACATTACTGGAGCATTGGAAATTGCTCATGAAATAATAGAAACAAATAATAAGTATGGCGCTAGATTGTTGACAGATAATGCTGAAACATTCACAGTTCTTTTAACAGACGGTGCTAATGGACCAAAAGGAGACATAAGAATTTCGCCAACAAATGTAGATGCAACATATGTAAGAGAAAACTCAACATTATTTGCAATTGGATTTGGAGATGGTGCACAAGAAGGAACTGACGGTTATAATGATTTACTTGCTGTAACAGAAGATGACGATTTAATTTATTCAGCAGCAAGTGCTAGCGACTTAAATGAAGCATTTGAGTCAATTGCTAACAAGATTGGTCAGGAACAATCAGTTGCAGGAAAGATTGAAATAGAGTTACCAGAAGACGGTAAATATTTCCCAATTATAGTTACTCATAAAGTAGGTGGAGAAGAAACTGAATTATTCAGAGTAAACACATACGCAGAATTAGCAAGCAGAAAGATGAGTGTTAACACAACAACTAATAAACTTGTTTGGGATTTATCTGGAACAGATTACTCAGCTTGTGAAGAGTTGAAAATAAAATTAACATTAGATGCCACAGCAACAGATGGCGGAGCAGATGAGCTTTTAATTGACGATATTATGAATGAAGTTAAAGACATTTCAATTGATATTATTGAAAATGAAAAGAATCCATCAGGTGATGTTACAGAAAATTCAGGTGACGAAGTTAAAAACACAGAAGAAGTAATATCAAGTGGTGATAATAAGAATGTTGATAAAGCAGAATCAGGAGATGATACAAAAGTTATTGACTCTGCAAATAATGTAGAAGCAAAAGCTGATGAAAATGTTTCTGGCGATGCAGACAAAAACAGCTCAATAACTGATGAAAAGACTTCTGATGCTAATGAAAACGAATCAAAAGTAGACGAAAAAGTTTCAGAAGATGCTAATAAAAACAATGTAGAAGCAGACAAAAATACTGAAAATGAAGTATCAAATGGCGCTTCTAACAATGAAAATGAAGAGCAAAAAAACAATGAGATTATAGATGGAAAGCAAGATGAAGAAGTAGTTAAAGAAGAAATTGAAAAAGTTTCTGAAAACGACGAAAAAATCGAAGCAGGCAACAATGAAGAACAAAATAAGGATGAAGAAGAAATTATTGAAAATAAAAACGACCAACAAGCTATAATCCCAGAAAAAGCAACTGAAACAACTTCAAAAGATGAAGAAGAAAACGAAGCTGCTTAGCTAAAATAAAAATTAAATTACCACGAGTAGTAATTAAAAATTGCGAAAGTGGTAATTTTTTATTTGCTTTTTTTACATATCTGATATAATAGTTTTGTGTTAAACAAAAGATTATTGCCGAAAGGCACAAGGAGGAATATTTTGAAAAAGTCAACTTTAATATTATCAATAATAATAGTGTTTTTAGTCGCTTCAAATATTTACTTTATGACGCACGACGTAATTAAATTTGGAAGAAATGATAATTCAGAAGATTGCTTACCACAAAATTCAGGAGATGATAAATCAGGCGACATATTTAAAGACATACAAAAAAATTCAGGTGATGTGATTATAAACTTAGAGCCAACACACGATGAAGTGGAAAGTGAAATGGAAACATACAAAACATATGACGTTATAGTATTTGATGCAGAACCAGAGGGAATTGTTACTGCAATTTCTGCTGCGAGAAACGGAAAAAGTGTTTTACTTGTTGAAAAAAGAGACGGACCGGGTGGATTAATGACATATGGAATGTTGAACACAATAGATATGAACACTGCAGAAGATGGCACTTTGCTAAGTCAAGGAATCTTTGAAGAATTTTTTAACAAAATTGGCAGAAGAGGTTCTTTTGATGTTGATACTGCCAAAAAAGCTTTTGAAGAGATGATTAGTGATGAAGAAAATATAACAACAATGTATAATGTAGAAGAAGTTCGTGTAGGTTCTAATGGAAGCAAAATAGAATATGTAATTATAGACGGTAAGAAATACACGGCTAAAATGTATGTAGACTGCACACAAGATGCAGATATCACAGTGTTAGCTGGTGGAAAATATGTTGAAGGGTGGGAAGATGTAAACGAAGAAAATCGTTCTATGTCTGCTACATTAGTAATAAAAATGAACAACGTTGACTGGAATGCTTGCTGTAAGGCAATTGATGCTGCTAAACGTCCAAATGCAGGATATTCAAACACTGGTATTTGGGCATTTGGAGAAATAACTCAAAAATATGTGCCAACACAACCGCATATGCGATTAAAAGCATTGAACATTGGTAGACAAAACGACGGCTCAGTGCTTATAAATTCACTTCAAATAATAAATGTAGATATGTTAGACAGTTCTGCAAAAGAACGTGCATATACAAAATGCGTAAAAGAAGCAGAGGCAGTTGCCAAGTTTATTGCAAAGAATGTTCCGGGATTTGAAAAAGCTACATTAGCTGGCGTTGCTCCTGAACTTTATGTTAGAGAAACAAGACATATAGTTGGTGAACATATATTGACAGTAAAAGAAATGCTTGAATCAACATATTCATACAGTGCAATAGCTATGGCTGCATATCCAATAGATGTACAAACAACGAGTATTTACGACTGGGGTTACATCATAGGAAATCCAAGTCAGTATTATATTCCAATGGCAACCGTTGTGCCAAAAGGTTTTACAAACTTAATGACAATAGGACGTTCAGGCTCGTATACTTCAATTGCTGCTGGTTCAGCACGTGTAATTCCAACAGGAATGACGCTTGGTCAGTCTGCTGGAATAATGGCTGCTGTTTGCATAGACCATAACATTGATTTACAGAAATTGCTTGAAGATTATACATATAGGCACGAAGTAAAGAACAGAATGAAAGCTCAGAAAATGTATATAGACGATAAGTCAAAGCCAGTAGTAGACAAGAATGATAGATATTACGATTTTATAATTGAGATGTGCGAGCTTGGAATTTTGAGTCTTGGATATAACAATGAATTTGATGCAAATAAAGTTGTTACAGAAAGAGATTTTATCGTTTTAACAAAGACGTATTTAAAGAGAAACTTTATTAAAGAAGAGTTTTGGAATACAGACCACATAAATTTATTAGATGCAAAGGAAGAGGCGATTACGCCAAACAGAGCCAAAGAGATTATGTATGATATAACAACTTTCAATGTTAAAGATGAAAAGAAAAGGGAAGAAATAGAGGACTTCATAGAAAAAATTGCACCTATTGGAAATGAAGAGCTTAACTTGGTTAGAGTGTATGAAATACTACGTTATTTAAAAGATTTTTTAGTTCAGGCTAATTAAGTTTAAATGTTTATTTCGAGCCTAACTGAATTTTATATCGAATTCAGTTAGGCTTTTTGCATTTAGTACTACTTTATAAATTTTTTGCAAAATTTGTTTGCTGTTTGATAGCCTATTTGGTATAGTTCATCTACTTTGTTGTATTCTAGTAGCCCTATGTCTTGGGTTCTGATTTCTATTGTCTTGTCATTTCCTTGCATTTCGTAGTCTTTTAGTTCGTTGTTTAAATATCCAAGTGAGCAGTCGATTACGCTTATCAAGTTTTTGTCGCAATTTTTCTTGGATATGTCTTTAAATGTTACAGATATTGTTTCGTCGGCACCTTCTATTTTTAGCACTTCCCAAGGAGTGTTTTCTCTAATTCCACCGTCAACAAATGTTGAACCGTTCCATTTTACTGGTTCAAATACTCCAGGATAGCTACAACTGGCACGCACTGCCGTTGCGATATCGATGTCGTTTACCATTTTGAAGTTTTGGTATATTTTTGATTTACTGTTGTTAAAGATATATGTAACTCCATTCATTAGGTTTACACTTGATATATATAGTGGAAAGTCGATGTCTTTGATGTTTTGTATATTTCTTTTTAAACATTCTTTTCTGATGTTTTTTTCTAGGGAGTTTCCTTTTGAAAGTCCAGTTATTGTGATGCCGTCGCCTGTGAGTATTCCTAATATTAGTTGTAAGATGTTTGAAAAATCTGCGTATTTGATGTCTTTTGCATATTTTTTGAAGAATTTATATATTTCTTTCGGCGTGAATTTCGCAGCATATAAGGCTGCAACGATGCTTCCTGATGAGGCACCAGATATCATATGTATTTTTAGATTGTTTTCTTCAAAAGCTTGGAGCACGCCTATATGAGCAGCTCCCTTAATTCCGCCTCCTGAGAGTGCAAGACCTATTTTCAAAATTATCACCTCATATATCTATTTTAAATTTATACTTTATTATATGAAATTATTAAAATGTAGTGTTTTTTATTTGAGGATATGATAAAATAAGAGCACTTGATTATGAAGTATTTTATATGATTTGAGGAGAGGTAGTATGCATAATAAGAAATTAGTGCTATGTTTTTTGATTTTAATTTTAATTGTATCGGTTGGTTTAGAGGCTTGGTACCTACGTGAAATGATGGTTTATACTTATCAAACGACTAATATAGAAGATTATGGTGTTTCTTTGAAGTATCCAAGAGCTTATGAAAATGTTGAAAAGAAAGATACAAATGTTGAACAAATTTCAAGTCAAATTACTTCAATAGCGACAGAGACTGAAAAAGAAACTTCTGGGGATAAATTTACCGAATTTACAAAGGAACTTTTGAATGTGAAAAGTAGTGTTTCTGATATTACTTTACTAATTGAGGGGCTAAAAACAGAAAAGGTGAATATTCCAATTGAGGAGATTTGCAAGAATTACATAGTTATGTTTAAAATATTTAATTCTAGCCTAACTGTTGATAGCACTAAATATGAAGAAGTTGAAGTTGATGGTAAAAAAGGTGGTAGAGTAGAAATCTATACGCAACTTAGAAAAGACCAAACGTCTCCAATGGGCATTATTGCATATTTATTTCCACTTGATGATAGAGAAATAACGATTACATTTATGGGAACGAAGAAGTTGTTTGAAGATGGAAAAGATGAAATTCAAAAAATAATTGATAGCGTTAAATTTGAATAGAAAGTAAAAAGAATATTAGAGAGTTAAGCAAATGTATTTGTACGTGCAAGGATACATTTGCTTTTTTATATTTTTATTTGAATTTTATAATAATTTTCAATTCTATTTTATTTTTTATAGCTTTATTTCTTTTATATAATTTTTAACGATATAATTTTAAATTTAATACAGTATTTAGAAATATGTTTTACAAAAAAAGTCATAAAAAATATTTTTTACTCTTAATATAAAATAGGAATGGTTCTTATTTTTGAAATTTATTTACTAAAATACTATGCATAATTTTCTATATGTAAACATCAAAAACATAATCGGTTTATTTAATTTTTGAAATATCAGCAAACGCTTGAAAATACTGCAATTAAACATAAAAAATTGTCCTAAAATTTATCTGAAAATTTGTCTCTTTTTTCTTGATAAAATTTATTGTTATGTTAGAATAGTAAATGAAAATAATTTTAAGTTGAAATTACGAATGACAAATTTTGAATAATAACTAAAGATGACATAGATAAAAAATACTAGGGGGGTAGTAAGATGAACGTAATCAAACTAAAAAGAGAGAACAATGCATTAGACATCGCTTTAATGGTTGAGTCTGCAACTAAAACTGAAAAACAAGAATATGATGAGACAGCAATTGTTGAAGCATTGGTTCGTGAAGCTAACTGTGATAGGACACTTGCAAAGGAGGTCGCAGCAACAGTTACAGAAAGATTGATGAAAGCTAATGTTTCAGAGGTTAGCACTTCACTAATAAGATCAATGGTTAATAATGTGCTATTGGAGAAAGGGTTGAATAAAGAGCTTAAAAGCAATTCAGAGGCTTCAATTCCATTCTATAACATTACTGAAATCATTGAAAATGCTAATAAGGAAAATGGTAACACAGCTCATAACCCTGAGTCTATAAATTTGACTTTGGCTGAAAGAATTTTAAAAGAATATGCACTTAAAAATGTTTTTGATGAAGATATTTCTGCTGCACATTTAGCAGGTGAAATACACATACACGACTTGGGAATGATAGATAGATTTTATTGCTCAGGTCACTCACCAGAATATGTTAAGAAAAATGGAATTAAGAATATTCCAACAATTCCGTCAAACTCAAAACCAGCAAATAGTGCAGCTGTTCTTGCTAGACATATTTGTTCATTTACTCAATTCTTACAAGGACAATTTGCAGGTGCCATTGGATGGGAGGCAATAAACGTATTCTTCGCACCATTGCTAGTTGGTATGTCATATAAAGAGATTAAGCAATTAGCTCAAACTTTGATTTTTGACCTTTCTCAACTTGCAGGAGCAAGAGGTGGACAAGTTGCATTCTCAGATTTTAACGTTTATGCTTCTATTCCACACCATTATAGAGAAGTTTTTGCAATGGGGCCAAGAGGAAAATATATGGTAACTGATGAACTTGATGAGATTACTTATTTTGACACACAAGCAGAAGCTAGAAAGTTTGCAGAAGAAAATAATCAAAGAGTTTTGAAATATAAAGATTACGAAAAAGAATCTAGAATATTTGCAAAAGCAATTCTTGAAGTTGTTGGCGAAGGCGATGCTGATGGTATGCCATTTGCATTTCCAAAGATAAATTTACACGTTAATGAAGAGTGCTTCACAGATCCTGCTACAAAAGCATTACTTATGGTAGCTTGTGAATCTTCAAGTAAGAATGGATGCCCTTATTTTATATTTGATAGAAATGCGTTTTCAGTTTCTCAATGTTGTAGATTGAAAATTGACTTTTCAGAAGAAGATAAGAAGCTTATTGATACACCAGAAGAATTAAGATTTGTTGGCGGACAAAATGTTTCAATAAATATGCCTAATATTCCGCTTAAAGTTGGTAAAAACAAAGAGGCTTTCTATAAAGAGCTAGAACATAGAATGGAAATGGCTGCAAGAGCAAATGTACAAAGACAAAATTATGTTTGGAAACTTGCTAGTGCAGAAAATTCTCCACTAAGCTTCTATGCAAAGGGAATGGATGGCAAAGCTTATATAAGACTTAAAAATATATCATATTTGATTGGTATTGTTGGATTAAATGAATGTGTTTACAATTTAATTGGTCAACAATTACACGAATCAGATGAAGCATATATGTTGGGATTGGAAATAATTTCATTTATGTATCAACAAACAAAAGTGTTGAGCAAGAAATATGGAATTGCTTTGAAACTAGAAGAGACTCCTGCTGAAAGCACAGCTGGTAGGTTTGCTAAACTTGATATTAAAAAGTATGGAGATTTAGCTTATCACAAAGAAAACAGTTTTGGTGTTTATTATACAAACTCAGTTCATTTTGCTGCTGATAGCGATGTTGATTATATTACAAGATTGCAAAAACAATCTAAATTCCACACTTTGGTTGAAGCTGGAAGTATGATTCATATTTGGTCTGGAAATAATGTTCCAAGTCCAAAAGCTATTTATGATTTGTTAGAAAAAACTTGGTATAAGACAAAGTGCGTACAATGGGTGCTTTCACCAGAATACACACTATGCCAAGATTGTAGAACAAAGAGCAATGGATTATTAGAGCAATGTCCAAAATGCGGAAGCATAAATATTAGAGGCGTTACAAGAATTACAGGTTATTATGTATTCATAGATAAATTTAATAGTGGTAAACGTGCCGAACTTGCTGACAGATTAAGAGAAAATATTGATCCAGCACAGGCAAGAAAAGACCAAATAGATATAGATGAAATGATAAGAAACTAAGGAGGAGCTAAAAATGATTAAAACATACACAATGCCAAATTGCCCAATGTGTGAGGAATTAAAGAGCTATATGAAAAATAGTCATATACAATTCGAGGAAGCTAATGTAGAAGAAGATTTTATGGCAAGAGCAAAAATGGTTAGCCTTGATATAGACCAAATGCCTGCTGTTGAAGTAAACGGAAAAGTATACTCAGGTAATGTTGATGAATTAAAGAACATTGTTGCAATGTAATTATAATAAAGATGGTTCAAATATTAAGCGAGCTATTTTAGCTCGCTTAAATTTTCACAAAAAATGAAAAATTGAATAAAAAACGATTTATTTTAATGCAGAATATTAGCAATAAAAAATATTTCTTTTAGAATTTAAATGAGTGGAACGATTTGAAATAAATAAAAAATCAGTTATAAAAATATCAAATGTAGTAATAACTTTTAGCAAAAGAGAAAGTTAAGGGGAGAGTAAGATGATTAAATCAGTAATATGGTCTAGTATGATAGATTATCCAGACAATGTGTGTACAACACTATTTACGGGAGTTTGCAATTTTGACTGTGAATTTTGTTATAATAGAGGTCTTTTGAAAGAAAAAGAAATGAATTTTGAACAAGATATATTGCCCAAATTATTAGACAGAAAAGACTTTATAGACCACGTAATAATATCTGGCGGAGAATGCACAATACATCCAGATTTTGAAAAAATAGTAAATATATTATATGAAAATGGCTTTAAAATAGGGATACATACAAATGGATACACACCTGAAATATTAGAAAAAGTAATAGACAAGATAGATTACGTAGGAATGGACGTAAAAAATGATTTTGATAATTACAATGAAATAACACAAAAACAAGTTGATGTAGAAAAAATAAAAAAATCAATGGACATAATTTTGAAAAGTGGAATAAATTATGAGTTCAGAACAACTGTATATCCTAAGTACATAAATGAGGATAACGTTGTTAACATAGCAAAATATTTGAAAGAAATAGGCTCAAAAAATTATGTATTACAAAATTATTTTGATTTTAACAAAACAGTTATACCATATGCAAGAGAGAAAATGTTAGAAATTAAAGATGAGTGTTGCAAGTATTTACCAACAACAGTTAGAGGAATAATATAAGGTTGGTAATATTACAAAAATATCGTAAAAAAAGAAAGGAAAGTGGATAAAATGAACGAGATAATCGAAAAAGGATTAAAAATAAATCCTAATATGAAACTTAACGAGGATGAAGAACACGTTAAGAAAATTTTAGTAGGAATAGAAAAGAAAGACGGACACTGCCCTTGTGTACTAACAGTTAATGAAGATACAATATGCCCTTGCAAGAAAATGAGAGAAGAAAATAAATGCTGTTGCAAATTATACTTGAATAAGTAAGGTGAAGCAAAAAGTAAGTGTTGGAGCAATTATGCTTGAATAAATAAAGGAGAGAAGAAAACAAATATTCTTGCAAGTAGTACTTGAACAGATAGAGTTGGGAATTAACTAGTTGTTTTCTCTTCAAAACATATAAAATCATCAAGAAAATATATTGTTCAATTGCTTGTGCAGCAAGCTTTTGAAGAAAAAGCGACAGAAAAAAGCAAAAAAAATAAATTTTGTATTGACAACAAAGCCAAAGTTTATTATACTATCATTTGTCAGCTGATGGATCTTTAGCTCAGTTGGTTAGAGCAACCGGCTCATAACCGGTCGGTCCGGGGTTCGAGTCCCTGAAGATCCACCAAGACAAATAATTTAATATGGGTAGGTGGCCGAGTGGCTAAAGGCGGCAGACTGTAAATCTGTTCTCACTGAGTACGGTGGTTCGAATCCACCCCTGCCCACCAAACTATACTTATACGAACATTGTTTGTGGTAAGGGTAGAGAGATAGGATAGTAGAAATACTATTCTTTTTTTATGCATTTAAATGCCAATGACCATTTCGTTGTTGGTAATAAGATGCCACCCAAATGCAAGGTACTTGCTTTTTAATGTATGTAAAAAATAGCCTAGGTATTGAAAAAATTATGTTGATATGGTATACTAGTGTCCTAGCGTAGCTTAGACTTATTTTTGAAATCCTGTTTTTCACAGGTTTATATATAGACAACTTTTGTAAAATGACTATTTTAAGGAGGGTCTGTATGTTGATTTTAGGCTTAGTTGTAGTGCTTATCGCTTTCGTTGTATTTTTGGTGTTGCGGGTAAAGTATCCTAGCCGACACGATAATGAATTTGATACCCATAGTTTTTTCACATTTATGTCTTGGGTGCTTGGGCTTGTGGCTTTGACATTTATTATCAATATTTGGAGTCTGTCAATAGAAGTAGCTACTGAAAGCACTATTGATAGCAAAATTGCAATGTATCAAGAAGAAAATGCAAATATTGAGAGAGACATTGATAAAATCGTTAGAGAGTATTTGGAACATGAGCACAATACATTCGCTGACCTAAAAACAGAAGAAAGTTCGATTACTTTGGTTACACTGTTCCCTGAACTTAAAGCTGATACTCTTGTGCAGCAACAATTAGAAATTTATGTTGCTAATAATGCTAGCATAAAGCAGTTGAGGGAAGAAAAAATCAATATGGCTAAGACAAAGTGGGTACTATACTTTGGCAGGTAATTGAAATGCAAAACTGTTTGTTGCTAAAAGCTTCAAACAGTTTTTTTTTTTAATAATTTGCATTGCTGTACATATCAAAGTGGTTTTTATTTAACTTCCTTGACAATCCAAAAATTAGATTATAAAATGTGCTTGTCGGTAGAGCTTTATATCCTCGTGTAAATTTATAGGAGGTATTGATGAATGAGGAATATGCTTAAAGTGCTTATGCAGGCGACAGAGGAATATATTCCTTTAAAACGAGAGATACTCGGAATAGAACCTAGTATTTTTCTGGATGTAGCCAATAAATGCGGATTTCAAGCCATTCATATTGGCGACAAAGACGGCGAAAAGGTTATGTTGAAGCGTTTAGGTATTCCGACTGTCAAGCTGTATGATTATGAAGAATCAAATGAATTTCACTGGTTGGACCTTTCTGATTTTCACGTTGGTCATAAGGATTTTTGTGAAGACGTGCTTATTGATGTACTTGCTAAGTATTATGAGAGGGTGAAAAATAAGAGACATAAATATGTTTTTATTGCAGGAGATGCTTTTAATGCCATCGATGATTCGTCTTTGTCTTACGAACTTGTAAATAAAAGTCCTAATTATCGTAAGCAAGTTCTTAGAATGTATTATCAACAGCAAAATATTTTGGTTTCAATTCTTTCACGTTTTCCACTTGATTACTTTGCCGTAAATGGTAATCACGAGTATATGTACGTTCAACTTGGTTTGCCGTCTCCACTTAAGGCTATTGAATATAAGATGTTTACTGCTGGGATAAATTATCGATATTACGATACTTATGTGATGGATTTTATAATTGCAGGCTTTGCAAAACGTGTAATGCACCTTGAAGGGTATGGGCATCTTCAAGAGGGTGTTAATCCTGTTTATGATAGGGTCCAAAAGTTTGCTCAGAATAAACAGCTAGTTTCTTATTACAAAAGAGTCAAATATCCGGTTCGGTTTATTCTATCTGGTCATAGACACATTCATCAAGTAACATATGATTCTGCTCTTAAAATTTATATAGTTGAAGCAGGTTCGTTTATTAAGCGTGAGATGGTTTATAGGCCATCTGTGTTTATCAGTGGCAGAGCTGATAAGAAGAAGTTGATTACTTTGACTTAAATTTCAAAAGTCTTTCTTGCAAAATTGTGAGAAGGGCTTTTTTATATCATAAGAAAGTTGTAAATTTTGCAGTTTGTTTGTGTATTTATTATTCTTCTTAAAGTTGAAACTTATAATACTATTTAAGAATTAAAGCTAATAAATTTTCTTCCTAAAAATTGCCTATTTTTTCTTGAATGTACAATTTTATTGTGATAGTATTTTTGTGATGTAGTTATTGGATTTATGAGCAATAGGCTGTGACTTATTTGCTTGTAGTTAGGAGGTTTTATGAAATCTTTAATTATTTTGATTAGTAAACTTATATATATATTTGGTAAATTAGTTGGTAAAGGTAGCAGTATGCCGGGAAAAATTGCTTTGAAGTTGGACAAGAATATATTGAAAAAGATTACTTTACCAGATGATATTATTGTTGTAACTGGAAGCAACGGTAAAACTTCGACAGTTGAGATGATTTGTAGCACTTTGGAAAGTAATGGCTATAATGTTGGTTGCAACAAAGAAGGTTCAAATCAAACTGAGGGTGTTACTACTATGATTTTGAATGCTTGTAATTTAAAGGGTGAAGTGAAAAAAGATGTGCTTGTTATTGAAAGTGATGAGAGATATTTGAGACGTACTCTTAAATATTTTAGACCTAAGTATCTTGTTGTTACTAATTTGTATAGAGACCAAATGACTAGAAATGGTCACCCAGAGCTTATTTATGACATTATCAAGGAAGCAATTTCTGACGATATTCATTTGATACTTAATGCAGATGATCCTTTATCTTCGTTGTATGGCTATAAGAAAACAGGTGTTACTTATTTTGGAATGGAGAAGAATCAGTTATCTAAGAAAACAAATGATAGTGCTTATAATGATGGCGCTTATTGTCCAAACTGTAAAGAACCGCTTACTTATGAGTATTATCATTATAACCACATTGGCTCTTATAATTGCCCAAATTGTGGTCACCATAGAGTTGAACCTCAATACAAAGTTACGTCGCTAGACCTTACAAATGGTGAAATGACAATAAATGAAAAATATAAATTGAAGATGAATCTTAGAAGTGTATACAATGCGTACAATTTGTTGGCAACGTTTGCTGTTGCTAGATTACTTGGAATTAAAGACAATAATATAGTAAACTCTTTGAACAACTATATTGTGAAAAATGATAGAGTTCAAAAGTTTGAAATAAATGGACATAATGCAATGCTACTTACATCTAAGCACGAAAATTCTATTTCATATAATCAGTCTTTATTGTATGTTGTGAGAGAAAACAAACCTTGTACAGTTGTTTTAATTGTTGATGCTGTAAGCAGAAAATATTTTACTAGCGAAACATCGTGGCTTTGGGATATTGATTTTGAGCTTTTAAAGAGTGACCGCGTTAAAAAAGTTGTACTTGCTGGTAAATATGTTCACGATTTAGTAACAAGATTTGAATTTTCTGGAATTGATATGAACAAAGTCGTTGCAAAAGGTGACTTAGATGAGATGATGAATGAGGTTAAAGAAAAATCGGAAGGTGACATTTATGTTATTACTTGTTTCTCAGATAGAATGAAATTTTTAGATAGGAGGTAATAAAATGCAGATAAAATTACTACATCTTTATTACGATATATTGAATTTATATGGTGATTATGGAAATGTTGTTGTGTTGAAAAAATATTTGGAAGACCAAGGTGCAAGTGTAACAATAGATAAAAAGACAATAGAAGATGACTTTGATATAAGCAGCTATAACTTTGTTTTTATTGGTGCAGGTACTGAAAGAAGCTTAGATAGGGTTATTAGAGATATTGTTAGATACAAAGATGATTTTAGAAAATACATAGAAGATAAAAAGGTGTTACTTGCAACAGGAAATTCTTTTGAAATGTTTGGAAAATCTATTGATGGAAATGATACACTTGGAATTTTTGACTTTGAAACTAAAAGAGATAGCGATAGAACAACATCAGATGTGATATACACTAGTAAATATTTTAAGAGAGAAGTTGTTGGCTTTATAAATAAAAGCACTAGAATATATCACAATATGAATCCACTTTTTAAAGTTGAATTTGGAATTGGCGAGAATGAAAATAATGATTATGAGGGTGTAAAATATAAAAATTTTTATGGCACACATTTATCAGGCCCATTATTAGCTAGAAATCCTTATTTTGCAATGGATTTAGTCTCTGAAATTATGAAAGAAGTTAAAGCAAATTTCAAGATTAAAAAGATAGATTACAAGAATGAATACGATGGATATGAATTAGTGCTTAGTGAACTAAATAAGAGAAAAAATTCAAGTAAAAATGCGTGAGTTTTCACGCATTTTTGTTATGGACTTTTGAGATGGCACATTTTTTGAATTTTACTTATTTTCACTGCTAAAACTGTGTTTGGTACTATATTTTAGTCTTGTTGCTTCACCTCCTCTTAAGTGTCGTTCTGCTTTATTTTCATCTAAAATTTTTTTTGCTTCGTTAGCAAGTGATAGATTTATTTTCTTTAGTCTTTCAGTGATATCTTTATGTACGGTAGATTTTGATACTCCAAATTTTTTGGCGGCACCGCGTACAGTATCTTTATTATCTATAATATAATGTGCAAGTTCAACAGCACGTTCCTCTATGTAGACTTTCTTCACGAGAAAACCCCCTTTTAAATACGCTTTGTAAATTGTATTCAATAGGAAGTTGTCTTATTACATAAGTATTATAAGAACGTATGCTTGATATGTTTTTGAGGTGCTAATGATAAAATTGGCGATATTTTAAAGACCAGGATTTGTTTCGTACACGAAAGTAAATGATATAATTTACGTAAACCGCTTGCAATTTTACATAAAATATGATAAATTGAACGTGGAAGAAGTTTTTAAACTTTTCTCCTTACGTAGTGGCAAAAATGAACGAGAACATTTAAGGAGGAAAAAATTATGAGTCGTATCGATGAGGTTGATTTGGTGCTTATTATCAATGGAAAAATTGTCAATCTCAGCAAGGAAGACGAGCGGAGAGTGAAGATTCTTTCTCGTAAGTATTGGGATGACAGTATTCCTGAAAATCCTCTTGAAAACGACGTTATTATCGACGATCGTACCGAGGAAGAGATTGAGATGGGGATGCCGATGGGAATGAGTGCTGGTGAGAAGTTTCTCTGGCGTCAGGACCACGGTTTGACCTCATCTTCTGAGGATGCATTTGGATTTTAAGATTGAAAAAGGGTTGCTCAAAATTGGGCAACTCTTTTTATGTGTGTGCGACAGGCATGTCGTTTAGTTAATCGGTGAAAGTCCGTAGTGGGGGTACATATCGCTAACCACATAGAGAGGCACAAGCTATCCATCGTGAGGTGGAAGTGGAGGAAGTG
>CAKPAA010000006.1 GCA_934132775.1 uncultured Clostridia bacterium | reverse complement strand
CCGAACGGTATGCCGGAATTGTGGTGTGAGAGGTCGGAACTTTGAGAATAAAAAGCAAAGTTCCTCCTACTCGATTGCCTTAAAAGTTCAAAGTCTCGTCCCAAAACTAAAATTATATAATGAGAAAGAGGTAGCTGTATGAAATGAGATTAAGCTTTTATATGCTAAATGTAATAAGTGTGCGAAAATAACAGATAGAACAATTATGGATAGTAGAAGATGAGGTGAAAATTATTATAGAATGGACTCGCAAATATAATTGAATAACTTCTTTTTAAAATGGACGAAGTAAAACAAATATAAAGCGTTGTAAATGTTGGCAATTATGATATTTGCAACGTTTTTATATTTAAAATTAAATGGGTAATGGGTGAAATAGAACGAATATAAAAGGTCTCAAATATTGAAAGGCATAATATTTGAGACTTTTAAAGTTTTAAAGTTAAATCAATAAATGAATCATATTAAATCAATAAGTGGATCAGCACAAATTGACATAATATTGATTGGATGATATAATGTATAGGCTTGAATAAATAATATTTTAAGGAGGGTTACTATGAAGAACTCTAAGGAACGGTTGACTAATCTGGCAATGTTCAAAGGTTTGAACGTAATGTGGTGGTTTTTAGTTTTGGTATGGGTTGTTCTTCTTTGCGTTTTTTGCTTTGGCTTTTTTAACCTGGCTTCTGCTTCTACTAGCATTCCTAAGGCTACGTCTGATTTTTACGTAAACGATTTTGCTCACCTTTTTTCTGATGAGCAGCATCGTCAGCTTATGGAAAATGCTGTTGAGTTGGCTGAAAAGTACGATGGGGTTCAAGTTGTTGTCACGACAATTGAATCTCTGAATGGTGCTACTTTGGAGCCTTATGCTACTGAAATGTATAATACGTATGGAATTGGCAAGGATAGCAAAGGTCTTCTTATTTTGCTGTCAACTGGTGATCGCCAGATTAGGGTTGAAGTTGGCAAGGGAATGGAAGCCTATATCAATGATTCGAAAGCAGGACGGTTTATTGACAAATATGCTCTTCCTTTACTGAAAGCTAATAAGTTTGATGAGGGGCTTATTAGGTTACAGGAAGCTTTTGTTGATGAAATTGAAAAACTTTATGATGCAGAAAATACTGTTGTTACTGAAAACAGCGGAACAGTTGGCGTAATTGGAAATGAAAAGACCGATATGACAAGTGTTACCACAAAAGATTCTGCTGAAATTGTTAGCAATAGTGAAAGCACTCAAAGCTTGCTTTTACCTGCTTTTATCTCGTTTATTTTTTCTTTTGTAGTTGCTTACTGTTTTGGCAGATTTTCCAACAGAAATGGAGATAAAAGGGCACGTGAAAAACTGAAAAGAGACTTTGAGCAAAGAGCGGCTAAACTTGAAGCACAAGTAGAAAGTATGAATAAAACCAATGAAATGGTAAATGACGAGCGGAGAAGACTTGAAAATGAGGTTTCTGATCTTACTAATGAGATTCAGAATATTAAGGATGAACTCAAAAAGGCAAATGGGTATATAAAATATTCTAAAAAGGTGTGTGCTAATCTTGATCAGATGATCGAGGATTGTAAGAAAGAAGAAAAGAAACTTGCAGATATGGCTGTAGCTTCGGAAATTGATAAACGTATTTCCAAGGTACTTGGCTTGGAAGCAAGTAAGGACATTGTGGATAGGTTGAGGAGTGTTATAAATACCTATAATAATGCGAGTAAAGATCAGCAAGCCTTTGTTAAATCTGATGTTAAGGCACTGTATGCTTTGTATGCTGCTTCAAAGAAGCTTAAAGACAAATATGAAGATGAACAAGCAAGAAGGCGTGCTCGTGATGCTTCTAATTTTATAAAGCGTGAGATTAGTGGTATGTCGGGCTCTGCTGATGACCTTGATTGTCTGTTGGCGCTGAAAAAGCAGTACAAAGATCTTGATTCTCGTGCGTTTTCTTATTTTGATCCATATGTTTTGGAATCTCTGAATAATCTCATTAGAGAGTCTAAGCATAATGCTGAGATGGAGCGGCGCAGGCAAGAAGAACAACGCAGACGCGAGGAACAGCGTAGACGTGAGGAGGAAGAGGAAGAAAATCGCAGAAGAAGATCTTATTCTTCGTATACTGACGATTTTGGCGGCTTTGGTGGTTCTTCTGGTGGCGGTGGAGCTTCTCGTGGCTTCTAATGTCAGATAATTTGATGTATCAATGATTGGGGAGATTATCTATGTTTCCTAAAAAGAAAAGGGTCGCTGGACTTGCTTTTGTTGTCTTATGCTTAATTTTCTTCTTTGCTGTTTGGAATTCAATAATTTCTGCCAAAGAAGATGTTGAATTGAAAAAATCTCAGGTTGAGGTAGCACTTCAAAGGCAGTATGAGCTTCTTCCTAATTTTGTTATGGCGGTTAAAGCTTACACAGAATATGAGGAGAGCATATTCTCAAAAATTATTGAGGCTAATATTCAACTGGCAAAGAGCGTTGAAAGTGGCGATGTTGGGTTAATGGCACAAGCTGATTCTGATTTGAAGTCTGCGATTAGCTCCGTGTTAGAGATTGCTTCTAACTACCCGGAGCTTACTTCTAGCCAGCAGTTCATAGCTCTTCAAGATGAGATTGCTGGAAGCCAGAATCGTATCGCTTTTGCGAGAAATCTTTATAATGAGGCTGTATATGCCTTTAATGTGAAAATTACAAAGTTCCCTAATATCATTTTTACCAATTCTTTGGTAATGAGATTTACGGGAATTAAAGCCTTCGATTATTTCGAGGCTGATGATTCAGCAAAGGAACCTTTGAAATTGTACTTTGGTGAATAACTTTTTAGATGGCTCAATTTATTGGGTCATCTTTTTTATACAATAGGAAAGTTATAAATTTAGCAATCTTTCGTGTATATTCTTCTTTCTTTAGAAAATAGATGTTAAGTTAAAATGTGAAACAAAATTCATATTTGTATTGCATAATGAATTTAGATATTATATACTGTATATAGAGGCTAAAATTTTATTTTAATTAAAATTTTAACATAGAATTAGTATTGTATATTTGAAAGCAACGTATACTTACATATTAAAGTAAAAGTTTGGATTAACATATGAAAAATAATTGTTAGGAGTGATTCTATGAAGAAGTATAAATATAATATTTTAAATTTAGATTGTGCTAATTGTGCAAGAGAGGTCGAAGAAGGTCTTAATGCCGATGAGCGTTTTAATAATGCGGTGGTTAATTTTAATACATCAAAGATTTCTTTTGAAAGTGATTCTGAAATTTCTTTGAAAGAAATAAATGATATAGTGAAAGCTATTGAACCAGAAGCTGATGTTACAGAGGAAACTGAAATAAGTGATAAAAAAGAGTATTCGTTAGTTACGCTTATTTTAGGTATCATACTTGGTTTTGTTGCTACTTATGTGAAAGCCTTACCACAAAGTGTAGCTTTGATTTGTATGATATTATCGTATGTTTTGCTATTGTATAAGCACGCTATAAATGCTGTGAAGGTGTTAATTAAAAATAAAACTGTTAATGAAAATGCTCTTATAGTTATTTCAGCTGTTGGTGCTTTTTCGATTGGTGAGTCTTTTGATGGAATGATGGTTGTTGCTCTTTATACTCTTGGAAAGATACTTGAAGAGAAGGCAATCAATAAGACAAGAAATTCGGTTAAAGATTTATTAAATATAAAACAAAATTTTGCTAATTTGAAAGTTGGCGATGAACTTAAAACAATTGGTGTTGAAGATATTAAATTAGATGATGTTCTTGTAGTAAAAAAAGGTGAAAGAGTACCTGTTGATGGAGTGGTTTTAGAAGGCAATACTAAGCTTGATACGTCTGCACTTACTGGTGAATCTGAGCTCGTTAGTGTGGAGATAGGAGATAAGGTTTTATCAGGTTCTATAAATGATGGCGATGTTATTGAAATTAAGGCTACTGAGCTATTTGAAAACTCAACTGTTTCACGAATTTTAAATCTTATTGAAGAAGCGACAGATAAGAAAGCTGTATCAGAAACGATAGTAGCAAAGATTAGTAAAGTTTATACTCCACTAGTTATTTTACTTGCAGTTTTAGTTACGGTTTTGCTTCCTGTTTTGAATATTACTAACTTTGCTGATGCATTGTATAGAGGTCTTACATTTCTTGTTATATCTTGTCCTTGTGCAATTGCAATTTCTGTTCCACTTTCATATTTCGTTGGAATTGGTGTTGCATCAAAGAACAATGTGCTTATAAAAGGTAGTAACTATTTGGATAATTTAATGCATTTGAAAAAGATTATTTTTGATAAAACTGGTACACTTACAACAGGTTCATTTAATGTAACAAGTATTGAAATATTTGATGATAGCTATACGAGAGAGGATATAATAAATATTTTAACTAAGGGAGAGTCTTTTTCAAATCACCCTATTGCTAAGTCTATTTTGAAACTTGCTAGTGAACAGGTTAACAGCGATGATGTAGAAAATTATCAGGAGATTAGCGGTAAGGGTATTGAATATGTAATAGGAAATAAGCAGATAAAGGTTGGTACAGTAAAGATTTGTGATGACTGTAAGCTAGAAGCTAGTGTGCATCTAAATATTGACGGAAAACACGTTGCATCAATTATAATAGATGACGGTATAAAGCAGGGAACAGAAGAGACAATAAAATCATTAAAAAAACTTGGAATTAAGACATATATGTTTACTGGCGATAAAAAAGATGTAGCATTTGAAATTGGAAAGAAGCTAGGAATTGATGAAATAAAAGCAGAAATGTTGCCACAAGATAAGTTCACTGAATATGAAAATGTTGCAAAAGATAGTCCAGAAGTTGCTTTTGTTGGTGATGGTATCAATGATGCACCTGTTTTAAAGAGAGCATTTATTGGAATTTCAATGGGTGAGATTGGTTCGGCTGCTGCAATAGAAGCATCAGATATTGTTGTTATGAAAGATGATTTGAGAAAAATTCCACTTGCAATTAAAATTTCCAAAAATACAAATAAAATCATAAAGCAAAACTTGATTTTTGCAATCTTAGTTAAAATTGCAATATTGACATTATCTGTTTTAGGTTTTGCACAAATGTGGTTGGCTGTGTTTGCAGATACTGGTGTAACTTTAATAACTATATTAAATACACTTAGATTAAAGAAAATGAAATAAAATTGATAATTCCTCATACAAATATGTATGGGGATTTTTTAGCAAAATTTTATGCGGATTGAACTTTGATATGTAGTCAAAATTGATTATAAATATTTCACTTTTGTATTTTAAGCAATGGCAATAACAAGATAAAAATTTACCCCTTTAATTTATAGTGAAAGGAAAGAATATGGTTATGAAAAAAGGATTTTATGTCGTTAATGTTAAATTTATTCTAATTACAGTGTTGTTTATTAGTATACTAACTGTTATGAGCTTGCTAGGAAATCACATTGTGGAGAGTACCATTGAAACTGCTTCTAGTAATAGGCTTTTACCAATTTATAGTGTTGAAACAGTAGACAAACAAGTTGCACTTACATTTGATTGTGCTTGGGGAGCAGATGATATCGAATATATAATAGACACATTAGAATTTAATAATGTATATGCAACGTTTTTTGCAGTCGGAACATGGATAAAAAAATATCCTGAGGCGGTTCAGGCTTTGAGTGATGCAGAGATGGAAATTGGCAATCATTCTGATGCGCATAGTCATGTTAATAAAATGTCATTTGATGCAAATGTGCAAGATATGGAAAAGTGTAATAGTAGAATTAAAGAAATAACTGGGAGAGATGTAAGATATTATAGAGGGCCATATGGAGAATATAATAATACGGTTATTGAAGCTGCCAAAAGACTTAATATGCAAGTTATTCAATGGGATGTTGATACGTTAGACTATACACGGAAAATCAGTTGATGAAATGTGCAAGAGAATTAAAGATAAAATAAGAAATGGAAGTATTATTTTAATGCATAATGATACGGAGAATACATCAAAGGGGCTTCAAAGAATAATAGATACGATACGTGAAGAGGGATACGAAATTGTACCACTTACAGAGCTTGTTTATGAAGAAAATTACACAATAAATCACGAAGGCAGACAAATAAAGCTAGTAAAATGAGTACATAAAAAGTTTGTGTTAACTAGTACAATCCTTTCTATGTAAAGAATCAAAAATTATAATTGACTAAAATCATTTATATTGTTATTATACAGTTAATTAGTTTTAAGTCAATAGGTTTGCTTATTAAGGGGTTATAGTTTAAGGCTATAATCCCTTAAATCAAGCTAAATGTTAAAGTTTGTAATTTTTGCATTCTTATGTTCTTTGGCTTTTCCTAATTCTATTTTTGATGGAATTGATTTTATTTAGTTCGTATTCAACTTCTCTTTTTAAGCTAATATTTTTTTCATAGTAGTACTCTTGCAAAACTTTTATTTCTTGATTATTCAAATCTTTTTCCCTTAATTCTCCATTTTCATATTTTTTTATCAAATTATGAATAACACTAAAATCTTTACTACCGTCTATTTTAGTTGGAATAATTATAACCTTTTCTTTTTTGCTATTATTTATTTCGTCTAAATTAGTATTTTCTGTTGCTAAGCTTAACGTTGAATTCTTTGAAAATGTATTTTTTATTTTAGTTATCAATGACTTAAAATAGTTTTTAATATTTAATTTCATATTAAGTATTATTCCTTTCGTTATCAATGTTGTTATTTTTCTTGCCTCTATTCAAATCTAACTGTTTTGCGATTTCTTTTGACTCTTCCTTAAAGCTTGATAAAGTTTTTTCCAAAGATTTGCTAGAAGTAGCTAAAAGTCCTAATGTACTTTCTTTTTGAACTAAGGGGATATCGGAACTAATTTCTTGATTTAATTCTTTTATTGTAGGCACGTGTACAAAAAATAGTTTACTTGCTGGAATCGGCTTCATATAACGAGTGTGTTCCTCACAATTTACTGCCTCGAAAGAATTATTTCCATATGGTCTGATTTCTTCGACTCTTGGAGGAGTTTCATTCCAATAAGTTACAGTTTCGTATTCAAGTGCATCTCGTGGAATAAGAACAGCCGCTTGTTTTTCATCAGTTCCTATAAATTTATCCCAAGCATCAGATAATAATTTTGTTACCTTGTGGCGTTCTTCTTCTTTTAAAGTATCTGTACAAGATGTTATATGCTTTATTGCACCTTCTTTATTTCTTAGATAAGCATTTCCACCATATAAAAAAGAAAGTGCTTCAGGTGTGTGATACATCCAATAATTATTAGTTCTTGCTCCCATACTGATACCGCGGGATATTTGAAAGCCTAAAGATAAACTTTTAGCATACTTATCAATTTCAGAGTATTTATCATCAGGCAAATTCTCTATTTGGTGTATCTGTGCGTCTTTTATAAGTTTTAGCTCTTCGCTTGTAAAAATTCCACTTGTAGGACTAAAAGAACCACTCTCTTGCATTAAATTTGTAATTTTAGGAGTTGTAAAATGTACAGCAAGGCCATGTTTTAATCGTTCTAACATTTTTTCTTTTGCATTTTCTGCATAGTAGTCATCTATTGCTGGCAGTGTCCTAGATAAATACTCTAATTCAAGTGAAGAAACGTATTTATTTTCAATAATCAGTTTTTTTAATTTTTCGGTATCGTATTCTATTTGACCTAATATTAAAATACGATTAAAAATATTTGACGCCAAATTTTCGCATGTTGAACAATTTGCTTCTGGATTATTCATTAGTTCATTTAAAGTTTCTGATGACATTTCGCTTTTATATAATTTGCTAAAAAAATTACCCTCAACCAATGTCTTTATATTTTTGTATGCTAGTTCCGTATCATAACTCATACTGTTTTTCTCCTTTATCAAAAATACTATCACTATATCAGTGTAGCATATGTTTATAGACATTAAAAGTGTAAAATAAACTTTTTAGAAATGGAACAATAGATAACTTAGTAGTGGTTGGGATATATGGAACAGGAATAGACGTTATTGTAGGAGATGCAATAACTTAGAAAAAAGTTTTTAAAGAGTGTGTTAAAACATGGGTACAATGCAGTAGTAAGATTAAAAGATAATAGAAAAGGAATAATAGAAGAAGCAGAATGTTTGTTTAAATTTGTTAAACTAACAAAATTTAAGAATTGTAAAGATGATGTAAAATGTTGGAAAGTTAGGGAAAATTTCTGATAATGTTAGACAATATTTGACAAAATAGTACACTTGTACTATAATTAGTACGGTTGTACTAATATTTGTGTGTTTTTCTTGAAATTTGGACAATATATGATAAGTATTGGTACATTTATTTAACAGATTACTTTGAAAATTGAGGTGAGTGTGTTGTTTTTTTCAAAACGTAAACTTAATACATCTGATAGGATAAAAAAGGCTACTTATGAATTGTTAGCTTTTAAGGGTTATTCTGCCGTTTCTATGAGAGATATTGCAAAGAGAGCTGGGCTTGTTGTTGGACAACTTACTTATCATTATAAAACAAAGGATCATTTGATTGAAAGTGTTATTGAAGATTTTACAAATATTATTATTGAGAAGTTGAAAGATTATTTAAGGCTTAGTAACAATAAGGTCAATGATGTAAAAAAATATGTTGCAGTTATGTATGAAGAAGATAATGCAACTTATAGGGTTTTACTTGATTTTGCCGCTCAGTCGCTGTGGAATGAAAAAATTAAGGCTAAGATGAATGTCTTTTTTGAAAAGTTTACTTCAATAGTTAAGCAAGCTTATATTGATGATGGTGCTAATAGTGCTGTTGCTTCTGAGAAAGCAGAGGAATTAGTCAGTAATATGATAGGCAAGAATTTGATTAAAATAACGAGTATTGCATAGGAGATAAGATGTCTAAAATAAAAGAAATTTATTATTCTGATGAATTAAATGATGATTTTTCCGGTACAAAAGTTGAGGCAGTTAAAATTGATGGTAAATATGATTATGCGCCTCAAAATTTTTTATGGAAGTTTATTTCTTGGTTTTTGTATAGAGTTGTTGCTTTACCTATTGCGTATATTTATCTTAAATTGAAGTTTGGCTACAAAATCGAAAATAAAGAGGTTTTAAAAGGTTGTAAAGATAAAGGTTACTATATGTACATAAACCATACACAAAATATTGCCGATGTCTTATGGCCAACGTTTGCTAATTTTCCTAAAAAGGCATATATTTTAGCAAATCCAGATAATGTATCGTTGCCTATTTTGAAGTATGTAACTAAAATGCTAGGTGCAATTCCTATTCCAAGTGATATTGAAAGTGGTAGACATTTTGTGAAGACTATTGAGCAAAGAATTGCTGAAAATGGTGTTATTGCAATTTATCCGGAGGCTCATATTTGGAAGTATTATACGAAGATAAGACATTTTAAGGATAGTTCTTTTAAGTATCCGGCCCAAAAGAATATACCCGTTTTTTCTTTGACAATAACGTATCAGAAATGGGGAAACAGGAAGAGGCCACGTATTGTTGCCTATGTTGATGGCCCATTTTTTGCAGATGGTGATTTGAGTCTCGCGAAAAGAAGAGAGCAATTAAGAAACGATGTTTATAATACTATGGTGGATAGAAGTAAGAATAGCAACGTTGAATTTATAAAATATTATAAGGTATGTGATAATAATGATTAATCTGATGTTTTGTGGTAATAAAAAGATTTATGATGGGTTGCTTATAGCTATTTTATCATTAGCTAAGCATACAAAGAGTGCATTAAATATTTTTTTAATAACAGCTAATTTGGAAGATGTAAATAAGGATTTTGTTGCTATTGAAGAATGGCAAAGAGACAAGCTAGAAGAAATCGTAAAAAAATCTAATACAAAGAGCAAGGTTGCACTTGTAGATATTTCAAAAATGTTTAAAGATGAAATGTTAAATGGTACTAATATGACTACTCATTATACGCCGTATATTTTTTTAAGGTTGTTTGCTGATGAGATAAAGGAACTACCAGATAAAATTTTGTACTTAGATGCAGATTTAGTTTTTTACAATAATATTAAAACTTTGTATGATATAGACATTGAAAACTATGATTTTGCTGCTGTTAGAGATTATTTTGGTAAGTGGTTTATAGATTATAAATATATGAATTCAGGCGTTCTACTTATGAATTTGAAAAGAATGAGAAAAAGTAAAGTGCTTGCAGAATGCAGAAAAATGTGCAGAGAAAAGAAGATGCTACTTCCAGATCAAACTGCACTTAATGTAAAATGTAAGAGTAAACTTTGTTTGCCAAGAAAGTATAACGAACAAAAAGAAAGAAAAGAAGATACTGTAATTAGGCATTTTAGTATGACAATAAAGTTTTTTCCATATTTTCATACTTTAAATATAAAGCCTTGGCATATAGATAACATACACAATGTGTATAAAATAAATGATTTTGATGATATATTAGAAGAATATTTAAAAATAAAAGGAGAAAAAGTTATATGAATAAGAAGAAATTAGAAATACCAATATTTTTTTCAACAGATGATAATTATGTTCCATTTTTAACAGTGGCATTACATTCAATGATAGAGAATGCTTCAAAAGATTATAATTATAAGATTATAATTTTAAATTCTGAGTTAAAAGATGAAAGTGCGAAGCAATTGCTGAAATTAGAAAATGAAAACTTTAAAATTGAATTTGCAGATGTGAATAAGAAAATTGCAGATGTGGCAAGAAATATGACGCTTGGACTTAGAGATTATTATTCTAATTCAATTTATTATAGAATATTTATTCCATCATTATTTCCAAACTATGAAAAGGCTTTGTACCTTGACGCAGATATAGTTGTGCTTGATGATATATCTAAACTGTATTTTGAAGATTTAGGCGATAATTTGCTTGGCGCAATAACGGATGATGTTGTTAACGGAAATGATAGCTTTAAAGAATATTCAAAAACAGTACTTGGAATAGAACCAACTAAATATTTTAACTCTGGCATATTGGTTATGAATTTAGATAAACTTAGAGAATTTGAAATAGAGAATAAATTTGTACACTTGCTTAGCAAATACAATTTTGATACAATTGCACCAGACCAAGATTACTTAAACTATTTGTGTAGAGGAAAAGTAAAGTATATTCATAAAGGTTGGGACAGAATGCCAATTGAAGATAAAAACTTTTCTGATGACGATTTGCATTTAATACATTATAATATGTTTAAGAAACCTTGGCACTATTCAGAAGTTCCTTATGAGAATTTCTTCTGGGATTATGCTAAGAAGAGTAGCTATTATGATGATATATTAGCGATGAAAGCTTCATATTCAGATGAACAAAAGAGAAATGATGATTTAGCTGGAATAGATTTAGTTAAGCGTAGCGAAAGAATAATGGATTCAAAAGCTACATTTGCAAATGTTCTAGATGAAAAATATTTTGAAAAAGTTTAAGGATTATACATATGGAAAAAAGTGTTGATAGATTAAAAGTTGTTGAAAATATCGAAAAGAATATTAAAGCTGGTAAATTTAATGACAAAGTTGAAGAGGGAGATCCAATTCTTACAGACGAAGAACGTGAAACTTTAATTGTTAATTGTGATAACTTAAAAAAGAAGTGGAAAAACAAGTTTATGGCAGTTGTTGCAAGAAATGTTGCCGACAGGATAACTATAACTGAAAATGAATTAACAGAAATTATAGGTATTGAAAACGTGCAAGACATTGATACGGGTGCTATTATAACTTGCAATCATTTTAGTAAGTACGATAACACAGTTATCAGATATTTAATGCAGAAAATTGGCAAAAAGAAGAAACTTTATATTGTTGTGCAGGAAACTAATATGAAAATGGACGGTGGTATAGGTTGGCTTATGAAGAATTGTTATACAATACCAATTTCTCAAAGTGTTGACTATATACAGAATAATTTTGTACCAACACTTGAAAAAATATTTGAAAATAAGGGATATGTGCTTATATATCCAGAGCAAGAGATGTGGTTTAATTATAAAAAACCAAGACCTTTGAAAATAGGAGCTTATCATTATGCTTGTAAGTTTAATGTGCCAATAATACCCTGTTTTATAGAGATAGTTAATACGAGTGAAATTGGAGAAGATGGCTTTAAAAAGATAAATTACAGGTTACACATACTTCCACCAATATATCCAGATAATGAAAAGCCTCTTAAAGAAAGAAAAGAAGAGATGAGAGACAAAGACTATAATGAGAGAGTTAAACTTTATGAGAAATTATATAATAGAAAAGTAGATTCGAAATTTGATAAGAAGAAAGATATAGCTGGCTGGTAAAAAATTATTGTAAACTAATTTAAAATGTGCTATAATCATTCTGCTGATAAATTTTGTAAGAGGAGGTCTTTGTAGAGACTAGTAGACTTGGCTGTTACTAAAAGTGATATGACAAAGCGAAAGGAGAATCTCTATGAGCGAAAAGTTGAGGAATGGTTACTCTCGGTTTGGAAAATTCTTTGGTAAGGTTCTTGGAAAATGGTCACAGATGGGCTTATGGCTGATGTTTATTGCCATTGCATACAATTTGTTGTATGTATATGAATCGAAAGCGGCACTACTTTTTGATTGTGCTCTTATCTTTGTTGGTATCTTACTTCCGGGTGCGACGTTGGGCTTTTTAAGGTCGAAGAAGTACACCACAGTTGAAAAGAAAAACGTGAGGAAGGCATTTATTTTGATTAACCTAATTTCGCTGATTGTGCTTGGGGTATTGTTCCCTAAGGTCGCAGTTTATGCGATTCCGTTGTTATTGGTCATGTACGTAATTACATTGTACTTTTCGACTTGGTACAACAATTTGCTGTTTGGATTTGAAAGCCCTTGGCTTAAAAGAGCTTTCAATAGGTTCCCACATATTTTTGCGCTGATTGTTGTTGGTGTGCCACTTGTTTGGTACCTGCACAGCCAGTTTTTGGCGCAAACTTCGTACACTCAGATAGTGTTTGGAAGTTTCCTCACTATTGTTTTTACAATTTTGGCGAACAAGAATGATCTCTTTTCTGTTGAAAAAATCCTCTTATTTGAGGTTGACGAGAAGAAGAGATGGATTTAATTTAAATTTAATAAGAGTGGTTACTTTTTTAGGTAGCCACTCTTTTTCTAGGCATTTGATTATATTTTAAATAAAGTAGTTATTTCTTGTAATTTTTTTTAAGGAAAACAAATATTATTTATAGGGTGATGTTAATGGAAGTTTTAAGATATGGTTCTACTGGAATTGATGTTGAGCTTTTACAAAGTACACTTAAAAAAATTGGATTTTATAAAGGAAATGTTGATGGTATTTTTGGAGCTCAAACTAGGGATGCTGTCTACGATTTTCAAAGAAATTTTGGAATTAGGGCTGATGGAATTGTTGGCGAACAAACTTGGAATAAACTTATGCCATACATAAACGGAGTTGTTGGCAATATTGTACCTACGGATATGAGTTATCCATACAGAATAATGATGATGAACATATCTGCTCTTGTAAAGAAGTATCCTTTTATAGTTACTGGAACATATGGAACAAGTGTGCTTGGAAAGAAAATTCCATATATAAAGCTTGGAAATGGCGAGAAAGAAGTTTTTTATAGTGCTTCAATTCACGCTAATGAATGGATAAATTCAGTTGTTATGATGAAGTTTATTGAAGATTATGCAATAGCTGTTGAAAATAAAGAAAGTAATATTGATCCTATTTTTTCTGATAATATAAAGAAACTATATGATGAAACGACAATATATATAGCACCGATGGTAAATCCTGATGGAGTTGATTTAGTTGTTGGAGATTTAGATAGAAATTCGGCTGCTTACAGAAACGCAAAAACTATTGCGAATAATTTTCCTAATATTCCTTTCCCAAACGGTTGGAAAGCTAATATATTAGGTGTTGACTTAAATTTGCAGTTCCCTACTAATTGGATTTTGGCAAGAGAAAATAAATTTGAGCAAGGCTATATAAGACCTGCACCAAGAGATTTTGTTGGATATGGTCCACTTACAGAACCTGAGGCTATTGATATATATAATTTTACTCTTTCAAATGATTTTGAATTGATATTGGCATATCACACTCAGGGAGAAGTTATTTTTTGGAGATACTTAAATTTAGAACCACCAGAGTCTGAAAAGATTGCACAGGCTTTTGAAAAAACTAGTGGCTATACATTAGATGATGTGGCTGACACAGGAAGCTATGCAGGTTATAGAGATTGGTTTATTCAAGATTATAGAAGACCTGGATTTACAATTGAAACTGGTAGTGGTGTTAATCCGCTTCCAATAAGTCAGTTTAATAAAATTTATAGTGATAACGTTGGAATTTTAATAACAGCAGCACTTATGGCGTAAATATGATAGATGCTATCTATTTTTATAGAAATAATTACCAATAATTATTTTAAAATATTGACGTAAATATATAATCGTGATATTATCTGTCCAAAGTTGAATAGATTTATAAAAGATAAATGAATGTGAGAAATGAGATTTTTTGATTAGAAGAATCTGATGTTGTACTTCAAAAAAGAGCGAATTAAGAAGTACAATGTTAAGAATGTGCATAATAATGTGTTATCGTATTTTATATAAAAATAATAATTTTAATAATATAAATATAGATATTTAGTTTTAAGGAGAAAAGATGGTAGAATATGAATATAGTTTTAAGGTAAAGAGTGTTACACCTTATTTGGATTATTGCAATGAAAATCGGTTATATGAAAGAAAAAGAAAATTTGCAAACAAGAGTATTATATAGAAATCCATATAGTATTTTGGCTAGAATTACAACACAAGAAAATAAAGATAAGGTTGTAACTTCTATCAATTTTAAAGATGAAAACGAATCTGTTGATATTTTAAAAACGTCAAGAGAGACACCTTCATTAGATATTACAGAAGAAAATGAAGAGTTTATAATGGCAATGTTAGATATGTTGGAGTTTAACAAATTTAAAGTTTTAAAAAGAAAGAGATATGTTTACAAAAAGAATAATGTTAAATTTGAAATTGACGAATATAGTGCACCAGAGGAAATGTGTGTTGTTGCTATTGAAGGTGATAAGGAAGAGGTAGATAGGATATACGAAGAAGTTAATAAACTTTTGAGTTCGTATTTGATATAATAAATAATATTTAAATAAATGATTAAAATGAGAAAATAAATAGCTAAATTTTAATAACAGCAGCACTTATGGCGTAAGGAAGATATAGCTTAATTTTGCAGTTTTGTTTTAAGATAAATTCCTTGAAGAGTAGATGTTCAAGTGTTAAAATATATTTAGTTTAGAAATATTTTAGGCGACCGTTTTGGTACGCCTAATTTGTTTTATTATTGAGAAAATATCAATATAGTGAATGAAGTATCTAATACAAGTTTTTGCTTTTGTAAGGAGTGGGTTTTGTGAATGAATTAGAAAACAAAATTGAGCAAATAATAAATAAAATAGACAATGATGATAGTAAATTACTTAAATCAATGTATGAATACATAAATCAGGATTTTGATTTATCTTGCCCTGAGAAAATTGTGGATAGTTTAGAAAATTTAAAAGGTGATAATTCAATTGTGCTAGATGTAGATAACATTGATTTTGATGCAATTTGGAATACTGAAATGAGAATAAAGCTAGATTTTATTATGGATAGTATTTTAAATTGTGAGGTCACAAAGATAGATGAAAAGTTTTTACACAAGCTTTTATTGACAGCTAATGATGTAAAAGTTTCTATTAAAAGACCAGAGGATAGAAGAGATAAAAATGAGGAAACAGAAAATATCGATAATAGAAAAGTTGATTTAGATGACTTTATAAAAGATTTTTTAAATATTGATAATCCTGAAAAATTAGAAGTTTTTTATAAGTGCAATGAAGTAAACAATAAAAATGTGTTTTTTATAAATGAATTTGAAAAGTTCTTGATGGTTCTAAAAAATCCTAAATTGAAGAATAAGCTTGTATATGATTTGGTTTGTGAAGAGATAAGTAATAATTTTTTAAAATTTAATTTCTGTGATTTTAGAAACAATAAATGTATTTCTCAAAGGCATAAAAATTTATTTTTTAATAATTATCCTGTTCCAAGAACAGATGGCTGTTGCTTTAAGTCTATAAGTAAATGTAAGCATAATAACAAGGACGGCACTTGTAAGGTAAAGTGCATTTCTTGTAGATTATTTATTTGCCCTTATTTGAGAAAACGCGGAGTTGGATATAACGCATCTGATTTTTTACTTATTAGAGCCTTTTATAATGTTAAACAGCGAAGAACTTGCGTGTATAGCTTCTTTCAAGACGAAGAAAATATACTAAAAAAGATAGAAAAATCGACAAAAAGTAACAAATAATGTAATGAAGTAGACATTTTTTCAAAATTATGTAGACAAAGTCAGAAAATTATGGTAGAATAATAACTGTCGTTAGGAATAAAATTCCTAAAAAGAGAATAAAGATACATTAGGAAATTAAGAAAAATGCAAATGAGGGGGATAATAAAGTGATAAATTATAGCGATAATAATGTAATTACACTTGTTGGTACAATAGCTTCAGAGAGGGTGTTCAGCCACGAAGTGTATGGAGAAGGTTTTTATAGCTTTAATGTGGAGGTACCTAGATTAAGTGATAATAACGATATAATTCCTGTCACAGTTTCTGAAAGGATTTTAACAGATGAATTTAAAGTTGGTCAAAAAGTCGTTATTGATGGTCAATTTAGATCTTATAACAACTATGAAAATGAAAAGAACAAATTAGTTTTAACAGTTTTTGTTAAGGATATAAGACTTCAAAAAGAAGACGAAGAAGTTAAAAATCCAAATGAGATATGTTTAACAGGCTTTATTTGCAAGAAGCCAATATACAGAACAACTCCTTTTGGTAGAGAAATTGCTGATATATTACTTGCTGTAAATAGAGCATACAATAAATCAGATTACATACCTTGTATAGCTTGGGGAAGAAATGCAAGATTCTGTCAAAATATTGCTGTTGGCGAGAAAGTTACATTATGGGGCAGAATTCAAAGCAGACAATACGAAAAGAAATTTGAAGATGGTACATCTGAAATGAGAAGAGCATATGAGGTTTCAATATCTAAGATGGAAGTTCAAAAAGATAATATAGAAGAAGTTGAAAATAGCAGTTCCGAGGGGCAAAATGCGTAGTATTCATAATAATCATCCTCTATTCAAACGTCAGGTAAGAAGTAGTTAGAGTCTTGCCTGGCGTTTTTGCTTTTGGAATAAAAAGGTTGTTCTTCACTTATTGCAATAAAAGTCGTTTTGTGGTACATTATTTGCGTAGCGAATTTTGCAGAAGGGGATGAAGCTTAGGATGAAAGATGAAGAAATTGAAAGACTCATAAAGCTCAGTGAATATGAGAAAAAGGGCTATGAAAATGGTTATAAATATATAGCAGGAATTGATGAGGCAGGGCGTGGACCACTTGCAGGACCAGTTGTTGCAGCTGCCGTAATTTTGCCTGAGGGGTGTCTAATTGAAGGTGTTAATGATTCTAAAAAATTGTCTGAGAAGAAAAGAGAAAAACTATATGATGATATAGTTCAAAATGCGACAGCTTGGGGCGTTGGAATAGTTGATAATAATGTTATTGATGAAATAAACATTCTAAATGCAACAAGAAGAGCTATGCATATGGCAATTGAAGAATTAAAAGTGAAGCCTGATTATATCCTAATCGATGCTGAAAAAAAGGTTGATACGAATGGAATACCTTATCTACCAATTATTAAAGGCGATGCGCTTAGCATTTCAATTGGTGCTGCATCGATTATAGCAAAGGTAACTAGGGACAGAATGATGAGGGAATATGATAAAATTTTTCCTATGTATGGCTTTGAAAAGCATAAAGGATATGGAACAAAAGCTCACGTTGAAGCCATTAAAGAAAATGGTCTTTGTATGATACATAGAAAAAGTTTCTGCAAAAAATTTGTTTAAAATTAAAATTTTCTTGTACATATGTAAATTTAATGTTACAATTCTGTTACAAATATTGACATAAAAGGTAATTCTAATTAAAATGGTTATGAAAGAGGAAGCTTATGCGAATTATTGCAGGAAAAAGAAAAGGACTTAATATAAAAACAATTGATGAGGATTCTACTAGGCCTACCAGAGATATGGTTAGAGAGGCTTTGTTTAGTATGCTGACTAATGAAATTATGGATTCCAACTTTCTAGATTTGTTTGCTGGAAGTGGGGCAATTGGTATAGAGGCTATAAGCCGAGGAGCTTCATTTGTAGTCTTTACTGATGTGAATCCTAAATGTATTAAGGTAATAAATGAAAATATTGCAAAAGCTGGATTTGAAGAACAGGCGAAGGTTTATAACGCAGATTATAGACTTGCTTTAAAAAAACTTAAGGAAAATAAATTTGATATAATTTATATTGATCCACCGTATAATAAAGGGCTAGGAATAGATGCAATAGAAAAAATTGCAGAGTATGATATCTTAGCTTGTGATGGAGTGCTTATCCTTGAGACTGACACGAATGAAGAGGTGCCAGATATTGTTGGCATATATGAAAAGTACAATTACAAAAGATACGGAAGAAACATATTGAATTTATTTAGACGAAAGGGGTAACACGTTATGGAAGTACTAACGTTGTTAGAAAATATTGAAGAAATGCTTGAAAGAAGCACTACCATACCGCTTACAAAGAAATCTCTTGTTGATAAAGATGAGATTTTAGCAGTTGTTAATGAAATAAGGAGTAAATTACCAGATGAGCTAAAACAAGCTAAATGGGTAAAGGAAGAAAGGCAAAAGATATTGGTTGATGCACAAAAAGAGGCAAATCAACTTATTAAGGAAGCTGAAAATAGAATAATTGCGATGATTGACGAGCACGAAATAACTAAAAAAGCATATGAACAAAAGACTGAGATTATAGATAGTGCCAATGCTTTTTCAAAAGATTTAATAGAAGGCACAAAGAAATATGCAGATGAAATACTAGCTGAATTAGAAGCTGATTTACAAGATAAAATAGATATAATAAAAGATAATAGAAAAGAATTAAAATAGATGATAAAATCGTCTTAAAAGTGCTATTTGATGTGGAGGTTATTTTTCATATCAAATAGCATTTTTTGCTTGCATAAAAAAGTTTCTTGCGATAAGATATTTGATGAGAGGTGATACGAAAGATGGCAAAAAGAAGAAAGAAAAAGAAAAGTGGAGAAATGAATATAGATCTAGCGTCAATTTTTTTAATTTTAATTGGCGTTGTTTTGTCTATTTTAATATATGGTTCGGAAACAGGACTAGTTGGTGGTGCTATAAAAAATGTGTTATTAGGTTGCATTGGAAATATAATGTATGCGATTCCGATAATATTACTTGTACTAGGAGTTTATGTTATATTTAGAGATTTTTCTAGGTTAAAATTAAAATCTTTCTTAGTAATAATAATGGTATTCTTATCATCAGCTATCATTTCAACATTTTCAGCACCAATTAGTAAATTGGCAGAAATGACATTAGCTGCACCACTTGATTATTTGAAAGCTTGGTGTCAATTAGGAATGCAAGGTATTGGTGGGGGAATAGTTGGTTCATCAATTGTCTATTTGCTTAATTTGTGTTTTGGTATGGTTGCCACAAGAGTGATTTTGTGGAGTCTTGTAATAGTTGTTGCCTCTATAACGACGGGCATAACGTTGTCAGCAATAATAATGGCGATTAAAGATATTTTTGATGATTTGATTTCTGCTACTAGAAAAGAAATGGCAAATGACAAGAAAAAATATAAAAATAATAGTGAAAAGTTTAAGAAAATTGCTGCACAGACATCTAATATTTATGAAAAAGCTGAGCAATTAAATTTTGATTTAGATGGGTATGAACAAGAGCCAGAAGAGGAAGAAGAAAGTAAGCCAGAAGAAGTTGAGGAAGTAGAGCAAGAAGAACCAGACGAGGATATTGAAAAATTAAAGGAAGAGAAAGAGCACACAAAGCAAAACATAAAAGAGTTATTTTCTAAGAAAAAGAATACTGAGGAAAAAGAAGATAATGAAGCGGAAGAGCTAAACTTAGAACATAACACAATGGAAGAATATGAAAATTATGAGTTTCCAGATATAGATTTATTAAAACAAGTTAAACGTACTGGAAAAGATTATTCAACAAAGGAATTGAAAGAAATTGCGATAAAACTTCAAAAGACATTAGCAAGTTTTGGAGTAGAAGCAAAAGTTACTAATGTCACGAGGGGGCCAACAGTAACAAGATATGAGCTTCAACCAAGTATAGGTGTCAAAGTTAGTAAAATACTAAATTTGTCAGATGATATTGCGTTGAATCTTGCTGCAAAGTCAATAAGAATTGAGGCTCCAATACCTGGTAAATCTGCTGTTGGTATAGAAGTACCAAATAAGTCAACAGATATGGTTACACTTCGTGAAGTTATAGAATCTGATGAATTCGAAAATGCAAAATCAAAAGTATCTTTTGCATTAGGTAAGTCAATAGATGGTGAGCCTTATGTTGCAGATATTTCAAAAATGCCACATATGCTTATATCTGGTAGTACAGGTTCTGGTAAGAGTGTTTGTATAAATTCTATCATAATGAGTATATTATATAAAGCAACACCAAACGAGGTTAAGCTAATTTTAATAGACCCTAAGGTAGTTGAACTTGGTGTTTATAATGGTATTCCACATTTGCTTATACCAGTTGTTACAGATCCTAAAAAGGCTGCTGGTGCATTAAATTGGGCAGTTCAAGAAATGGTCAATAGATACAATTTGTTCGCATCAAAAGGTGTAAGAGACATAAAAGGATATAATGAGTTATTGAAAAATGAGGGAGAAGAAGGCACTTTACCTCAAATAGTTATTATAGTTGATGAGCTTGCAGACCTTATGATGGTCGCTTCTAATGAAGTTGAAGACGCAATATGTAGACTTGCCCAGATGGCAAGAGCAGCAGGAATGTTTTTAATCATTGCTACTCAAAGACCTTCTGTTGATGTCATCACAGGTATAATAAAGGCAAATATACCATCACGTATAGCATTTACAGTTTCTTCACAAGTCGATTCAAGAACAATTCTTGATATGGCTGGTGCAGAAAAGTTATTAGGAAGAGGAGATATGCTTTTCTTGCCAATAGGTGAAGCTAAGCCAATAAGACTGCAAGGCGCTTTCGTATCAGATGGAGAAATTGAGAGTGTTGTTGATGCAATAAAGCAAAGTACACCTGCTATATATAATCAAAATGTTCTTGAAAAATTAGAAAAAGCAGATACATCACAAATGGTATCAGATGAAGAAGACGACTGTGATGAGTATTTAACTGATGCGATTGAGTTAGCTGTTAATATGGGACAGGTCTCAGCCTCAATGATTCAAAGAAAATTCAGAGTTGGTTACGCAAGAGCAGGCAGAATAGTTGACCAAATGGAAGAAAGAGGCGTGATATCTGAGTCTCAGGGTTCTAAGCCAAGGAAAGTTTTAATATCAAAAGAAGAATGGGAAGAGATGAAAGAGCAAGGAGATGTAAGCTTTGACGGTGGTGAAGAAGAAGACTATGAAAGCGAAGAAACAGAAGAGTAAATTTTAATAATATGAGCACAAGATAAAATTATATTTCTAGTTTAGTGTAAGACAACATACTAATTAAATATAAGGAGGATACATATGAAGATTACCTTTTTAGGTGCAACCAGAACAGTTACTGGTTCAAATATTTTAGTTGAAACAAAAAATAAGAAATTCTTGATGGACTGTGGACTTTACCAAGGACAACAAAAAGAAATAATGTTAAATGCAGATGAATTCCTATTTAAGCCAGAAGAAATAGACTTTATGCTATTATCGCATGCACATATAGACCATTCAGGAAGAATACCTAAATTGTACATTGAAGGTTACCGAGGACCAGTTTATGCAACTAAGGCGACTTGCGATCTTTGTGGAATAATGTTGCCAGATAGTGGATACATTCAAGAATCAGAAATAGAATGGTTGAATAGAAAAAGAAAAAGAGAAGGCAAACACGAATTGCCACCATTATACACATATAATGATGCGGTAGATTCACTTTCACTTTTTGAAAGTGTTGAATATGATGAGATATTTCAGATAGATCAGAATATTAAGGTAAGATTTAGAGATGCAGGACATATGTTAGGTTCAGCGATTATTGAAGTTTGGGTAAAAGAAGATGGTGAAGAGCAAAAAATAGTTTTCACAGGAGACTTAGGAAATAACGATATACCATTGCTAAGAGAACATTCAATAATTGATGAAACAGACATTTTGATAATGGAATCCACATATGGAAACAGACTTCACGATAAAAAAGAAAACAAAGCGGAAGAATTTTTAAATATTGTATCTAAGACACTAGAAAGAGGTGGAAATGTAGTAATTCCATCATTTGCTGTTGGTAGAACACAGGAAATATTATATGAAATTCAAAAGACTAAGCAAACAGATGACGAAAATATGAAACGTGAATTTGATGAAATAATGGATGCAAAAGTTTATGTGGATAGTCCGTTAGCAACATCAGCAACAGAAGTATTTTTGAAGAATTTAGATTGCTTAGATGAAGAAGTGCAGGAAGATTTACGTGATGGTAAGAAACCACTAGACTTTAATGGCTTGAGGTTTACACAGTCAGTTGAAGAATCGAGAGAATTAAATGAAAATGCAAATCAGTCAATAATAATTTCTGCAAGTGGAATGTGCGAAGTAGGAAGAATTAAACACCATTTAAAACATAATTTGTGGAGAAAAGAAAGCACAATACTTTTTGTTGGTTATCAAGCTGTTGGAACACTTGGAAGAAAGATTGTTGACGGTGCAAAGAGTGTAAAGATATTTGGCGAAGAAATAACTGTAAATGCAGAAGTGGATTATATAGAAGCATTCTCGGGACATGCTGATAAGATGGGTTTACTTGACTTTATAGATACATTTAAGAAAAAGCCAAAGCAAATATACTTAGTTCACGGTGATGAAGATGCGCAATTAAGTTTGGCTGATGAAATAGATAGTAAATTTGGAATACCAGTTGATATACCGTATAGAGGCGATGTATATGAGATTGACATAGACAGAATAAGAAAAGCAGCTGAATTGAAATCACCTAATGAGAATAAGTATATTAGACTTGAAATACTTGAAAAGATGGAAACTCTCCGTGAGGAATTAGATGAAATGACATCAATTGTAAGTGATGACTTGAAACAAGAGACAACTGATACAAAAGTTGCTGCTATAATGGAGAAGTTAAGATGTTTAGAGGATCAAATTGTAGAGATATTGAAGCAATAGTTGTTTTGTGTGAAGTTGAAGCATTGAAAAATGTATCACTTGACGTTAAAATAAAAAGTAGCCATTTAAGATAAGCTAGAGAGGAAACAGCTTTTATCTTAGTAAGGCTACTTTTTAAATATTTAAAATATCATATTTAAGACTTACAAATATTCATTAAATCGTCAATGTGTTTTTGGCAATTAAGTTCAGGAACATATCTATGGTATTCTTTTATAAGTGGTATGATACTATATTTAACAACCATTTTTACTTCATTATCTGGCAATGACTTGCAGAAGTACGAGTGTCCTATTTGCATATCTTCATTTAGTTCTAGATTTATTTCTTTAATTTTTTCTATAATCTTTGTAAGCAGTGTGTTTGCAGAATAGAATTCTTTAAACTTAGCATTTTCAAACATTGGTGATATCGTATAGAAACAGAAACGTCTGCGTAGGGCGTAGTCAGTCATTGCAAGCTTTTCATCATATGTGTTCATTGTTCCTATTATATAAAGATTATCTGGAACATAAAAGCGTTCACGAGAACAAGAAAGTTCTATATAATTGTTTCTTCCACGTTTATCTATTTCTATAAGTGAAAAAGCCTCACCAAAAATCTTTGGAATGTTTCCACGATTTATTTCATCTATTATAACAAAGTATTTATTTTGTGGGTCATTTCTAGCTTTGTTACAAATGCGTTTGAAACAACCACGTCTGTATTTATATATTCCGATGTCGTCTGGTCTATATCCTTCTATAAACTCGTCGTTTGAATACATTTCGTGAAACTGAACAGCTAAAATCTTTTCATCGTCTTTTGCACCAATAATTGAATAAGCCATACGTCTTGCAACGTAAGTTTTTCCAACTCCTGGTGCTCCAAGTAAAACTATGTTTTTTCTTGCTAGAATTAGGTCGTGTAACTCGTTATAATCCTTTTCATCGAAATAAACTTCATCTAGGAATTCTTTTTTGGTGTATATTTCGAAGTCTTGATAGCTTTTCTTAGGATTTAACTCTCTAAGCATACTATAAATAATTTCAAATTCGCGTTTAGAAAGTTTAAACAGAGTTCCTTGCATATATCTGAAAACTTCAAGATTTGCTAACTCTATTTGTGTTTCTATTGAATATCTTGGTACTGTATCTGTTAGTCCTTCTATTTTTCTTAATTTTATTTTATTATCTAATAATTCTTCTTCGCAAACACAAAGACCTAAAATTTCGTTACTAGGCTCAACCTCATATGTAACGACAATTTCACCTTTTTTTATTTCTTTGAAGTTTTGGTAAAGTGTGCGAAGTGTGTTATCTTCATTTGTCGCAGAGTAGTAGAAACAGTCATCAATGTCTAACTCTCTAAATTTAAGCATTTTAGGGTTAATGCTAAGCCACCAATATTTTTTATTTTCCATAATTTTTTGCTATTCTATTTTTAAATAGTATAAATCTCCTTAAAATATATTTAGGTTATTGGGCACCTAGTAAGCCAAATTCAGCGTGAAACAAATTCACTTCAAGAATGATAACACATTTTGGAGTAAATGTAAAAGATTTTATCAAAAATTATGGTAAGCTTTCTAAAAAGGGTTGAACATGCTGGAACACTATGATACAATTGCCATAGTGTTGATATGTTCGTTAGTTATCCCCAATTTTATTAAAGGAGGAGTTTATGTGTTGAAACGGTTAATTCAAACTCTCTCAATTTATGCGGTTGCGTACACCACATTTTATATGTTGGAGTATGCTGGTGTTGGAGAAGGAAAGAAAATTTTCTTTTTCACGTATCTGGTATTAGTGATAACTTTCAGTACGTTCTGTATTTTTCCGCTAGTCAACTACAAAAGAATTGAAATTGAAGGAGAAAGAGACAGCAAGTTCACCAAGTTTGTGTATTCGATTTTGATAATTTCCGTTACGGCTTTACCTATCTTTATTTCTATGGTAATGACCCTTTTGTTTAAAGGATTGGACATTTTTATGTCTTTTGCAATCCTAGAAACATTTGTTTATGCCGCGTTTGCATTTTTTTATGTTGCTTTTTGTGATGATGCAAAGGCAGTTAGTGAGGAACAACATGTTTTCACATCTAACTGCATCTTGTTTGATGATGCGAGAAAAATGAAAAAAATGTACAAATGATAGTGCTATTAAAAGGCTCACGTTAAAAGTTAACGTGAGCCATGATTATATTTAAAATAAAATTGACACGAACTAAGGTTTGTGATAACCTATTTTAAGATGAATTTAGGAGGTATAGTGGTGCTTGACTTTGATACTAATCTGCAATACTTAAAGGGCGTTGGACCTGCACGAGTTGAAGTATTAAATAAATTGAATTTATACACAGTAAGAGATATTGTTGAATATTTTCCAAGAACATATGAAGATAGAGGAACGTATAAGAAGATAGGTGAGCTTGTAGATGGAGAGACTACAACTTTTAAAGCGGTGCTAGCTTCGAGTGTTAATGAAACAAGAATTAGAAAAAATATGACTATATACAAGGCTATTGCAAAAGACGATACTGGAAGCATTATTTTAACTTGGTTTAATCAGCCATATGTGAAGAAACAGTTAAAAACAGATTGCGAGTATGCTTTTTACGGAAAAATAAAAAATACATTAGGGAGAATTGAAATACAATCTCCTGTTTTTGAAGAAATCGGCAAAGAAAAGAATACTGGAAGAATAATTCCTGTTTATCCATTGATAAATGGAATAACTCAAAATGTGTTTCGTACAATTGTTGAAAATGCTACAAACGAAATGAAAAATAAATATCTAGAGGTGTTACCAGAATGGGTAAGAGTGCAAAATAATTTAGTCGATATAAACTACGCAATGAAAAATATACACTTTCCAGATACACTTCAAGATTTTGAAAAAGCTAGGTATAGACTGGCTTTTGAGGAACTTCTAGTTATGCAGCTAGGTCTTTTAAGATTTAAGATAGCCGGTGAAAAGAATTATGAGGGAATATCTTTTAATAAGGATGAAAAAATGGACGAACTGCTTAGTACTCTTCCATACAAACTTACAAATGCACAAATGCGAGTTTGGAGGGAAATCGACAATGATATGAAGTCTGAGAAGTCCATGAATAGATTAGTACAAGGCGACGTTGGCTCAGGAAAAACTGTTGTTGCAACACTTGCTATGTTTAAAGCTGTGAGAAATGGCTATCAAGCAGCTTTGATGGCACCGACGTCAATACTTGCTAGGCAGCACTACGAAGGAATATCTAAGATGTTAAAACCATTTGGCATTATTGTTGAACTTTTGACAGGTGATGTTACTAAGAAAAATAAGACACTTATACTTGATAGACTAAAAAGTGGTGAAATTGATATTTTAATAGGAACACACGCCCTAATCGAAGATAATGTAGAGTTTAAAAATATTGGACTAGTTATAACAGATGAACAGCATAGATTTGGAGTCAGACAAAGAAAAATACTTTCTTCAAAAGGACAAAAAACAGATACACTTGTTATGACTGCAACACCAATACCAAGAACACTTGCAATTATATTATATGGAGATTTGGATATATCAATTATAGATGAGCTCCCACCTGGAAGACAGAAAATTGATACATATGCTGTTAGAAGAAATCTTGAAGATAGAATTAATAATTTTGTGAAGAAAGAAATTTCTGCTGGTAGACAGGCATATGTGGTTTGTCCCCTTGTTGAAGAATCAGAGGAAATGAGTGGAGTTAAGTCAGTAACAGAGCAATTAGAGTATTATAAAAAGGTATTTGATGAGTATAGAGTGGAAATGTTGCACGGAAAAATGAGACCAAAAGAGAAAGACGAGATAATGACTAGATTTAAAAATGCCGAGATAGATATACTTATTTCAACGACAGTTATAGAAGTTGGTGTTGATGTACCTAATGCTACAATGATGGTGATTGAAAATGCTGAAAGATTTGGTCTTGCGCAGCTTCACCAATTAAGAGGTAGAGTTGGAAGAGGAAAGTTTAAGTCATATTGTATTTTAAAATATGATAGTAAATCAGACATAGTGCAAAAGAGAATGGATATAATGCAAAAAACAAATGATGGATTTGTAATATCAGAAAAAGACTTAGAACTAAGAGGGCCAGGAGACTTTTTTGGAACTAAGCAGCACGGATTGCCAGAATTTAAAATAGCAAACTTATTTGTTGATGTTCCAATATTAAAAAAGGCACAAGTCGTTGCAAACACTATATTGGAAGATGATCCAAATTTGATTTTAGAGGATAATTTAGAATTGAAGAAAAAAATAAATGAGTTGTTTATAGAAAGAATAGGACTTTAAATAAAAATAGTGTAGAATTGTATATTAGGCCTACGTTTAGAGATTATAAGCAATTAAGTATATTGTTAAATTTGTGTCATTGAGTGCTTATTTTGAGCTTATTTTAGTGATGAAATAATAATTGACATAAAACTATTTGTGTGATAAAATCGTGTGCAGTTATGAGAAAGTTTTAAAGTTTATTATCTAAGATTTTAGGTGATAAGTGGGAAGTGGAAGCATAAGACTTGGTGTTGCTTGACTATTTTGTGACTTAGCAAAGGAGGGCTTGTTATGACTGAAAGCAAAACCATTATTGATGTTGCTGAAACTTGGCGGCAAAGACACGTCTGTCGGTATTGCAGCAATGAATTCGAAATTACTAAGGATGAGGTTTGTGCTACTTGGCACGATGAGTTCTTATTTTGCGAGTGCCCTGAATGTGGAGAGACTTGTATTTTAATGGCGAATTATCTGCCATATGAAGTCGTTAAGTATGCAGATAAGAAATTTTTAAGCATCAAATGAGAGAGGAGAGTTCTTATGCGTGTCATTGAAACACCGGAGGTCGTATTTGTCTGTTACAAGTGTGGCAAAAAATTGGCAGTTGTGCCAACGGATGTCACAAAAGATTCTTCTGGCTTGTATAAGACTGTTTGTTGCAACTGCGGTCAGACGTTACAAGTTGGAAATCTGCCCACGCCTTTTATTTCACAGGTTAAGCTCAAAAATTATTAAGAGCTGATATTAAAAATAGAGATTTGCAAATGCAGGTCTCTATTTTTGTGATAATCTAAAATTTTTAATAATTCTTAAACTTTTATGGTAAACTAAGCAGGATTTTACAAAAATTCGTCGAATATTATTAAATATGGGTTGATAAATGTAGAAATTATTGCTAAAATATTGAACAAAAATTTTATAGATGGAAAGGATATAATAATGGCGTTTTATTCTGAAAATGAAATTGAAGAAGTAAGAGCCGCTAATGATATTGTTGATGTCATTGGTAGCTATGTTAATTTAAAACGTAAAGGCTCAAGCTATCAGGGGTTATGTCCATTTCATCACGAAAAAACTCCGTCATTTTCTGTTTCAGTAGATAAGCAAATTTTTCATTGCTTTGGTTGTGGCGTTGGTGGAAATGTTGTCAGGTTTATACAAAGAATCGAAAATATTAGTTTTTCCGAGGCTGTTCAACTATTGGCAGAGAGGGCTGGAATTGTGTTACATAGTAAAGAATTTTTTGACCCTGGAATAACACGTGAAGAGCTTGAAAAACGTGAAGAAATTAGAAATCAAATGTATGAAATAAATAAAGTGGCAGGTAGGTTTTTTTATGAGAACATTGAAAAGTCTAGGATGGCTCAAAACTATATATTAGAAAGAAGAATTGAACCTAAAACTGTTGCAAAGTTTGGTCTTGGTTTTGCTCTTAATGATAATAGTCTGAGCAGGTATTTAATTTCTCAGGGGTTTGATGAGAATGTTATTATTGCTACTGGACTGATTGGAAAATCTGATAGAGGTCAGTTATATGACAAATTTAAAGATAGATTTATGTTTCCAATTTTTGATGTTAGGAAGAGATTGATTGCTTTTGGAGGCAGAACACTAGAAAGCAAAGAATCTATGAAAGCGAAAGGAATTCCTAAATATATAAATTCTCCTGAAAATTTGGTTTATTCAAAGGGTAAGCATCTGTATGGACTTAATCTTGCAAAGGGCACTAATCAAAAAATGAAGAGAGTACTAGTTGTTGAGGGATATATGGATGTTATTTCACCTCATCAGGCTGGAATTACTAATGTCGTTGCTTCGTTAGGAACTGCCTTAACAGAACAGCAAGGCAGATTACTTAGAAGGTATGCAGAAGAAGTTGTTTTATCTTACGATTCTGATGAAGCTGGTCAAAAAGCTAAGCTTAGGGGCATTGAAATAATGCAAGCACTTGATGTTCCTGTTAAAGTCTTGAAGATGGAAGGAGCAAAAGATCCAGATGAATATGTTTTGAAATATGGCCCGGAAAAGTTCGAAAGACTTATTGATAACAGCATTTCGCCAGTTGAATATAAGGTTGATATGCTAAAAAAAGACTATAATCTTGAAGATACATCTCAAAAAATTACATTTTTAACTAAGATGTCTGAAATCCTTTCAAAAGTTGATAATATTATTGAGAGAGATGTTTATGTGGACAAGTTTTCAAGAGAGTTAAATGTTGGCAAAGAAGCGATAATTGCAGAGATAGAAAAAAGGACTATTAGAAATACTATTAAGGTTAAGAATTGGCAAGCACCAAAGCCAATTGTTTCAAATAGCGACGTAGAAGTAGATAAGGATAAAGAAAATTTAGAAAAGTCTATAATATATATACTAACATTGAAGAATGTTGATATATTTAATATATTAAAGCAAGTATATACGTCAGAAGACATTGATAAATCAATAAATGGGGAACTTATCAAAAAAATATATAATTTGTATGAAACAGGAGATATTATAAATAAAGATTTGATGTCTCTTTGTGATACAGAAGAAGAGAGTAATTTGCTTTCGGAAGTGCTTATGAAGAGCAATGTTCGTGATGATGCGGAAAAATTTGCATTAGATATTATTAGAAAAATTGAAGTTGATAAGTTACAAAATGAAAAGAAAGAAGTTATAAAAAAGCTTCAGGATGATATTACAGAAGAAGAAAGAAAATCGCTAGAAGCAAAGTTAAATGAAATTATTTTAAAGATTGCTAAAAAGTGATTTGCTGATATAGGGGAAGGAATGGTATGAAAAATGAGTGAAGAAAACAAGGATTTAAAAGAAATTGCAAAACAATTGATTGATGCCGCCGGTAAAAAGGCTTCTCTTACTTATAAAGAGATAATCGATGTTTTGGAAAAGTATCAATTAGACGCGAACCAAGTTGAAAAAATTTATGAGGCTTTGGAAAGTGCCAACATTGATATTATTGAAGATGCAGATGAACCAGCATTTGAAGAATTAGAGGATATCGAAGAAGAAATCAAGCTTGAAGATTTAGAAAACATTGATGTACCTGATTCTGTAAGTGTTGATGACCCTGTAAGACTATACTTAAAAGAAATTGGTAAGATTCCTTTGCTTACGCCAGAGCAAGAAATTGAATATGCTTCAAGAATAATTGAGGGTGATGAAGAAGCAAAGAAAAAACTTGCAGAAGCTAATTTGAGGTTAGTTGTTAGTATTGCTAAGAAATACGTTGGTCGTGGTATGTTATTTCTTGACTTAATTCAAGAGGGAAACTTAGGTTTGATTAAAGCAGTTGAAAAATTCGATTATAGAAAGGGATATAAATTTTCAACATATGCTACTTGGTGGATTAGACAAGCTATTACAAGGGCCATTGCAGACCAAGCAAGAACAATTAGAATACCTGTTCATATGGTTGAAACAATTAACAAACTAATAAGAACATCTAGACACTTGTTACAACAATTAGGACGTGAACCAACAATAGAAGAAATTGCAGCTGAAATGGAGATGCCAGTTGAAAGAGTAAAAGAAATTAAAAAAGTTGCACAAGAGCCAGTTTCACTTGAAACTCCTATTGGTGAAGAAGAAGATAGTCACTTGGGTGATTTTATACCAGATGATGATGCACCATCTCCTTCTGAGCTTGCGGCATACACACTATTAAGAGAACAATTAGATGATATAATAGACACTTTAACTCCAAGGGAAGCAAAAGTTTTAAAGCTTAGATTTGGTCTTGAAGACGGAAAGGCTAGAACACTTGAAGAAGTTGGAAAAGAATTTCAAGTTACTAGGGAAAGAATAAGACAAATTGAAGCAAAAGCTTTAAGAAAATTGAGACATCCAAGTAGAAGTAAAAAACTAAAAGATTATATGTGATATGTGATTTTTGAGTTAAGGAGGCTTTTAAATGAAAAATTTAGAAAAAATTTTGATATTAGTAGTTATCGTTGTTCCAATAGTAATTTGTACTGTTGTTTTAAAAAGCATTTGGAGTGATGATAGTAAGAAAGATGATAAAAATAATGTAAATGGTGAAGGTTTGATTACCAATATAAGTGATCCTTATTATGACGATAGTGGAGATGTACAAAACTCTGGTGAGACAAATGTAGATGAGTCTGGAGACATATTACAGATGGGTGGAGAGACATTTGTAAGCAAAATTGGTGATCCAACAAGTAAAATTTATCCTGATGCGAGTATTTCAGCTGCTTCGGCTAATATATATTCAGAAGCAAATGGAACTTCAGAGATAGTTGGAAAACTAGAAAAATTTACAAAAGTTACAGCACAAAAATTTGATAAAGGGTGGTCTAGAGTTACTGGCGCTGATGCGACAGGAAATCAAATTTCTGGCTGGATGAAAACAGAAAATATTTTATATCCTGATGGAAATGGAGCTTCTTTAACAACAACCGGTGATAAAACTGGTACTATAACTGCTGAACCATACTTAAATGTAAGAGTAAGTCCATCAACAACAGCAACAATTCTTACAACTGTAAAAAAAGGTGAAACTGTTACAATTAAAGAAATATCTAATGGTTGGTGTAAAATTACAGTAAATAATGTAACAGGCTGGGCATCAGCAGATTATATCAAAATAAAATAAGAAAGGATGAATGGATGTTAACTGTGATATCAGTTACATTGGCATTTGCACTTGGAATAATATGGGGACTATATGTAGCAAACGAGCTACTATTAGTCCTCATTTTTTTATTTCTGGCAATGCTAATTATTTTAGTAAACTCAAAATTTAACAATATTTCTAGAAAATTTACTAGCATAATTTTGATGTTTATAATTTTTCTGCTCGGTGTATTATATTCAACATATGCTGTAAAAAGGTATGAAAATAAGTATGTTGAGCGGTGATATACATTTAGTGGCAACAATTGTATCCACTAATATAAAAAGTGATTATTATAATAAATACTATTTAAAGTCTAGCAATGGAGATAAGTTTATTGGGTATTTCAAGAAAAATGTAGATAATATATTTAAAATTGGAGATGAGGTTAATATAACTGGTGAATTTTCTTTGCCCGATGTTGCTAGGAACCAAGGTGGATTTAATTATAGATATACTTTAAATGCTAATAGTGTGTACGGGATTATAAAGGTACAAGGCTATACTAAAACTTCGAAAAAGACGAGTAATATTATATACAGAGCTCAAAATATTATAAACGAAAATTTACAAAAACTTTTTGAACAGAATGAAGCTGGAATTTTAAATGGGATACTTATTGGTGAAACAAACAGCATTTCATTAAAAGTGACGGAAGATTTTAAGAATAGTGGAATAACGCATTTGCTTGCTGTTTCTGGCTCAAATGTTGCAATGATTATTGTTATTAGCAAATTCTTGTTTGCAAAACTGTTTGGAAAAAGGCATTATCATTTGTTTGTAATAATATTTATTGTGTTATTTATACTTTTATCTGGAAGCTCTCCATCAGTTATGAGAGCTGGTATAATGGCTATACTAGAAATAGTTGCAAATCTTTTAATAAAAAAATCGAATAGTATCAATAATTTATTCTTATCTGCACTAATAATACTTTTAATAAATCCAATATCATTGCTAAACATTGGTTTCATACTTTCTTTTTTAGGAACACTTGGCATATTATTTTTCTCTGAAAATATTGAAAAATGCCTAAAAAGATTTTTAAAATCAAAAATAATACTCGAAAATTTGAGCATAACATTATCGGCACAAATTATGCTTTTGCCAATTATGGCATATTATTTTAATAACATATCAGTAATATCGCTTTTAACAAATATGCTTGTTTTGCCAGTAGCAAGCATTATGACCGTAGCAGGGCTGGTTGTATTCATAATTTCTATTGTTTCATTTCCATTTGCAAAAGTAGTGGCAGTTCCAATTTCATATTTAATAAAATACATAATGGTTGTTGCAAATTATTGTGCCAAAGCATCTTTCTTTAATTTTACAGTGCCAACACCTAAGTTAACACATATTATAGGATATTTCTTAATAGCTAGTATGTTAATCATTAAAGAATATAATGGAAACAATTTGGCATTAAAATACTTTTTTAAGTGCAAAACTAAAAGAATAGCGATAATTTTAGTTATGATTTTTGTAATAATAAGTGATTTAGTTGGATATATCCCAAAAGACTTTATTGAAATTGCTTGCATAGACGTAGGGCAGGGAGATAGCTTCTTTATTAAGACTGTTAGTGGAAAAAATATTTTAATTGATGGTGGTGGTAGTGAAACTAGTAATTACGATGTTGGTAAAAATATATTGTTACCATATTTACTTTATAGAAGATGCACTACAATAGACTATATATTTTTATCGCACGCTCACGCAGACCATATGGATGGGATACTGACGGTAATACAAAATTTAAAAGTGGGTAAGGTAATTGTTGGACCACAAAATAATGAAGATGAAAAATTTGGACAATTAGTTAAAGAATGCAAAAAAAGAAAAATTCCTATAAGCTATGTTTCAGCTGGAAGCATGTTAACAATAGATAAAATAAAATTTTTAGTTTTATATCCAACTAAAAATTATCAAGATAGTAATGTAAATAACTTATCACTTGTTCTAAAAATGGACTATGCAAATAAAAGTATGTTGTTTACAGGAGACATAGAAGCAAAAGGCGAAGAAAGTGTAAAAAAACTAACAGATGTAGATATACTAAAAGTTGCCCATCACGGTGCAAAAACTTCTTCCACAGAAAACTTTTTGAAGAAAACAAAACCTAAAATCGCAGTGATAAGCGTAGCCGAAAAAAATACATATGGTCATCCTAATTTACAAGTTGTAGAAAGGCTAAAAAAGTACGCAGATATCTATATGACAAAAAATTCTGGCGAAATTAGAATTAGAATTTATAAAAATTCCAAAATTTACATAGATGAACGTATAAAAAAATAATAATTGCAAATCATACTTTTAGAATGAAAAGAGGGTGATTTGTTTGAAAAATGGATTAAGTTATTTCTTTTTAATAGTGACCTTTATTTTGGGAGTTTCTGTTGGAATATATTTAGGCTATGAAAATGAAAACAATTTAAAAATATCTCAAAAAAATAGTGATGTGAAAATTCAACCTATTCAAGATGTTGTTATAAAAAAGGTACAAAATGAAAAAGAAAATGTTGAATCAGGCGAAAACGATGTAGTTGTGGAAACAATAAAAAGCGAAGAAAAAATTTCTCCATATGCTAAGCTAGTGATTAAAAAACATTTTTCAAAATGTAATCACACTACGGTTAATATAGTTGATGTGCCAAAAGAATTAGTAAACTTGCCAAAAAGCGAGTTAATGAAAAAATATACAGGTTGGGAAATTGAAAAATTTTCAGCCGATGAAATAATATTATCAAGAGAAATAGAGGCAAATTGTGAAGACCACTTTGTATTAAAAGAAAAAGATGGAAGCATAGCAGTTTATAGCGAACTAACAGAAGACAAGATGAACTTGGTAGAAGTATTAAGTGTCAATACAGACTTGCTTAGTGAAGTAGATAAAGAAAATTTAAAAGAAGGAATAAGAGTATATGGAAAACAAGAATTAAACAGTATTATAGAAGACTACAATTCGTAGTAACGTAAAAATGAGTAAACGTCAAAATATGACATAAAATACATCTTCCTTTATTTTGTTGTTAAAAAAATTATGTCCATATAAGAAAAGCAGGCGCATATGTTTGTATTGCATACGCGCCTGTTTTAGATAGTGCTTTTAAATGTTCTTATTGTTCCACCACAACTTTGTCATTAACTAAGTTAATAATTACTGAGTCGTTAGGCAATAGTTCGTTTTTCAAAAGACTTTGAGCTAGCTCATTTTCAACGTATTTTTGTATTGCTCTACGAAGTGGGCGAGCACCATATTTTGGCTCATATCCTTTTTCTAAAATATAGTTTTTCACTTCATCAGTAAAGGTTATATGAATATTTTTTTCTGCTAATTCGTCCTTGATTTCATCAAGCATCAAATCAACAATTTTTAATAGTTCAGGTCTTGTCAATTCGTTAAATACTATAATTTCATCCACTCTGTTTAAAAATTCTGGCCTAAAAGTTGACTGCAAAGCACTCATAACTCTTGCTTCGACAAGTGGGGCTTCATCTTTGTTAAAGCCTATTCCATTTGTGTTAAGGTTTGAACCAGCATTTGACGTCATAATTATAATTGTGTTATCAAAGTTTACTGTTCTTCCTTGGGCATCTGTAAGCCTTCCATCATCTAATATTTGAAGAAGTAAGTTAAACACGTCTGGATGTGCTTTTTCTATCTCATCAAAAAGTATTAGTGAATATGGATTACGTCTAACTTTTTCAGTAAGTTGTCCTGCATCATCATATCCAACATATCCAGGAGGAGAACCGATAAGTTTTGAAACTGAGTGACTTTCCATATATTCAGACATATCAATTCTGATTATAGAATCTTCGCTTCCAAACAATTCATCGGCTATTGACTTTGCAAGTTCAGTTTTTCCAACACCTGTTGGACCAACAAAAATGAATGATGGTGGACGTTTTTTATTTCTTAGCCCTGCACGGTTTCTTCTAATTGCATCGGCAACAGCAGTTACAGCTTCATCTTGACCTATTAGTCTCTTATGAATATTTTTTTCTAAGTTTAATAATTTATCAGCTTCTGTCTCAGATATTTTTGAAGCAGGTATTTTTGTCCAATTTTCGATTATAGCTGCGACATCATCAATATTTAACTCCAACTCTAAATTATTGCCTTGTGACATATCTGCAATTTGGTTAATAAGTGCTGTTTCACGAGATTTTAAGTTCGCAATCTTTTCATAATCAGGTGTCTCATTTTCATTAGTAATTGTTTCTAATTCATCTTTTTTAGCTTTGACTTGTTCAAGTTCATCTTTCATAATTTGAAGTTGAGCTAGCACTTTGTTTGTCAAATTAACTTTTGAACAAGCTTCATCTAATATATCAATTGCTTTATCTGGCAAAAATCTATCGTGAATGTATTTCTCAGACATTAGCACAATTTGTTTTATCAATGTATCAGAAACTTTTACGTGATGATAATTTTCATAATAGTCCTTTATACCACTTAAAATTTTTATTGTGTCTTGAATTGAAGGCTCTTCAACAATAACTGGTTGAAATCTTCTTTCAAGTGCAGCATCTTTTTCTATGTTTTTCCTATATTCTTTAAGTGTTGTAGTACCAATAACTTGAATGTCTCCATTAGATAGTGCTGGCTTTAAAATGTTTGCGGCATTCATTGTTTGATTTACGTCACCACCAGCTCCAACAATGTTGTGAATTTCATCAATTACAAGAATAATATTTCCACATTGACGACATTCTTCGATTAGAGCTTTCATTCTTGCCTCAAATTGACCTCTAAATTGAGTGCCAGCTACCATTGAAGTCATATCTATTTGGTAAATTTCGGCTGACAACAATTTTGCAGGAACATCTTTTTCTGCAATTTTAAGAGCAAGTCCTTGTGCAATTGCGGTCTTGCCGACACCAGGTTCACCAATTAAACAAGGATTATTTTTGCTACGACGATTTAGTATTTGAGTAATGCGTTCAATTTCAACATCTCTTCCAATAAGTTTATCTATTTTGCCGTCACGAGCCTTGGCTGTTAAATTTACACCATAGGTATCAAGAATCTTTCTTTTCTTATCTTTTTTATTTTTTTCTTTGCTAGATGAACTCTTAGTTTTTGAAAAATCTGCATTTTCTGTGTCGCTATGTGCGTTCATACTAGGAAATAAATTAGACAGCATAGAAGAAAATGGACTATTTGGGTCGTCCATATTAAGTTCTTCTGCTAATTCTTCTGGCATTTCGCTATCTCCTGATAATGAAGAAACAATTTCTTCAAACTGTTCGTTCAAATTTTCAATATCTTCATCTGAAGCACCGTATTGTTTCATCATTGAAGATAGTGGATTGATGCCTCTTTTTTTAGCACAAGAAAGACACAAACCTTCAATTTCAGGTTTTCCATCAACCATCTTATTAACAAATACTACAGCCGTATTCTTTTTACATACTGAGCATAATGACATTTATAATAACTCTCCTTTTTTATCAAATTCTGTAAATGATTTGCGTAAATACCTGAATGACTTGGCATTTACACAAAGCTTATATTAACGTAAAAGCTATAAAAAGTCAACTCGTAAACAACAACAAATTTACGGTTAGATAAAATTTGAAATGTGCATTATTTATGAGCGATTTTTTCAATTTTAGTTATTTGAGATTAAAATGTATTTTGGCTGTATTATTTAAATGACAACTTGCAAAAGTAATTTCTATTTCCGAAAGTGAGTTCAATATGGAAGGTAGAAGTTTATTATGAATCTAAGAAACTATTTTACATAATCTTTACAAAATTGTTAATTGATGTTATAATTTGTATGCTGTTTATATTACTATAAAGGAGGAAGAAGTAATTTCTGAATCTGATTATTAGTGCAGTATTTGTGCTAATAAACAAGTTAAAAAATTCTTTCTACTAATGTACTATAAGCAAAAAAATATTATTACAGGAGGAAATAGTACAATGTCAGAAAAAAGTTTCGTAGCAACGCAGGACAACAAGGTCGTAACTTACCAAGGTATAAGTATTGGCAAAGAAAATGCCTCTACCGATTTCAACAAGATTTGCGTAAGTGGCTTTATCGAGGAAGAATTCGAGTATAGCCACGAGTTTTTGCGGGAAAAATTCTACAAAACCAGAATAAGGGTTGTGAGGTTGAGTGGAACTGCAGACTATATACCCATAATTGTATCTGAGTTGCTGATGCCCATTGCCATTGAAAGTGGTTTGAAAGGCAAGTATGTCAAAGTTGAAGGACAGTTACGTTCTTATAAAAAAGTTGGCAAAGATGGTCGGAAGCATTTGGAGCTGTTCCTGTTTGCCAGGAACATCAAAGTTTATGAAATTGGAGAAGAATTGGAGTATGCTTTACCAATTGAAAACTTAATCTATTTGAACGGTCACATTTGTAGGCAGTCTACATTCAGAACGACGCCTTTGGGTAGGCAGATTACTGACTTCGTAATTGCAGTAGGTAGACCTCACAATAAAGTTGACTATATTCCTTGCATTGCTTGGGGAAGAGCTGCACAATATGCGAGCAAGCTTGAAGTAGGCGACTGGATTAAGTTGTATGGTAGAGTACAGAGTAGGGAATACTTGAAAAAGCTTTCGGACTCCGAAGATGTAGAAGCTAGAACTACGTACGAGGTCTCTATTGTGAGAATTACAAAAATGGAGGGCTGAGATTAGAAGATTAAACTTCTTCTGAGTTGAGTTTTAAGGGAAAAAGGGGGGAACAGTCAAAAACTGTTCTCCTTTTTCAATTTCAAGTATTAGTGAGAGCTTAATATTTATAAAAATGTGGGTATTTTGTTGAAACTTAAAAAAGTAAATTTCTATTTGAGTAAGTTATGTGCTGTTAAAGAGAATGGACATTTTTTTGCTTTGTTACTTATTGCTGTATGTAGCAAAATATGCTATAATAACCGAGTGAGATTTTAGTACGAACACGTTAGAATAGGCTTTTGGAGGTGGTCATTAAAGTTGGATATTATATATATCGCTAAAAAAATAGAAAAATATGGTGGTAGACTTTATTTAGTTGGCGGAGCATTAAGGGATAGTTTGCTTGGATTACAGCCAAAAGATTATGACTATTGTGTTACTGGAATTGAAAGAGAAACTTTTGAAGAGATATTTCCAAATGCCAAAATTCAGGGAAAATCCTTTCCTGTATTCACAATGGATAATATTGAGTTTGCAATGGCAAGAGTTGAAAAGAAAGTTTCTAATGGGCACAAGGGTTTTGAAATGCTTACTAATAGTAAAATATCGATAGAAGAAGATTTGAAAAGAAGAGATATAACGATAAATAGCATTGCAAAAGATGTGCTGACTGAAGAAATTATAGACCCGTTTAATCGGAGTGCGTGATTTGAAAAATAAAGTGATTAGAGCAACTAGTGATGCTTTTTTAGAAGATCCTTTGAGAGCGTACAGAGTTGCAAGGTTTTTAGCCCAGTTATCAAAGAAGTTGTGTGTAGATAGTTTTTTTAAAACGGAAGAGTATTTTGATAACGATGAAAATGATTTTAAGATTGATGATTATACACTTGAACTTATGAAGAAATGTAAGTTAGAATTAGATTTTTTGTCTTCTGAGAGAGTGTTTGCAGAATTAGAAAGAGCATTGCAAGCTAATAGACCAAGTAAATTTTTTAATGCTTTAAAAAGTGCTAATTTGTTAGAAGAGCATTTTAAAGAGGTAAATGATTTAATTGGTGTTGAGCAACCAATACAGTATCATCCAGAAGGCGATGCGTATGAACACACGATGTTAGTAATAGATAAAATTGCAATAGACACATCAAATCCGAGTATTGTATTTGCAGGTTTAGTTCACGACTTAGGTAAGGCTGCAACACCAAAAGAAATTTTACCACGACATATAAATCATGAAGAAAATGGTATTGAGCCATTAAACAAATTATGTAGCAGGCTAAAACTTCCTGCTAAGTGGCATAAAATAGGTAAAACTGCTTGCTTAGAACATATGCGAGCTGGAATTTTTGATATAATGACTTATCCTAAAAGAGTAGATTTTATTGAGAGGATTTATAAAAGTAGCTTGGGGCTGGACGGAATGGAAATTTTGGCAAATGCAGATAAAACAACGAATAGAAAAATTGAGTTTGCAATTATTGGAAAAGAAATGATGACTGAGATAAATGGAAAGAAATATCCTGGGGAAAAGGAGTTTAATAAATTGAAAGAAAAAGTCAGAGCAGATAGAATTAAATGGCTTAAAGAACATATGCCTATGTAGGCAGAGGGAGGATAAAATGAACTATAAAAATGAAATTGCTGAAAGAATTCATAAAATAACAGATGTTGATACAAAAGAGTTAGAGGAATACATAGAAATACCACCAAATTCAGATATGGGTGATTTTGCATTTCCTTGCTTTAAACTTGCAAAGAGTATGAGAAAAGCGCCACCTGTTATAGCAAATGAGATAAAAGAAAAAATGAAAGTAGATGACGTAATAGAAAGAATAGACGTCGCAGGAGGATACTTAAACTTTTTCATAAATAAAGAAGGCTTAGTTAAACACGTTTTAATCGAAGCATTAGAAAAAGGAGAAAATTACGGAAAGAGTAACATTGGTGAAGGTAAGACAATAGTAATTGATTATTCTTCTCCAAACATTGCAAAACCTTTTCACATTGGACATTTGCGTACGACTGTTATTGGTGGAGCTTTATACAAAATGTATAAGTTCTTAGGATACAATGTTGTTGGAATAAATCACTTAGGTGACTGGGGAATGGGAATTTCAAAAACGATTGCTGGATATGAGATGTGGAAAGACGAATATTCTTTTGATGTTGAGCCAATTAAGTCAATTCTTGCGATATATGTTAGATTTAACAAAATGGAAAAGGAAGATCCGTCATACACAGAGAAGGCAAGAGATGTTTTAATAAGGCTTGAAAACAAGGATGAAGAAACAACAAAGATTTGGAAATGGATAATAGACATAAGCTTAGAAAATTATAGAAGAGTTTATGATTTGCTTGGCTCTCAGTTTGATTCGTACAACGGAGAGGCTTTCTATAACGATAAAATGGATAGAGTTATAAAAGAACTAGAAAAAAAAGGGTTATTAAAAGATAGTGAAGGTGCTAAGGTTGTTGAAATGCCAGAAGAGAACATACCACCTTGCATAATAATAACTTCTGCGGGCACAACAATTTACGCTACTCGTGATTTAGCTGCACTTTTGTACAGAATAGATACATATGATTTTTCTAAGGCATTATATGTGGTTGGAAGTGAGCAGTCTCTTCATTTCAAGCAAATTTTCAAAGTGCTAGAAATGATGGGATATGAGAAATATGCCAAAGTTTGTGAGCATATACCTTTTGGCCTTGTCTTAGATGAAAATGGAGAAAAAATCGGTTCGAGAAAAGGTGGAAATCTATTAACTTTAGAAGAAATATTGAATGAAGCGATAGATAAATCTGAGAAAATTATTGAAGAAAAAAATCCAACTTTGGAAAACAAAAAAGAAGTTGCCAAAATGGTTGGTGTTGGTGCTGTTATATTTAATGATTTGTCTAATAACAGAATTAAGGACGAAATATTTGATTGGAATCAATTACTAAACTTTAACGGAGAAACAGGTCCATATATGCAATATACGTACGTTAGAACTCAGAGTATATTAAGAAATGCTGGAATTACAAATATAGACGAAAGCAAAATTAACTTTGAAAAATTATTAGATGCTGAAGCGATAGATGTAATAAAGAGACTTTCTGAATATACTGATATTGTTATAAGTGCAACTAACAAAAATGAGCCTTCAATAATTTCTAGGTATTTAATAGACTTGGCACATAGTTTTAGCAGATTTTACAATGAACATCAAATAATATGTGATGATGAAGAAACAAAAATGGCAAGACTTGCGCTTACCAAATGTGTTGGTGCAACAATAAAGAGTGGCTTAGGATTATTAGGAATACAAACACCAGAGAAAATGTAGAATGTTTTAGAAAGGAAGCTATATGTTGAAAAATTTTGATGAGATGTATAAATACCTAAAAGAAAACAATGCAGAATATTTGTTAAACTTTTATAATGAGTTATCTGAGGATGAAAGAGAAAGTTTATTTGAGCAAATAGAAAAAATAGACTTTGATTTGATGAGAAAATTGTATAATGTTAGAAACACACCACCAGTCGCAAATAAAAAAATAGAAAGCATACCGTACATAAAAATAGAAAGTTTAACTGATGAACAAAAGAATAAGTATAGAGAAAAAGGCGAGGAATTATTAAAAAACGGTAAAGTGGCTGTTTGCCAAATGGCTGGTGGCCAAGGCACTAGGCTTGGGTATAGTGGACCAAAAGGAACTTACACTGTGGCTTTAAAAACTCCAAAGACAATATTTGAAATTTTCGCAGATAAAATAAAAGAAACGTGTAATAAATATAATGTAAAAATATTGTGGTTCATAATGACGAGCGAACAAAATGATAAAGAAACAAAATTATTTTTTGAGAAGAATAATTATTTTAACTACGGAAAAGAAAATATAATATTTTTCTCACAAAAAGAATTGCCTATATTAGATTTTGATGGCAATTATACTTTATCAGCCAAGGATAAGGTCTTTATGGCTGCAAATGGAAATGGTGGAATATATGATGCTTTACACGCACAAGGTATTTTAGAGAAACTAAAAGAAAAAGGCATCGAATATTTAGGCATAGGAAATGTTGATAATATTTTATTAGACATGTTAGAACCAACTTTTATTGGAATGATGAACATAGAAAATAAAGAACTGGCTGTTAAAACAGTTACAAAGACGTCGCCAGAAGAAAAGGTTGGTGTTGTGTGTAAGTTAAATGGTAAGCCGGGAGTTGTTGAATATACAGAGATTACAGAAAAAATGGCGAATGAGAAAGATGAAAATAATAACTTGAAATTTGGAGAGGCTTATTATGGATTTGTAATGTTCAAAGTTAGTTTGCTAGAAAAAATTGTTCAAGGTTTAGAATACAGACCAGCTAAAAAGAAAAATAGTTATATAGATAAGAATGGAAAGATGATTATTGGTGAACAACCAAACACATATAAGTTTGAGATGTTTATATTTGATGGCTTTGAAGTTGCAGACGATATGCTTGTTTTGAGTGTGAAAAGAGAAGAAAATTTTGCACCAATAAAAAACAAAGACGGCGTAGACAGCCCCACAACTGCGATAGAACTATACAATAACTATTATTTTAATAATAAATTTTAAATATATTTTGTTTAGATTTGTGAAATTCCAAGCAAAAGTTGGAGATAATAAATGAAACAATTAGTAAAAATAAAAGGATATGAAAGGAATGATAATGATGAAAGAAATAAAATTAAAAATTGAAGGAATGCATTGTACAGGATGTTCGGGAAGATTAGAAAAAGTTTTAAATAATACAGATGGAATTGAAGAAGCAAAAGTAAGTTTTGAAAATAAAGTTGCAGAAATTAAATTTGATGAAAACACAACGAGCGAAAAAGAGATTAAGGAAGCAATCGAAGATGCAGGATTCAAGGGAGAATAAAAAATGAAAAAAGTATTACTAAAAATAGGTGGAATGACTTGTTCGGCGTGTTCTTCTGGTTTAGAAAAATATTTGAATAAACAAGATGGAATAGAAAGTGCAGCTGTAAATTTAGTAATGAATAATGCAAATATCGAATATGACGATGAAAAATTAACACTAGAACAAGTAGAAAAATTTGTTGAAAAGGCAGGATTTGAAAGTTTAGGGATAGATAACTTTGAAAAAGAAGAAACAAAAAAATCTAATGAAAAATATAAACTTATTGGAATATCAGTAATATCAATTTTAATATTATATATATCAATGTCACATATGGTTGGTCTGCCAGTTATTCCATTTTTGAATATGGAAACATATCCAGTAAATTACGCGATTTCATTGCTTGTGCTTACTGTTGTTGTGCTGTTATTTGGAGTAGACATTTTAAAAAATGGATATAAGAACCTGATACACAAAACACCTAATATGGATACATTAGTTATGATAGGTGTGCTTGCAAGCTTTTCATATAGTGTATATAGTACAGTAAAAATATTAAACGGCGACTTAATGTATGTTGAAAACTTGTATTATGAGTCAGCTGCAATAGTCATATTTTTCATAAAGATAGGAAAATATATCGAAAATAAAAATAAAGATAAAACAAAAGAAGCATTGCAAAATTTAATGACAATAACACCTAACAATGCTACTATCTTGCGTGAGGGCAAAGAAGTACAAGTGACATTAGATGAAATAAAAAAAGGTGATATCGTCATTTGTAAACCAGGAGAAAAAATTGCAGTTGACGGTGAAATAGCAGAAGGGGAATCTCATATAAACGAGTCGTTCATAACAGGTGAAAGTGTGCCTGTAAAAAAAGAAATTGGTGCGAAAGTAATTGCAGGTAGCATAAATTATGATGGAGCGATAAAATATAAAGCTGAGAAAATAGGCAAAGAGTCGACCGTTTCTGAAATTGTTAAATTAGTTGCAAATGCAACATCAACAAAAGCGCCAATTGCAAAAATTGCAGATAAGATAAGTGGGTATTTTGTGCCAACGGTTTTAGTTATTGCTGCTATTGCTTTTGCAGTTTGGTTTGCAATATCTAAGAGTGTTGCAACAGCATTAAACATATTTGTAAGCATATTAGTTGTTGCTTGTCCTTGCAGTTTGGGGCTTGCTACACCACTTGCGATAGTAATTGCATCTGGAAATGCTAGTAAAAATGGAATTTTAATAAAAACTAGTGAAGCTTTGGAAAATGCACACAAAGTAAAAGACATATGCTTTGATAAAACAGGAACACTAACAAATGGAAAATTAACAGTTTCAAGAATATTTAATTACTGTAACTTAGAAGAAAGCAATTTATTAAGAGAAATTGCAAGTGCTGAAAACAGTTCAGAACATCCAATTGCAAGAGCAGTTGTACAATATGCAAATGAAAGAAATATTGAACTAGAAAAAATTGCAGATTTTAAGGCTATTGCAGGTTTTGGTATAGAAGCCAAAAATCAAAATGGAGATAAAATCTTAATAGGAAACAGAAAAATAATGGAACAAAACAATATCGAAATCAAATCTTCACAAGATGAGCAAAGCTTGATAAGCGAACGGAAACAGTATATTATTTGCTTCAATAAATGACGAAATGGTTGCGTTGATTGGTGTTAAAGATACCTTAAAAGAGAATGCAAAAGAGACTATACAAAAACTAAAACAAAGAGGCATAAAAATCACAATGATAACAGGCGACAACGAAAAAACAGCTAATATAATAGCAAGTCAACTGGGAATAGATAACGTAATATCAAATGTCACACCGAAAGAAAAAGCTGAAAAAATAAAAGAGCTAAAAAAAGACGGTCTTGTTATGATGTGTGGAGACGGAATAAATGATAGCGTAAGTTTAGTAACATCAGACATTGGTGTGTCAGTTTCATCAGGAACAGACATAGCAATGGATTCAGCAAGTGTAGTTTTGATGAATGATAATATTGAAAAAATAAACACATTATTAGATATAAGTGCGAATACAATAAGAAATATAAAGCAAAATTTATTTTGGGCTTTTTTCTATAATATTTGTATGATACCAGTGGCTTGCGGAGTGCTAGAACCAGTAGGAGTAGCTTTGAATCCAATGCTTGCGGCATTAGCAATGACAATTAGCAGCCTAACAGTTGTATTAAATGCACTAAGATTAAAAAAATAAGAAAGCTGAAAATTTAGATATTTAAGATTTAGACAATAGAGAGTTTGAGGCTGAAAGTAGAAGAATCTTACATAAAATAAAAGAAATGGAAGTATAAAAATGTTAAATCAATTTTCAAGAACAGAATTACTAATAGGAAAAGAAGGATTAGAAAAATTAAAAAATGCTAAAATTGCAGTGTTTGGTGTTGGTGGAGTTGGTTCATTTGTAATTGAAGGGCTTGCAAGAGCGGGCGTTGGAAATTTTGTAATAATAGATGACGATAAAATTTGTTTAACAAACATAAATAGACAAATAATAGCAACAAGAAAGACAGTAGGAAAATTCAAAGTAGACGTTATGAAAGAAAGAATACTTGATATAAACCCAGATGCTAATGTTGAGACACATCAAGAGTTTTATTTACCAAACTCAGAAAGCAATATAATAAATAAAGATCTAACTTATGTTGTAGACTGTGTAGATACAGTCACGGCAAAAATTGAAATAGTGATACAATGCAAAAAACTTGGAATACCAGTTATTTCATCAATGGGAACAGGAAATAAACTAGATCCAACAAGATTTGAAATATCAGATATATACAAAACTAGCATTTGTCCACTAGCAAAAGTTATGAGAAAAGAATTGAGAAAAAGAAATATTGATAGCTTAAAAGTTCTATATTCAAAGGAAGAACCGATAAAAATAGATGAAATGGCAAATTGCAGTTGCAAAACAAATTGCATTTGCCCACCTGGAACAAAAAGAAAATGTGCATCACGAAATCAAGTGCCAGGAAGTGTTTCATTTGTGCCATCAGTTGCAGGCTTAATAATAGCTGGTGAAATAGTAAAAGACATAATAGGGTACAATAAAACAGACGGTTGCTAATCGTCTGTTTTTATGGTATAAATAGACGTAAGAGAAATAAATAAAGAGGAAAAGAGGTATTTTATGTTTTTATTTTGGCTTATAATAGTAGCTTTCTTGGCATATATAATAATAAATTTTAGAATGGATGAAAATGCACCAGAAGAAACAGTTAATGCAAAATTAGTAAAAAAAGAAGTTTCGTCATATTGCCCAGATCCAAATCAAGGAATAATAAACACAGATTATATACTAACATTTGATATAGGTGGAAAAAGGAAAATCTTTGCAACGACATACTCTGTTTATGAACAATATGAAGAAAATCAAACAGGAAAATTAACATATAAAAGAAATAAATTTGTTAATTTTGTAGTTGAATAGTTGCGAAAAAGTAATACTTTTAGGAGGAAGAAATGAGAATATCAACAAAAGGTAGATATGCATTACGAATAATGATAGATCTAGCAGTAAACGGAAACGGTAATTACATATCTTTAAAGAGTATAGCTGATAGACAAGGAATATCAAATAAATACTTAGAACAAATAATTTCTCTTTTAAACAAAGCAGGCTTTTTGGAAGTAACAAGAGGAAATGCAGGTGGATATAGATTAGCAAGAGAGCCAAAAGAGTATACCGTTGGAGACATTTTAAGAGCATCTGAGGGAGACTTATCGCCAGTTTATTGCTTAACAGAAGAGGGAGAGTGCGTTAAGAAAAATGACTGTAAAACTTATGACTTCTGGGAAGGACTAGATAATGTGATAAATGAATATGTTGATAGCAAGACATTAGAAGATTTGTTGGAGCATTAGAAAACCTGACTCATATTTTAAATTAAAGATATGTTTTGTATTAAAATAGTTATAAGTTCTTATAGTTGTGATTGGGATTTATAAATTATATTAAGAGAAATTAGGAGACTAACAGAAACTTTGTTGCTTAGTTTAAGCTTTGCATAAAGAGTTTTGGTTAGTCTTTTTTTCTTGAAAAATTGAATATCTTCATTTTTAAAATAGATCTGACTCAAATTATAATTGACTTTTATCTAAAATATGTTTACAATGATTAAAGAAATTGATAAAATTTAATTTGACAAATATCGTATTATAATTTTATTTTGCTTTGATATATTTTTATTAAAATAACTATAACATAAGCAATACTTCGACTGATGTTAATTTCCCCAAAAAGAAACACCCGTAGTAACCCCTAAATTACACCGGTGTTTCTTTAATCGATTTTTTTTATATATAATGTTTGAAAAAAGTTCGAGAATTAAAATATTCCCGAACTTTTTAAACGATTTATTTACATTTCAACTTTGTGGAAAGTTTTCTTTCCTTTCTTTATAATGATGTGTCCATCAATTTTTTCTATAATTTGATTTATGTCTGTAACTTTTACATCGTCTATTGAAATTCCACCTTGTTCAATTAAAGTTCTTGCTTGTCCTTTTGAAGGTGCTATTTTTGTTGCTACTAATAAGTCTACAACTGAAATAGGTAGGGTATTTATTTTTGTTGTTGGCATATTTCCTAAGTCGTTTCCACCACCGAATAGTGCGTTTGCTGCTTCTTCTGCTTTTTTAGCTTCTTCTTCGCCGTGAACTATTTTTGTTATTTCGTATGCTAGAACTTTTTTAGCTTCGTTTATTGCAGAACCTTCAACATCACATAGTTCATGAACTCTTTCCATTGGTAGGAAGGTAAGCATACACATTACATTTTTTACATCTGCATCTGCAATGTTTCTGAAATATTGGTAAAATTCGTAAGGAGATGTTTTATTTGGATCTAGCCATAATGCACCTTTTGCTGTTTTTCCCATTTTTATTCCTTCCGTTGTTGTAAGTAGTTTGAAGGTTAGTCCAAATGCGGTTGCTTGTTCCTTTCTTCTTATTAAATCTGCTCCTGCTAAGATGTTTGACCATTGATCGTTTCCACCAAGCTCTAAGCTACAATTATATTTTTTGTACAGTTGTAAAAAGTCGTATGCTTGCATTAACATATAGTTGAATTCGAGGAATGTTAAGCCTTTTTCCAATCTTTTTTTGTAGCAGTCTGCTGTTAGCATTTTGTTTACAGAGAAGTATGCTCCAATGTCTCTTAAAAATTCTATGTAGTTTAATCCTAAAAGCCAGTCTGCATTGTTTACTATTATTGCAGCATTTTCACCTTCAAAGCTTACGAATTTTGAAAGTTGTTTTTTGAAACATTCAACGTTATGGTCTATTGTTTCTTTTGTCATCATTTGACGCAAATCTGTTCTGCCTGATGGGTCTCCAATCATTCCTGTGCCACCACCAATTAGTATTATTGGTCTATGTCCTGCTTTTTGCATATGTGATGCTACCATTGCTGAAACAAAGTGTCCAACGTGCAAACTATCTGCTGTTGGATCAAATCCTATGTAGAATGAAACTTTTTCCTTTTCAAACCATTCTCTTAATCCATCGTGTGTTACTTGTTCGATGTAACCTCTTTCTTCTAGTGTATCGTATACGTTTTTCATAAAAATTCTCCTTTTTTAATATATTTTGTGTATAACAAAAGTGGAGTCTAACTGCGACTCCACTTAAATCTTGATATAATTTTAATATTGAATCGAGCTAAATGTGTTTGGATTAATCTCTGAATTATGATAATTATTTTCGCTTATATATCGCTCAACATACTCTGGAGAAACACCAGTTGCAGCAGAAACTGCAGATATTGAATCGAAACTTGGAGTTTCATCAAAATAGTTTTTTAACAATGTCATATTGTATGTAGCTTTATTTGCACAAGTTTCGCAAAGGTCAGCTCCTGTTGTAATAAAAGCACCGCATTTTGTACATTTTTTTATTTCCATATAAATTCCTCCAATCCGTATATAAGTAGTATTTACTGTATTAACTACTTTTAAACTGGTAAAATTATATCATAGTGAATCTTAAAATGCAATGGAACTTATCACATATTGACTTTTATGTTTAAAATTGATATATTCTAATAGGTTTAAATGACTGATTTGTTTGATTTTGGAAAGGATGTAAAAAATGGAAATTGTTATTTGCAACGTGCTTATTGCACTTATTGGAATTGGAATTACACCAGTTATGAAGAATTTGATTGAACTTTTTAGCAAGGAAGAGAAGATTACTTTAAAAGGTATGTTTCAAAAGAATAAAATTGATGTAAAACTTGCAATTATCACTCCGCTTTTGTTTATTGCTTTGTTTTTTAAGTTTGGAATTTCTTTTGAGTTTTTGATTTATGCTTTTGTTGGAGCAATCCTAATTATGGACGCATTTATTGATATAAAAGCGCAAATAATACCAAATGGGCTTAATTTTACTGGATTTGTTGTTGGAATTATTTTGACTTACATTGCTTTGGTTACTGATACAGCAAAAGGGCTTGATATGCTTTTTGGTATGTTCGCTGGTGGTGGCATTTTTTTAGTTATTGCACTTTTAGCGCTTGTTATGTATAGAAAAGAAGGAATGGGACTAGGCGATGTTAAGCTTATGGGAATGCTTGGATTGTTTTTTGGTCTTTACAACACCATTCAAATTTTTATAATTTCGTTTGCTGTTGGTGCAGTTGTAAGTATATTTTTTCTTATAACGAAGATAAAGAAGTCAACTGATTATATGGCTTTTGGGCCTTTTATAGTGCTTGCGGCTATTTTCACAATGTTTGTGCCTTACACAGTTACATTCCCTTGGTATATGGGGCTTATGATGAGAATATAGGAGATTTGATTTTATGAGTATGATAAAAACTAACGATGAAATAGAAAAGTTGAGAAAGGCTGCTCTTTTGGGGGACAAGTGCTTTGAACATATTTGTCACTTTATAAAGCCTGGAATGACTGAGATTCAAATTGCAAAAGAAATTGATGAATTTTTTATGAAAAACGGTGCATCTGGAAATTCATTTGATACAATAGTTGGAGCTGGAAAAACTTCATCTTTAATTCATTCAACACCATCTGAGAATAAAGTTAAAGAGCGTGACATTATTCTTCTTGATTTTGGTTGTGTTTTAGATGAGTATTGCTCTGATATGTCTAGAACGATATTTGTTGGTGGGGCAACTGATGAGCAAATTAAGATTTACAATTTGGTAAAAGAAGCTCATAAAAATGCTACTGAAAAGATCAAAATTGGCACATTGGCAAATGTGGCAGATTCTTACGGAAGAAAGAATATTATTGATGCTGGTTATGATTATGCTCACGCTTTGGGACACGGTGTTGGAAAAGAGGTTCACGAAGACCCTGTTTTATCTCCTAAAAGAGATGTTGAATTGTTAAAAGATATGGTTTTCACTATTGAACCTGGAATTTATTTAGAGGACAATTTTGGCGTTAGAATAGAGGATACAGGCGTGTTAACCGGAAAACGGAGTTGAACTTTTTTCAAAGTCTAACAGAGAAATTATTATTATATAGAATGGAGAAAACAAATGGAGGAACAAAAGAAGTTAGGTTTTTTTAAGAAAATGGCTTTGGCTATTACTGATTTTAGATTGTATCCGTATATATTGAAAACAGAAAAAGTTTCAAAAAGTTTTGGGTATTTCTTGAAACTTATTCTTATAGTTACTTTTATTATGGCTATTTGTACTTTCAGCACATTGATTTCAGGCATAGAAACTTTTATGGATAGTTATGATATGATGGTGCCAGAGTTTTCTTTTCAAAATGGTGTGCTTAATGTTGGAGAAGAGAAGAACTTTAAATTAGACGATGATACTCTTGCTATTATTGATACTTCTATGACTTACGAGGAGTATAAAAATTCTGAAAAGTATAATGAGAACACACGATATGATACAAGAGTTTTTGTGAATAGCGACGCAATAACTTATGAAAATTACGATGGCAGTGGAGCAAGGCTTGTTTTTCAAGATTTAGGTTGTAGTTTAAATAAGAAGGCTTTGTATTCGTATATAACTATATTGTATAGTAGTTTTGCTAATAAAGTTATTATGTTTTTAGCTGTGTATGTTGCAGTGTTTATGCAGTATTTCTTTGTAAAAATATTTGAAATACTTGTTATAACTTTGATGGTTTCTATAATTTGTGCCTTGTTTAGGATGAGACTGGATGTTAAGAACTATTTTAAAATAGCTATTTATGCTATGACTTTGCCATATTTACTTGAAGCTATTTCAGTGGCTTGTGTTGGTTCAGTAAAAACTTACACAATGATGGTTACATCAGCACTTTCATATGTTTATATATTTTATGCGATACGTGCCGTTAAATTAGATGCTTTTTTACTAATTATGAGTAATGCAAATAAAAAAAATGCAAAGGTCGTTGTTACAAAGGTGGACAAGAATGGAAATCCTATAAAGGATGAAACAGATGTCAATAACAATGATATACAACCTAATGATGAAGAAAACGAAAGTCAGGAGACACTTAATAAAGACGGCGAAGAAACTGTAAATAGTGAGAATGAAATTGATAACGAAGATAATAAAAGTAATGAGACTAGCGAAAATGAGACACATAACGAAGATACAAAGAAAGATGAAGACGAAACGTCTAATAAAGGTAATGAGAAGTAATACAATACAAGTAACGATTTTTACATAGTTGTACGTAAAATGGTTTTATATAAATCTAAAATATGAGGTGAAAACAATGGATGTTTGTGGAATAGTTGCAGAATATAATCCTTTTCATAATGGTCATACGTATCATATAGAAGAAACTAAAAAGAAAACAGGTTGTGATGCGATAGTTGCAATAATGAGTGGTAATTTTATTCAACGTGGTGTGCCTGCTCTTTTTGATAAATGGAAGAGAACAGAGATGGCACTAAAAAATGGAGTTGATTTAGTTATTGAATTACCATCGTGTTATGCTACATCTAGTGCAGAGTATTTTGCACAAGGAAGTGTTGCACTTTTAGATGGGCTTGGAGTTGTTAAAAATATATCTTTTGGAAGTAGCACGACTGATATAGATGCTCTTAAAAGAATTGCTAATGTTTTGTATTTAGAGCCTGAAAACTACAAAAAACTTTTGCAGTCTGAGCTTAAAAGAGGAACATCATACCCAATTGCTAGAAGCAATGCTTTGAAGAATTTTTTGAAAAAAGAGTATGATGCGAAGTATATTGCAGATATATTACTAGATTCAAACAATATACTTGGAATTGAGTATTTAAAAGCATTATTGTATTCAAATAGTCAAATAACTCCTGTGGTTATCGAAAGAAAGGGCACTACTTATAATTCAACAGCCGTGATAGACAATATATGCAGTGCAACTGCCGTTAGAGAATTACTTGATAAAAATGATTTGAAGAAGGTTTCGGAAGTTGTTCCAAAAGAGACTTTTAGTATGATTAACGATGCAATTTTAGATGGTATGTCACCTATGTTTTTAAATAATTTTGAAAAAGAAATTTTGTATATTTTAAGAAGATGTTCAACGGATGAACTTGCTAATATTGCAGATGTTACAGAGGGAATTGAAAACCTATTAAAGAAGGCTGCAACTGAGGGAATGCAATTAGATGACGTTATAGAAGTATTAAAAACTAAGAGATATACTCGAACAAGAATTCAAAGAATTTTGCTTCATACATTACTTAATGTGACGAAGGATGATGTTGAAAATTATAAATATAATCCACAATACATAAGGGTACTTGGCTTTAATAAAACAGGAGAAAAAGTGCTTTCTCAAATACATAATAATTCTAATTTGCCAGTTGTAACTTCTGTTAGCAAGTTTTTGAAAAATGCAAATCCAACAAGTAAAAAAATGCTAGAAAAAGATATAATGGCAACTAATATCTACACTTTGGGTTACCAAATACCTAAATATAGAACTATGAATTTAGATTTCACAAAACAGATGATTACTGTTTAGTATGGGGGAAATATGGAAGATGTTATAATTTACACTGATGGTGCCTGCTCTGGAAATCCTGGAAAAGGTGGCTGGGGAGCTGTTTTAATATGTAATGGAGTTATAAAAGAGATAAGTGGAGCTGTGGAGCATACAACAAATAATCAGATGGAGTTAACTGCACCAATTAAGGCAATTTCTCTTTTAAAGAGACCTTGCAACGTAAAAGTATATAGCGATAGTGCATATCTAGTGAATGCTTTTAAGCAGGGCTGGATATATAATTGGCAACGTAACGGCTGGCAAACGGCAGAAAAACAGAATGTGAAAAATAGGGAACTGTGGGAGAAAATATACGAATTTACGAAGATACATAAAATAGAGTGGATAAAGGTAAAAGGTCATAGTGATAATAAATATAACAATAGGTGCGATGAAATGGCTGTTGCTGCCATAAAAACACTTAAATAGGTTCTTATTTAAATTTATTTTTCATAATATTTAGTACAAGTTTTTGTAATAAATATTATGGAGGTAAAAAGCATTGCTTAGAAATACAAAGAGAGAAGAGATTTTAAAGAGTACATTTGATTATAAAGTTTATTTTTTTGTATGTATTATATTTTTGATAGGGATTATATGTGGTGCGATATATTTTAGAATAGTTTTAAATGATACACCACAAGCTGTGTTGTCTGACAACTTTCAAACAATTCAAGAAACAGCTGAGCTTACTAAATCTGAACTACTTTCAAAATTACTTTTAAAGAATGTTAAAACATTGATTACATATTGGATTATTGGAATTTCAGTTGTTGGTGCACCTTTTTTAGCGTTGAATACTTTGGCGAAAGGATTTTCAACCTCATTTGCTGTGTCAACAGTTGTATATAATATTGGCTTTTTGTCGGGAAATAAGCTTATTTTTAGACATATGTTTTTACATTCTGCCTTTGCTGTGCTTGCAATAATTGTATTAACGGTAAGCTCTGTGAAGGTTACATTTAATGTCCTAAGAAATAAAAAGGATATAAAGGTTGAAATTATAAGACATTCAATAACTGCGATTGTGGCCTTAGTTTTGTTTGCCATTTCTATTCTTGTTGAAGTTTTTTTTAGAGGATAAGCGAAACAACTTCTAAAATTCAAAGTATTGTAAAAAAATAAATTTTACATAAAAAATTACAAAAAAATACTTGCATTATGTGATGTAATTGTATAAAATAGGTTTGTCGAAAAACGAAGTAATAAATAACATTAAGGTACGTAGAAATATACTAAAGATAACTGATGGTACACATAAGCCTAGGGAATAACCAATTAAATTATGTAGAATACTTAGAAAAAAAGGAGTATGTGGGATGGAAAAGAATTTGGTTGAGAATTTTTTAGATTTTCTTCAAAAAGATAAAAAATTGTCTGATAATACATTACAATCATATAATCGTGATATAAAATTGTATTGCAACTATTTGGATGCTCATAATTTAGATGCAGTTAAAGCAGATGAGACAGAGTTAAGCACATATTTAGATAGTTTAAAAGAGAACGGTAAGGCTGTTTCAACAGTTTCAAGAAACTTGGCTTCACTTCGTTCTTTCTATCAATATTTACACAGAACGAAGGTTATATCTGATGATCCAACTTTAAATTTGGAGTCACCAAAAATTGAAAGAAAGTTGCCAAAAGTTTTAAGCTCAGAGCAAGTTGAATTGCTTTTAGAACAACCCAAATGTGTTGACCTAAAAGGTTATAGAGACAAGGCTATGCTTGAACTTGTTTATGCGACAGGAATTAGAGTTACAGAACTTATTTCTTTAAATATGAACGACATTGACTTAGATAATGGCTATATTAAATGCGTTGGAAAAAATAAAGAAAGAGTAATTCCAATTGGAAGTTTAGCAGTAAATGCTTTAAAAGAGTATGTTGATAAATCAAGAAGCATTCTTTTAAAAGACGAAAATGACCAAGCTTTGTTTGTAAATGTTAATGGACATAGATTAACAAGACAAGGTTTCTGGAAGATTATTAAACAATACAAAACACAAGCAAACATAGATGTTGATATTACGCCACACACTTTAAGACATTCTTTTGCTGTACATCTATTAGAAAATGGTGCTGAACTTAGAGCTATTCAAGAAATGTTAGGTCATTCAGACATCTCTTCTACTCAAGTATATGCACAAATTGAGCAAAATAGAATAAAAGATGTTTATATGAAATCACACCCACGTGCTTAAATTTATTGAATATATGAGAAAGCTAGTCTTAAAGATGGACTAGTTTTTTTGTTAGTTTTCTTGTCGCTGAAAGCTTTTGATATTGCTTTTTAAGTTACCTTGTTATATAATTGCGATATGCTTACGTTAGGGAGGAATTTGATATGAATAAAGTGTTAGTAAAAGATTTATACAAAGAATCTGAAAATTTTTCTGGAAAAGAAATAACTTTGGCTGGTTGGGTAAGAACAGCCAGAGATTCAAAGACTTTTGGATTTATAGAGCTAAACGATGGCTCATATTTTAAAAATATACAAATTGTTTATGAAGATAAATTAGAAAACTTTGCTGAGCTTACAAAGTTAACAGTTAGTTCTTCAATAATTGTAACTGGTGTGTTTGTGTTAACGCCAGAAGCAAAACAGCCATTTGAAATAAAAGCTACTAATGTAAAAATAGAGTGCTTATCTCCAAGTGATTATCCACTTCAAAAGAAGGGACACACTATAGAATTTTTAAGAGAACAAGCATATCTAAGACCAAGAACGAATTTATTTAGTGCTGTGTTTAGAGTTAGAAGCGTTGCAGCAATGGCAATTCATGAATATTTTCAGTCACAAGGATACGTTTATCTACATGCTCCACTTATAACTGCAAATGATGGCGAGGGTGCAGGAGAAATGTTCCAAGTCACAACATTAGATTTAGACAAAGTTGCTGAGAGCGGAAAAGTTTGTTATGACAAAGACTTCTTTGGAAAGCACGTTGGATTAACTGTAACTGGTCAATTAGAGGCAGAAGCCTTTGCTATGGCATATGGAAGGACATACACATTTGGACCATCTTTTAGAGCAGAAAATTCAAATACAAAAACTCATGCATCAGAATTCTGGATGATAGAGCCAGAAATTGCATTTTGCGATTTGGAAGGCGTTATGGACATAGAAGAAGATATGCTTAAATACATAATAAAATATGTTTTAGAAAAATGCCCAGAAGAAATGACTTTCTTAAATAAGTTTGTTGCACCAGGTTTAATTGAAAAACTTGAAAAAGTTTTATCAAGCGAGTTTAAGAGAGTTACACACGAAGAAGTAATAACAATATTAAAAAATGCAAAAGTAGATTGGGAGTTTAAGCCTGAATATGGTGAGGATATTGCGAAAGAGCATGAAAAGTATATAACAGAATACTTTAACGGACCAGTGTTTATTACAAATTGGCCAAAAGATATAAAAGCATTTTATATGAAACAAAATGCAGACGGTAAAACTGTTGCAGCTGTTGACTTAGAAGTGCCAGGCGCAGGTGAGCTAATGGGTGGAAGTCAAAGAGAAGAAGACTACGATAAACTATTAAATCGTATGCACGAACTTGGAATGCACACAGAAGAGTTAGACTGGTATTTAAATTTGAGGAGATATGGTAGCTGTGTTCATTCAGGTTTTGGAATGGGCTTTGAAAGATTACTTATCTATATAACAGGTGTTGAGAATATAAGAGACGTAATACCATTCCCAAGAACACCAGGAAATTGTGAGTTTTAGTCTGATTTTATTAGAAGTAAACTATAAAAGTAAGCCTAGTTTTGAAAAATTTAAATGGTTTAACATGAAAATCCAAAGGAGATGTAGAAAAAAATGCATCTTCTTTATTTTTCGAAAAATATAATTGACAATGTTTACATAAAAATGTATAATAATGTCTGTAACTCTATTACTAATAATGACTTGAGATTTTTTTCTCAAAGAAGGAGGAACGTGTCTATGAGCGATAGTGGGTTTGTGTTTCCTATTCAAAAGGGAGTATCGGAAGTCCATGAAATGCGGGAGAAGATGACGGTAAGCAAAGAGGTTATTGTGGCAGATGACATGTCGGCGGTGATTATCTGCTCGGAAGAGCAGGACTGTCGGCTTCTTGTCGAAATCAGTGCCAAAACTGGTAAACCTCTTTCGATTGTTTCGAAAGAAGTGCTCAGCTCTGAGAGCAAAGATAAGCGCTATGAGCTCAAAAAGGTTAACAAGGACGAACTCAAAGTGCTTCGCAAGACTTCCGCGCCTGCCTTTATTATTAAGAAGTGTGGCATTTGCTACTGGGCAGAGTTGGACAAGAGCTGTGAAAAGCTCGACTTCATGAACCATTTCAAGCTTGGCAGGATGCACTATTGTGCATCTGCAGGTAAGGAATGTGCTCGGCTTTCTGCTGCATCTGATGAATGTGGTGGCTGCGCTAAGGTGCGTGACAGAGGAAATCTGAAGCGCATCGAAAAGTATTCGTGGATTACGGATGGATATCAGACGCTGAATATGCGTAATCCGGTGTTCTTCGTCAGCAATTGTGAGCACTACATGCTTGCTGTGCGCACCTCGATGTTGTCGAGGGAGAAGATTAGCGAGATGAAACTTGGGATTGCAGGGTATATGTATCCTGAGATTGACGGAGGCTATTCGAAAGTCCATACGAAAAAAAATAGCCGTGGACTTCATTTTCCTGCGATGTCGGAATATTCTTCGAAAAGAGCTAATCAAATGTAACACTTTCGAAGATAGGTGCTAGATAGTTTAGAAACACCTACTAGTTCATGAGTGCACAAGAATTTGTACACTAGAAATAGGAGAGGCTGTAAAAAGTCTCTGATAAAAATAGGATTCGAATCAAAATAATGATTCGAATCCTATTTTTTGAACTATTTAATCTATATTAAAATCTTGGGCAGTTTGTAAAAATAATTTTAGCTTCTTAAAGCAAATTCTATCTTTAATACAAACCTCTGCTCAGTCTTTCAATAATTATTCAAAAAATATATTGACAACGTTTTTTATGTGTGCTAGTATTTTTCTATTAAATGCGTTGATTAAGGAAAAGTAATTAGAGGTAGATTAAAGAGAGCAAGCATTATTAAGCTGAGAGTGATTGCAATTGAAACTAACGAAAGAACACCTTACTAGCAGGCTTATGCAAAGTAAGTTCGCAGAGGTTGCGTTAAAAACTAGAGAGGATATTCTTTTTAGAGTATTAAAATATAAGGTGGTACCACGAATTATGATTTTTCGTCCTTAGTGTAGAAATTAGTTTACACTAAGGACTTTTTGTAATGCATAGTTATGGTGGTATTAGAGTTTAATATTTTAAAAAGAGTATTGAAACTTGGGTGGTACCACGGAAAATTCGTCCCTAGTATTTTATAGAATACTAGGATTTTTTTGTTTTTGAGTTTTTCGTCCCTTGAAAAAAGGAGGAAATATAAAATGGAAAAATTTAAGTACAGAACACATAATTGCAATGAAATATCAGAAGAAGATATTGGAAAAGTTGTAAAATTGGCAGGTTGGATTCAGTCTATAAGAGACCACGGTGGGGTTACTTTTTTAGATTTAAGAGACCAATATGGAATTTCTCAAATTGTTATACACGATGGAGAAGAAATAAAGAAACTTTGTAAAGAAACTGTAATATCAGTTGAGGGAAAGGTTATAAAAAGAGATGAGGACACAATTAACCCACATATTAAAACTGGATTAGTTGAAGTTGTTGCAGAAACAATTGAAGTATTAGGCGAATGCGAAAATGTGTTACCTTTTGAAATTCAAGAATCTTTAAAAACCAAAGAAGATGTACGTTTAAAATATCGTTACTTGGATTTAAGAAATGAAAAAGTAAAAGATAAAATTTTATTTAGGTCAAAAGTTGTTAGCTATTTAAGAAAAAAGATGGAAAGTATGAAATTCACAGAAATAACAACACCAATTCTTACTTCGTCATCACCTGAGGGAGCAAGAGATTATATAATTCCATCAAGAAAACATAAAGGCAAATTTTATGCGTTGCCACAAGCCCCACAACAGTTTAAGCAATTACTTATGGTGTCTGGAATAGACAAATATTTTCAAATTGCACCTTGTTTTAGAGATGAAGACGCCAGAGCAGATAGAACGCCAGGTGAGTTTTATCAACTTGATTTTGAAATGGCATTTGCAACACAAGAAGATGTTTTTGATGTGGCAGAAGAAGTTTTAACAGATGTTTTTTCAAAATTCTCAGATAAAAAGATAAGCACAAAACCATTTGTAAGAATACCTTATGAAGAATCTATGCTAAAATATGGCTCAGATAAGCCAGATTTAAGAAATCCACTTTTAATTGAGGATTTAACAGACTTTTTTGCAAATGTTGAATTTAAGCCTTTTAAAGGAAAATTAGTAAGAGGAATTGTTGTTAATGATTGTACAAAAATGCCAAAATCTTTTTTTGAAAAAATGTTAGATTTTGCTTTAAGTATTGGAATGAAAGGTTTGGGATATATAGAAGTTGAGGAAGATGGTAGCTATAAAGGACCAATAGCAAAATATTTTACACCTGAGCAGACAGAAGAAATTAGACAAAAATTGAATTTAAAAGTTGGAGATGTAGTATTCTTCATTTCAGATTCTAAATACGTTATAAACAAACTTGCAGGGCAAATAAGAACAGAACTTGGAAACAGAATGGGACTTATTGATAAAGACAGATTTGACTTTTGCTTTATTACAGATTTCCCAATGTATGAGTTAGGAATTGACGGAAAAATAGATTTTATGCATAATCCATTTTCAATGCCACAAGGTGGATTAAAAGCCTTGGAAGAACAAAATCCACTTGATGTAAAAGCATATCAATACGATATTGTTTGCAATGGTGTGGAACTATCTTCTGGCGCAGTTAGAAATCATAGAATAGATATAATGGAAAAGGCTTTTGAAATTGCGGGATACTCTAAGGAAGAATTAGAAAAGAGATTTGGAGCATTATATAAAGCTTTCCAATATGGAGCTCCTCCACACGCAGGAATGGCACCAGGAGTTGATAGAATAATAATGCTTCTATCTGATGAAGAATGCATAAGAGAAATAATTGCATTTCCAATGACTGCAAATGCAGAAGACTTGCTAATGGGGGCACCAGGTGAGGTTACAGAAAAACTGTTAAGAGAAGTGCACGTAAAATTAAGAACGTAGTTTTTAGGTTGTAAAATTATATTATTTGATATATAATGAAGCAGGATTTTGGGGAATAGACCTCAAAAAATAAGGAGTGATAAAAATGATAAGCAAAGAAGAAATAAAGCATATTGCAGATTTGAGTATGTTAAACTTAACAGAAGAAGAAATTGAAAAATACACAGCAAATATGCAAGATATAGTTGGATTTGCAAACAAAATAAATGAGATAGATACAGCTGGTGTTACTGAATCTGCTTTTGCACTAGATACATACAATGTGTTTAGAAAAGATGAAGTAAGAGAATCTTTTGACAGAGATATGCTATTAAAAAATGCTCCAAGCAGCAATGGAGAAGCATATTCATTACCAAGTATGATGAACTAGGAGGCGAGAAAATGGATATAACAAACTTAAAAGCATATGAAATAAGAGAAAAATATGAGAAAAAAGAATTAACGGTGCCACAAGTTGTTAAAGCATATTTTGAAAAAATAAAAGCAGAAGATAGCAAAATAAAGGCATATATAACATTATGCGAAGAAGAAGCTATGAATAAGGCTGAAGAAATGCAAAAAAGATATGACAGTGGCGAAAAAATGGGGCCACTTGCAGGTGTTCCAATAGCAATAAAAGATAATATGTGCACAAAAGGAATAAAGACAACTTGCGCTTCAAAAATGCTTGAAAACTTTATTCCACCATACGATGCGACAGTTATTGAAAAGCTAAATGAAGCAGGAGCTATAATCTTAGGAAAAGTTAATATGGACGAATTTGCTATGGGTGGTTCAACTGAAAATTCAGCATTTTTCAAAACACATAATCCAGTAAACTTAAATAAAGTACCAGGTGGTTCTTCTGGTGGAAGCGCTGCGGCAGTTGCAGGTGGACTAGCACCAATTTCATTGGGAAGTGATACAGGTGGTTCAATAAGAGAGCCAGCTTCATTTTGTGGCATAGTTGGATTAAAGCCAACATATGGACTAGTTTCAAGATATGGACTTGTTGCATTTGCATCTTCACTTGACCAAATTGGACCAATGGGAACAAATGTTACAGATATTGCAAACTTGTTAAATGTTATTGCTGGTCACGACAAGATGGACTCAACATCTGCAAACATAGAAAAGCAAGACTACACAAAAGCGTTAGTAAATGATGTAAAGAATATGAAAATAGGTGTGCCTAAGGAATTCTTAGGTGATGGCGTTAGTGAAGATGTAAGAAAAGCAATAAAAACTGCAATTGAAAAATTTGAAAAAATGGGTGCAAAAGTTGAGGAATGTTCACTTCCTGCAACTGAATATGCACTTCCAGCATACTATATAATCGCTTGTGCAGAAGCAAGCTCAAACCTAGGTAGATTTGATGGAATTAGATATGGATATAGAACAAAGAATTATGAAACATTAACAGATATATATAGAAACAGCCGTTCAGAAGGTTTTGGAGAAGAAGTTAAGAGAAGAATTATACTTGGTACATATGTTCTATCTTCGGGATACTACGATGCTTATTATAAAAAAGCACAGAAAGTTAGAACAATAGTAAAGAAAAACTTTGATGAAGCTTTTGAAAAATACGATATATTACTAACTCCAACCGCACCAACAGTAGCATTTGATATAGGCTCAAAAATATCAAATCCACTTGAAATGTATATGTCAGACATATTAACAGTTTCAATAAATATCGCAGGAGTGCCAGCAATATCAATTCCTTGTGGAAAAGATGAAGAGGGAATGCCAATAGGAATGCAACTAATAGGAAAGCACTTTAATGAAGAAACAGTATTGAAAGCAGCATATACATATGAGCAAAATGAGGAGGTGTAAAATATGGAATACGAAGTAGTAATAGGACTTGAAGTCCACGCAGAATTATCAACAAAAACTAAAATATATTGTGGTTGTTCAACAGAGTTTGGAAGTGCACCAAACACTCACTGCTGTCCAGTTTGTACAGGTATGCCAGGGGCACTACCTGTGTTAAATGAAAAAGTCGTTGAATATGCGGTAAGAGCAGGTCTTGCAACAAATTGTGAGATAGCAAGAGAAAGTAAACAAGATAGAAAAAACTATTTCTATCCAGACCTTCCAAAAGCATATCAAATATCACAATTTGATTTACCACTTTGCGAACACGGACACGTCGATGTAGTTGTTGATGGTAAAAAGAAAGACATAGGCATTACAAGAATACACATAGAAGAAGATGCAGGAAAACTTGTTCACGATAACTACACAGGAGGAACATTAGTAGACTTAAACAGGGCTGGAGTTCCGCTTATAGAAATCGTTTCAGAACCAGATATGAGAAGTGCAGAAGAGGCAGTTGCATATGTTGAAAGACTAAAAGGAATACTAGAATACATAGGTGTATCAGACTGTAAAATGCAAGAAGGTTCACTAAGAGCAGACGTAAACTTATCATTAAGACCAGTAGGTAGTGAAAAGTTCGGAACAAGAACAGAAACTAAAAATTTAAACTCATTCAGAGCAATAGCAAGAAGTATAGAATTTGAAATACAAAGACAAAAAGAAGTATTAGAATCAGGAGGAGTTGTACATCAAGAAACAAGAAGATGGGACGACGAGGCAGGAGAAGGCTATGCAATGAGGACAAAGGAAGAGGCACACGATTATAGATACTTCCCAGAACCAGATTTAATGCCAATAAGATTAACAGAAGAATATATAAAAAATATTCAAGATACATTACCAGAGTTGCCAGAAAGCAGAAAAGCAAGATATATAGAAGAACTAGGGTTACCAGAGTATGATGCAGGAATAATAACCTCATCAAAACACCTATCAGACTTTTTCGAAGCAGCCACAAAAGAATGTGGAAACGCAAAAGCAGTAAGCAACTGGATAATGACAGACATAATAAGAGTAGTAAGAGAAAAAGGTATTGAATATAACGAACTTCCATTCACACCAAAGCAATTTGCAAAGCTTATAACTTTAATAGATAAAGGAATAATAAGTGGTTCAATAGCCAAAAAAGTATTTGAAGAAATGGTTGAAACAGGCAAAGACGCAGAAAAAATAGTAGAAGAAAAAGGGCTAGTACAAATATCTGATGAGGGAGCAATAAAAGAAGTAGTAGACAAAATAATTGCAGCAAATCCACAGTCAGTCGAAGATTACAAAAACGGAAAAGACAGAGCACTAGGATTTTTAGTTGGTCAATGTATGAAAGAAATGAAAGGAAAAGGAAATCCACAAATTCTAAATAAATTGATACTAGAATATTTAACAAAGTAAGGATAATAATCAATTATAAATGTGAAGTTTTGTACACTTGTATGTTTTCTAAATTCATTACTTTTATATTGTGTAAAAAAGTGATTGCAATTTACAAACAATAACTTTATAATAATAGGTGCGTGAGCGAGGTCATGCACCAAAATGCCAATGTAGCACAGTCGGTAGTGCAGCTGATTCGTAATCAGCAGGTCGCAGGTTCGATTCCTGTCATTGGCTCCATAATGCGTTTTCGTCGAACTACTTATAATTATTGGTATAATTGAGTTTGAAGAAAACAAAAGTGAATATTGTATCACTTTATATAAGTCGATTTAGTCGGCTTATTTTTTTACCTTAAATTTTCATAAAGTAGAAAAATAGCCTCAAAATATTGAAAAAAGGAGGTTTTTGTGATACGATATCTACAGTTAAAAGAGAAATAACAATGAGTAAAGAATTACATTCTAAGATTGAATGGGCTTGCACTTTTAGTAATTGTGAACCAAAGATAAAGAATGGTAATTTGAGAATGATAGAAAAAACTAATATTGCTTATGTAGAACCTCATAGAATATTCATTAAAGACAAGTTATATCTATTCTTTAATGAACACGAATACTTTTGCATAGGCAATTTAGCAAATAAATATCCACTCTCAAAATTAAGAGATTTTATCAATGGCAACTAATACTAAAAGATTTTTTGTTTTTAGCAAGTAATATAACAAGTAAATATTAGATTTTTTAAGTGTTAGTTAGCAAAGGCTTTCTAGCACTTTGTTTTTTTTTTAGGAGGTTGTAAATGGAAAACGAAGAAAAGAAAATGGCAGGTATTTATATTAGAGTAAGTACCGAAGATCAGGCTCGCGAACGGATTTAGTTTAGGAGAACAAGAAGAAAAACTAAGACAACTATGTAAATACAAAGATTTTGAAATATTTAAGGTTTATAAAGACGCCGGAATATCAGCAAAAAATATGAAAGATAGACCAGCATTTCAACAAATGTTAGAAGATATGAAAGCAGGCAAATTAAATTATATTGTTGCTTATAAACTTGATAGAGTTACAAGATCAGTAAGAGATTTGAAAGTTTTAATAAGCACATTAGAACAATATCATTGTTATTTAATTTGTGATAGAGATGATGTTAATACTTCTACTGCTAACTGTCGTTTCTCTGTTAGAATGTTAACTGTACTTTCTCAGCTTGAGATAGAAATAGTTAGTGAAAGAACAAAATTTGGCTTAAATGGGGCAATTAAAGCAGGTCATATTCCTGGTAAAGCTCCATTAGGCTATTATAGAGATAAAGATAAAACATTAAAAGTAGATGTTACTACAAAAGATATTGTTTTAAGAATATTTGAATTGTATTTAGAGGGTAAAAGCTATCAAGCAATATCAAATATCTTGAACGAAGAAAAAGTTTTATCTCCTGGAAATAAAAAATGGTGCGATTCTACTATTGATAGAATTATAAATAATAAAATATATATGGGAGATTATGAAAGATATAAATATGATACTAACAAAGAAACAGAATTATTTGTAGATGTTGTCCCTCCTATTATAACAAGGGCTATGTGGGAAGAAGTACAAAAACAAAAAGAAAAAAATCAAAGGTCTTATTGCAGAAATAGAGTTTATATATTCTTTCAAAAACTTGTATGTCCTACTTGTCGGTAAAATAATGACTTGTAAAGGTGCAGGTGGTAAGAAATCAAAATATATGTATTATTTCTGTGATAACTGCAACTTGTATTATAACGAAGATGAAATTGAAGACTGCTTAATTGACTATATTTTAGATTTAGTAGAGTATGATTTTAATGTTAAAAAATACTTCTATCCTTTACTTGCTGAAAAGAAAGATAACGAAACTAAACAAATTGAAGAAGAAATCAAAAAACTAGAACAACAAAAAGAAAGACTTATGAAAGTTTATGTCAATGGAATATTACACGAAGAAGATTTTGCAAAAGATTATGAGTTTATTGAAAAGAAACTATCAGAATTAGATAGTAAAAAAATTGAAGCACTTAATTTTGATAAAGAAACATTCAATCCTATACATCTACTTGCTGAAAGAGATATAGAAAGAGAAAAACTAACAGAATATCAAATGTATAAAGATGTTTTATTAAAATTATGGACTATGAAAAGTAAAGATGAAAAACAATCTTTTATATCTAAATTCATTGAAACAGCAACATTAAAGAAGGATGAAAATGGAAATTTTGATATAGATAAAATCAATTTTAGAAGTAGTTTTGTAGAACAGATAGACAAGCTATATGATAATGGAGTTGTAGATTTTCCAACTATGCTAGAAAGAGATGGCAAACTTGAAGATACAAAAATTAGTGTAAATATGAATAATGAACAATTACAAGATTATTTAAGCTCATTGAAAAAAGAATTAGATATAAACTACATGGATTTAGGAGAATATTATTTCCATGACGATAAAATAGATGAAAACTATGATAATAAGTCACAAGTTGCTAAAATTAGAGATAGACATATTGAGTTTAAATTAAAGAAAAATCAAAAGGTAATTAGAATGGTAGCGATAAAACAATATAAGAACTTTTTGGCAAAACCAGAAGGAAAATTACGACTAGGACTTGTCACTCATACTACTTCAAAGAAACAGCATAAATAATTGTTGCAACTATTACTTTTTTATATGCAATGTTGCAACAAGCAAATTGGCGAATACAAATTTATATTTGCGTTAGCAATATAAATTTTGTGTGAGGTAATTTGAATAAATTTTATCCCATTGGGAGAAAATTTATTGACTCGCAGAGCCCCCGAGTTATGATGGCACGTCATAACTCATAGGAGGTTAGGACTTATGACAAAGTCAAAGTCCTGTGCTTCGAAGAAAGTTCAAGGAGGTGCGTTTAATGGAACAAGAATTAGCCTATTCTTTTCACTTGGGTAGTGATAAGAATAAAAGTAAAATAGCAAAAAAAACAGCTAAAGGAAATGTATCTGGAACTACTTCCCTTTCAAATAATGCTATTCAAAATGCAAATGATTTACCAAGAGTAAATAAACACAATTTACGAGATTACGATAATCAAAGAGATTTAATTACTACTATTTATGAAACTAATGATATTGTAGAAGATGTTAAACAAGTCTATTTAGATGAATTCGAAAAAATTAGAATTGAATATAATAGCAAGACAAGAGCTGATAGACAAGTTAAAGATTACTTTCAAAAAGTTTGTAATTCTCAAAATGATATTGCCTGTGAAATTATTATAGAACTTGGAGATATGGACTTTTGGCAAGATAAAGATGATGAATATAGATTTAAAATGACTGATGTATATAATGAGCAAATTCAAGATTTATCTAAAATACTACCTACTTTTAAAATAGCTAATGCAACAATACATTTTGATGAAACATCTCCACATATGCATGTTATTGGTGTTCCAGTAATAGAAAATTGTAAAAGAGGTATGAAAATAATGTTAAATCTAACATTTATAGTAATGCTAACAATAGCAAAAGGACATATAAAGAATAAACAAGAAAATATATGAAGTTTAGTAGCGTAAATAAAATTAAAAGACACATGAGGTTGTAATAGGGTTAGTGCGCCCTTTTTTTGTGTTTAAATTTATTATTAGAAAATTTACTAATAAAATAAAATTCAATATAAGACAAACTAGAGATATCTGACATAAATTAGTTCAAAAATGGGTACAAACGAAAAAATTCATTGCAATTTTATGTAAAATATGATATAATTATAGGTGATGAACTAATCTGGTCTCCGTTTCATCATGTAGGAAAAATCAACTTTAGACAGGGCAACTGCCCAAGGAGGAATTACTATGGCAATCATTAAGATTTTATCACCCAAACCCAAGGTTGAGGAATATGTTCTCGTGGTATCTATCCCACTTGAATCTCCGATTCTCATCGTAAAGAACCAGACCATCGGCGAAGCAGAAGAATCGTTTATTTCCAAGAGAGATAAGGAGAGTAACCATAGAAAGCAGGTTGAATTTGACAGAGCAAGAGCACTTCTAAAGTGGGCAGCTTGTTGCAATGCTAACCTAGTGGAAATGCACAACGCAGACCACAAGCTCAAGGTTTACCTCAGTTTCTTCTCAATGGAAGATATGATTCAGTTCCGTGACTCTATGGCAATAAATGTTTCTGGTGCAACAATGAAGTAAGCTTAAGCCATCATCAAAAAAGATATATCTTTCTCTCACTTAAGTGGGAGTTTTCTTTTTTAATATAATTATTTTAGATATTTTATATCTGTATCATTTAAAATTTGCATTTGTGAAATTGCAATTTTATTTAATTTTTCAAGCCTTTCACTTTGTTTTAATCTTTCATTTATAAAAACAGAATTTAAATTTTCCAAATTTGCTAAGCATATCAATTCATTCATTGTTGCATAATCTCTTATATTCCCATTTAAATTAGGATTTTTATCATGCCATTCCTTTGCAGTCATACCAAATAAAGCCATATTTAAAACATCTGCTTCTTCAGCATAAACAAAGTTTATTTGAAATTTAGTTAATTCTTTAGGTACTAAATTCTTCTTTATAGCATCTGTATGTATTCTATAATTAATTTTTGAAAGTTCTCTTTTAGCATTCCAGCCTATTTGCTTTTGTTCTTCTGCTTTTAATCTTTCAAATTCTTTTATCAATAACAGCTTGAATTTTGGACTAATCCACATACCAAACTCAAAAGCAATATCTTTATGAGCATATGTTCCTCCATATCTTCCAGCTTTTGAAATTATTCCAATTGCATTTGTTTTTTCTGTCCATTCTTTAACACTAATTTTATAGCTATTTAAACCTGCTTGACTTTTAATTATGGCGAATTCGCCATAATTAAAATTAGGATTATGAATTTCTTCCCAAATGCCTAAAAATTCAATGGTATTCCTATTTCTTAGCCAGTCTGATACAAAAAATCCCCATCTTTTGATTTAAGCATATCTGTAATAGATATATAATCTTCATCATCAATTTTTATATAAGTTATCTTTTGATTTAAAACATTTAATTCTGGCATATTATAACCTCCTTTTTGAAATAATAATTAATTTGTAAAAAAAAATTTTCCTGTTTTTTATTTTTATATCTTGTAAAAAGATATAATTTATGTTAAATTATAAACAATAAATCGAATTATATAAGAGTGCTTGAAACAAAGTAAGTCATTTTTTCGCATACCTGTTTCGAAATCGCTCCATTTAAAATAATTTTAAATTTATTAAAAAGTTCGCCTAGTCAGCATATAAAGCTAACTAGGCGATTACATTTTAGTCTTTGAACTGATCCTCATCAATTAAGACAAGATCACCTTCGAAAAGAGAAGGTGAGTTTAAGAGCATACATCCACCAAAAGCATTCATAAGCTGCCAAAGTGTAGCTACATAGTAACCATCCTTGTCAGTGTACACTTTAAATTGCGGAGCGCCTGGAAGTCTATACATCATATAATGTGTGCGAAGCACATCCACTCCGGCTTTCGTTAATTTAACTTTTACTTTTGAATTAAGGTCGATTGCAAATTTTTTCATTGTTTTTTTCCTCCTCTTATTTTCGGAGGACCGTGCCTCCGAAATAGAATCATTTCAAAGGTATACAAATGTCTATAAACACAGTCTAATTATAGCACAATTAACATAAAACATCAACAGAAATCTAGACATTCTTGTTAGTTTTATGTTTTATGTTTCATCTGCGAATACTTGTTTTTATGGTTGACAATTTACATAAACCATATTATACTGTTTACTGTTATTTTTATTAGTTTTACATAAGGTAGGTGTTTTTACCAACCTTGAATAAGCCAAATAATGTTTTAATAATTTTACTTGCAATCGGTGCAAAGGCGCTACTGATTAGCAATTTATATAGATTTAACCTTACTGTTTGTATTTTTTATTAGAGATGGACTGATGCGGATTTTAAAAATATATATCGATTTCACAATAGACTATAAAACCTATTTAAAAAAGTAATAAAACTTTGGTTGTCAGAAGCATTAACTAAGAATTGTTAATAAAAATAGGAGAAATGATATTTATGAGTAATAATAAAAAGGAATCTATTTTTGCTGTTTCCATGTTGCTTTATTGCGCGATGATGATGTGGATTTCTACGGCTATCAATTTGTCTGATAAGTATGCTTTCGTTCTTAATTTAGGCACATTGTATCTTTTTGCTACCAGCATGTATATGCTTTTTGAAGGATTAGACGTAAAATCTTTTCTTTTAAAGATGAAAATGAGAAAAATTAGAAGAGAAATTTATGGTGTCGAAGATGACGTTGAAGATGAAGAAGAATATGAAGATAATATGAAACCCGATGAACTCTTTAAGGATGAAGTTGGAATAATGTGTATTAATACTCCTAAAAGTCCTTCGGAATGTAATTTGAAAAGTGCTACAAATGTAGTTGATGCAATAGATTTGCCTAAACGCCGTAGATATGTTCGTCACATTAGTTTTGAAGATATTGCCACTTTTGAAAATCATTGTGAGAAGGTAGAACCTAGTGAGAAAGTAGAAGAAGGGCAATCTGTTATTTCTAAATCTTATGATGATGCTCATGAAAAGAATGAAAATATGCAAACGGTTACCGATCTTTCCACACAGGAAATGTCTGAAAAGACTAATACTGAAAATCAGACTCTTTGTAGGCATCATAGGAGACTTCGTAAAGAGAAAGTGACTAGTTCAATTGCTGTTCCTGCAGCTTGTGAAAAGATTTCTGAAAGAGCAAAGCCAGTTTCTGTCCATTGCGATAATTCCACAAGTAGTGGTAAAGAGGCTGTCGGCAGTCTGAAAAAATGCAGTGATGCAAGGGAAAAAATAAGCAATGCTGTTTTGAGGCCAAATGGAGAAGATGACAGAAACAGTATTGCGGAGTATAAGAGTATAAGTCATATACCAATTAAACTTGTAATTCCTCCAGATCTTTTTGATGGAAGAAAATTTACTATTTGCTTTAGTGCAGCATAGAACTATTTTGGCTAAATGAATTTTTGTTTCTTTGATATTGGAGTATGGACGAGTCTTGTCCTTTTTCAAATCGCTGAACGTAGAAAAAAATAATGTTATAAAGGCGAAAACTACTTTTAGTTTTCGCCTTTGCTATTTATGTGGTTAAAAGTATATTACCAAGAGTTACCCCCGCTACCACCAGAGCAACGACCGGATGAGTCATCGCTGGACAAGCAACTGCTAGATGAACTGGAAGTATAAATTTTAGAAAAGCCTAATTTAATCTTTCGCCAAATATTGACAAGAAGTTTCAGTTTATATAAAATTAAAATGTGTTTATAACAAAAGATATTAAGGGGGAGAATTTTATGATCGATGGCTCAAATTTAATGGGAATGTTTTTAGGTGGAAACAGTACGTTTGCAACACTTTTTTATGTTGCATTAGTTATTGGACAGTGGAAGATTTTTGAAAAAGCAGGCGAAGAGGGATGGAAGAGTCTTATTCCTTTTTATAATGCTTATATTCTTTGGAAAATTGCTGGCAGAAATTTTATAGAACTTGTAGTTGCTACTGCAATTGTAGTTGTATTATCTATTGTTTTAGGTAGTATTGCAGCTGCTACATCAAGTGGAATTTTAGGAATAATAACGGCATTGTTGTATTTAATATATTTAATATATTTTATAGCCGTTAATTGCAAATTCTGTGATGGTTTGTCTAAAGCTTTTGGACACGGTGGAGCATTTGCAACAGGGTTATTCTTTATGCAACCAATATTCCTAATGATTTTAGGTTTCAATAAAGATGAATATCAAAAAGCAGGAAAAACTGAAAGTGCAGAAGTAATAAGTGAAAATCAACAACAATAGTGATGGTATTAAATAATTTATATTAAAAGTTTAATTTTGTTATAATCACTTTGTGCAGTAAAGATAACAACCACAGATTAAAAAATCTGTGGTTGTTGTGTTTTAGGAATCGACGGTAATGCGACCGATTCGATTCCCACCTGTGTCGTTCAGGAACCAGTTTCCGGGGTCTGAAATACCACCCCATTTAACCTGAACGTTGTGTGCACGTTCGAGTTCCTTGATGACGTCGAATGCATCCTCGCACATCGAGAATTGTTCTTCTCTAAGTGCGTTTTCTTTTTCGACCTCTCGAGGCTCACGAGCACGCCAAATGCTGAGCAACGTCTGGTAGGCTTCCTCGATGCTACCAATCCAGTTGTCGCTCCTTGCCAACATATAAGCATCCTCATATGTTGGTTTGGTTGACTCTGAATCGATGTCTTCATCACCAAGCAAATAGTACTCAGCAATGTGCTTGCAGGCGTTTTTCAGCATCTTCACATCTTCACCAAAGATGCTACTGTTCTGATGTTTCCTAGAGGCCCGAATCCGAATCCTCACATAGATTCACTCCTTTTCTATTTGGTACGCTTAGTATATCACCATTTACATAATGTGTCAATATGGTTTTTACACTTGTTTGTTTTTTTTGCTATTTCAATTCCTATTGACAAAGTATGAATTAGATATTATAATTACTACCGAAATACTATGAAAAGCAGGTTTTTAGTAGTAAAAATCGTAAAATATGGGAAAATATAAGTATTAAAAAGAGATAGATGTTAAAGGAGTTTTTATGAATAAGTTATTAGGGATTAGTGATTTGCATGTTGTTGCAGGTGAAAAAGAGATTTTAAATGGCCTTAATTTGAATATTGGAAAGGGCGAAATTCACGTTATTATGGGGCCTAATGGGGCTGGTAAATCTACTTTGGCAAATGTTATTTTAAACAATCCAGAATATAAAAAAGTTAGTGGTACTGTTAATTTTGATGGTGAAGATATTAGTAATCTTTCTACTGATAAAATTGCTAAGAAGGGTATTTTTATGTCTTTTCAGTCACCTGAAGAAATTCCTGGCATTTCGACTTTTAACTTTTTGAAAGTTGCTAAAAATAAGATTGAAGATAAGCCTGTTAAAGTTTTTGAGCTTAAAGATACTGTAAAGAAATATATGGACGAGCTTAATATGAATTCTAAGCTTATTGATAGAAATTTAAACGTTGGCTTTTCAGGTGGAGAAAAGAAGAAGAATGAGATTTTGCAAATGCTTGTTTTAAATCCTAAGTTGGCTATTTTGGACGAGACTGATTCGGGCCTTGATGTTGATGCTGTTAAGGCTGTTTCAAAGGGTATTGAAATGTATAAAAATTCTGAAAATGCTGTTTTGATTATTACTCATAATATGAGAATCTTGGAAAGCTTAAAAGTTGATTATGTTCATATTTTGGTTGACGGCAAGATTGTGAAAACAGGCACTGCTGAACTTGTTAATGAAATTGATGAGAATGGCTTTGGAAAATATAAGGAAGCAGGTAAATGGTATGAAGACTAATGTTGAAGAAATTGATAGAAACATTTATGATTTTAAAAATAAAGATGACTATGAATTTAAGATGAAGAAGGGCTTGAATAGAGAGATTGTTGAAGAAATTTCTAGACAAAAAAATGATCCTGACTGGATGAGAAAGATAAGGCTTGATGCTTTGGAGATGTATAATAAGCTTGAACTTCCAACTTGGGGACCTGACCTTTCTGAACTTAAAATGGATGACATTGCAACTTACGTTAAGCCTAAGTCTAAGCTTAATTCTAGTTGGGATGATGTACCAGAGGATATAAAGAGTACGTTTGACAAACTTGGTATTCCTGATGCTGAAAAGAAGTCTTTGGGTGGCGTTGGCGCACAATATGATTCAGAAGTTGTTTATCACAGTATGAAAGAGGAATTATTGAAACAAGGTGTTATTTATACTGATATGGAGACTGCTGTTAGAGAGTATCCAGATATGGTTAAGGAACATTTTATGAAGTGCGTGCCTATCAGTGACCACAAGTTTGTGGCACTTCACGCTGCGGTTTGGTCTGGTGGCTCTTTTGTTTATGTGCCAAAAGGCGTTAAGTTGGATATTCCGCTTCAATCATATTTTAGGCTAAATTCGCCTGAATCAGGCCAATTTGAACATACACTTATAATAGTTGATGAGGGGGCAAGTCTTCATTTTATTGAAGGATGTTCGGCTCCAAAGTATAATAAAGTTAATTTACACGCTGGTTGTGTTGAATTGTATGTTAAAGATAATGCATATTTGAGATATTCAACAATTGAAAATTGGTCTAAAAATATGATGAATTTGAACACTAAGAAAGCAATTGTTGGCAAGAATGCACAGATAGACTGGGTTACCGGTTCTTTTGGTTCAAAGGTTTCAATGCTTTATCCTATGAGTATTTTAAATGGAGATGGCGCAAAGACTGAATATACAGGAATTACTTTCGCGGGAAAAGGGCAAAATCTTGATACTGGTTTTAAAGTTATTCACAATGCGCCTAATACTTCTTCGGTTGTAAATTCAAAATCACTTTCTAAAAATGGTGGTGCGTGCACTTACAGAGCTTTAGTTAGAGTTTCTGAAAATGCTAAAAATTCTAAGTGCAGCGTAAGTTGTGAATCTTTGATGCTTGATGATATTTCACGTTCTGATACTATCCCTGTAAACGATATTAGAACTGACGAAGTTGAGTTTTCGCACGAAGCTAAAATTGGTAAGATTAGTGATAAAGAAATTTTTTATTTAATGAGTAGAGGACTTTCAGAAGAAGATGCGAAAGCTATGATTGTCAGAGGTTTTGCATACCCTGTTTCTAAGGAGCTTCCAGTTGAGTATGCCGTTGAAATGAATAACTTGATAAATCTTGAATTAGAAGGGAGCATAGGTTAGATATGGAATTTAATAATACACCAGTTAGAACATCAAAGAATTTTAATATAAACAATATAAAATTAGATGTGATTATACCTGAAAATTTGAGCAAATTTTCTAATGCTTGCGTATCTAGTGATGTAGCTCTTCTAAATGAAGATTTGAAATTTGTTTATGGAGTTGGATTAGATTATTCTAAGGCTAATTATAAAGGTAAAATCGAATTAAAAGATGGCGACGATGTTAAAATTTTATTTAACTTCGATAAGAATAACTTAAATTTGATTGATGAACTTTTAATCGAGGCAAATGGAAATGCTACAATTACAATTGAATATAAGTCAAGTTGCTTAGAAAGATGCTTTCATAGTGGGGCTCTTAAACTTATTGCAAATGCTAGTTCCAATGTAAATGTTAATTTGGTTAATTTTTTGAATGAAGATTCGGCAAATTTTGAAGCAATTGAAAATGTATTGAATGAAAATTCAAATGTTAATTACACTATTATTGATATAGGGGCAAAAACAAGTGTTAGTAATTACTACTCTAACATTGTTGGAGATAACTCTAAAAACGACTTAAAAACTGTTTATCTTGGAACAGGAGAGCAGGTTAAGGATATAAACTATATTGCTGAACTTTATGGAAAGAAGACTAACATAGACATTGATGTACAGGGTGCGCTTTCTGGAAAAGCTAAGAAGAATTTTAAAGGAACTATTGATTTCAAAAAAGGCTGTAAAAAAGCTAAGGGTGACGAAAATGAATTTTGTATGTTGCTTTCAGATAATGCTAAATCAATAGCACTTCCAATGCTTTTATGTAGCGAAGACGATGTTGAGGGTAACCATTCTACTGCTTCTGGAAAGGTAGATAATCAAGTGCTTTTCTATATTATGAGTAGAGGTCTAAGCTATAAAGAGGCTGTAAAATTATTAGTAAAGTCAAATTTTGTTACGATTATTGACAGAATAACAGATAACGATTTGAAAAATGAAATAATTGAAATAATTGATAAAAAATTAGATTAGAGGAATTTTTAATATGGACGTTAATGAAATAAGAAAAGATTTTCCGATATTTAAAAATCGTGATATTGCGTATTTAGACAGTGGCGCGACAACACAAAAGCCACAATACGTAATAGATAAAGTAAGTGAATATTATGAGACTTGCAATGCAAATCCACATAGGGGGGCATATGGTTTAAGCATTGAAGCTACTGCTTTGTACGAAGAGACGAGGGCAAAAGTAGCAAAGTTTATAAATGCAAAGTCTGCTGAGGAGATTATTTTTTCTAAAAATGCAAGCGAGAGTTTGAATTTGGTTGCGTACTCGTATGGATTAGATAATCTAAAACAAGGTGATGAAGTGGTTTTATCTATAATGGAACATCACTCTAATTTAGTACCTTGGCAAATGGTTACTAAAAAGACTGGTAGCACTTTAAAATATATGTATATAGATGATAAATTCGAACTTACACGTGAAGAAATTGAAAGTAAGATTACAGATAAAACGAAAATTGTTGCTATTACCCACGTTTCTAATGTGATAGGAACGATAAATGATATTAAGCACATAATTAAATATGCACATAAAAAAGGAGCAAAGGTACTAGTTGACGCATCTCAAAGCATTCCTCATATGAAGATAGATGTTAGAGATTTGGATGCAGATTTCTTAGTCTTTTCGGGTCACAAAATGCTTGCACCGCTTGGAATTGGAGTTTTATATGGCAAGAAAGAAATTTTGAATAAAATGACTCCGTTTTTAATGGGCGGTGATATGATAGAATACGTTTATGAACAAGATACAACCTTTGCACCACTTCCAAACAAATTTGAGGCTGGCACTCAAAATGTTGGTGGAGTTGTTGGTTTAGGAGCAGCGATAGATTATTTGAATAAAATTGGTTATGATGAAATTGAAAGAGTAGAGAAAGAGGTTGTTAATTATGCACTTGACGAACTTTCAAAGCTTGATTTTTTGACACTTTATGTTACACCAAATAGAGAAAATCACTCTGCTGTCATTTCTTTTAACATAAAAGGCGTCCATCCACACGATGTTGCAAGTATATTAGATTCGGAAAATGTGTGTGTGCGTTCTGGAAATCATTGTGCACAACCACTTTTAAGGTCACTAGGAATAGATTCAACTTGCAGAGCTAGTTTTTATTTTTATAATACTAAGGAAGATGTTGATAGACTTGTTAAGGCTTTAAATAAAGCATATAATATGTTTGAAAAATATATCAAGAAATAGGAAAGGAATAATATGGACGAACTTACAGATGTTTATAACGATTTAATAATGGAACATAGTATGAATTCATATAACAAAAAAGAACTTGATGGCGCTACCTGTTCTAGAATGGGGCATAATCCAAACTGCGGTGACGAGATAAAGCTAGAAATAAAACTTAAAGATAATGTGATAGAAGACTTAGCATTTACAGGTCACGGTTGTGCTATTTCACAAGCATCAACATCAATAATGATAGACACTTTAAGAGGAAAAACCGTTGAAGAGGCAAAAGATATAGTAAGAACATTTATTGAGATGATAAAAAGAGAGACAACGGATGAAGAACAACTAAAAAAACTAGAAGATGCTATTGCTTTTAGAAATATATCTAATATGCCAGCTAGGGTTAAATGTGCATTACTTGCGTGGCACACAATAGAAGATATGTTAGCTGGGGACGAGGAGAAATAGATGGAAAATAAAAGAGTAATGCTTGGAATGAGTGGCGGAGTTGATAGTTCTGTTGCTGCGCTTCTTCTTAAAAATGCGGGATATGATGTGATTGGTGCAACTCTCGAATTATTTGCTGGCAGTAGCTGTTGCAACATAGACACATACATAGATGCAAAGAACGTGTGCAATCAACTAGGAATACCTCATTTTACGTTCAATTATAAAGACGAATTTAGAAAATATGTAATAGATGATTTTATAGCTTGCTATGCAAATTGTAGAACGCCAAACCCTTGTATAGAATGTAACAAATATATGAAATTTGGATATATGTATGAAAAAGCCAAAGAAATGGGCTGTGAATATATTGCGACAGGTCACTATGCAAAAACGGAGTATAGTGAAGAATATGGGAGATGGGTGCTAAAAAAATCTAACTCACTAAAAAAAGACCAAAGTTATGTTTTATGGAATATTCCAAAAGAGCTAGTTGAACACGTGTTGTTTCCGCTTGCAGAGTATGAGGAAAAAGAAGAGATAAGAAAAATAGCAAGAGACAATAATTTAAAAGTGGCAAATAAGCCGGATAGCGAGGATATCTGCTTTGTGCCAGATGGAAATTATAAAAAATTCTTAGAAAATAATTCTGATATAAAGCCAAAAGAAGGTAACATTATAAATACCGAGGGCAAAGTATTAGGAAAACACACAGGACTATATAATTATACGATAGGTCAAAGAAAAGGTCTTGGAATTTCTAATCCAGTTCCATTATTTGTTGTAGGCTTTAATAGTGCAAAAAATGAAGTAATAGTTGGAGAAGAAAAAGAATTATATAAAAGTGAAATAGAAGTCCAAGAAATAAATTTAATTTTAGTTGATGAAATTCCAGAATGGATGGACGTTGAAGTAAAAACAAGATATTCTTCAAAAGTTGCAAAAGCAAAGATAAAACAAATTGATGACAAAATAGTGGTTAAATTTGACGAGCCGCAAAGAGCAGTAACCCCAGGACAATCAGCAGTATTCTACGTAGGAGACATAGTACTTGGTGGAGGAAAAATAAAAATATAAATTAGGAACAATAAAAAATAACCACAGAGTGGTTATTTTAAAATAAACAACTAAGGTCTACCGCTTATGCGGTTTTCCTTTATCTATGTTTATTTTAATAAGAAATATACCAAAAGTCAAATAAAAAAATTCAAAGAGATACTGAAAACTCTTTGAATTTTTTTAGTTTCACGTTGCATTTTTGGTTCTTATTGTAGAATTTTATGTAAAGTCGTGGTATAATAAGAATAGGTGTTATTTGGGTTGTAATGGGGGAATTTTTATGAGTTATATAATAAGAGAAGAAGCTAAGGCCGCAAGAGTGTTGAATAGTCATATTTATTTGGATAAATATGATATGTATTATGTACAGTTTTTAATGAAAACAGGAGATATTAGAACAATAAGAGTTTTCTGCGAAAAAGAAACTTTTTCTAGATACAATACTAACGACTCTACAGAATTGGAGAAAGTGTGTGGTAAGAAACGTATTGATAATTTTTTTATTGAAAGATTGATAGGTGAAGAAGGGTTAATGAATAAAGAAGGTCGAGATGATTATATTTATTTAGGTGGAGAATTTGGTAAAAAAGAATATTCAGCTAATCGCTATATAGTACAAGCAAATGGAAAAACAGGCCAACAAAATTTTGATGAAAACTTATCTAACATAAAGTTACAGGTTGAAGAAAAAGAAAGAATGTTTCAGAATACGAAGAATTCTAATTGTAAGAATGGCAAAACATACGTAATTGGAGACATTCACGGAATGTATGGATCATATATGGAAGTAATGAAAAAAATGACACCACAAGATCATTTAATTATTTTAGGAGACGTCATAGATAGAGGAAATGGTGGTATTCGAATACTTCAAGATATTATGAAAAGAAAACAAAATGAGCAGACTAATCCAAAAATTACTTTTTTGTTGGGAAATCACGAAATGCAATTCATAGAAACAGTTACTACTATGCTAACGAAAAGGCTGAAACCAGAAGATGTTTGGATTATTTATAATAGAAATGCTCTTTATCAACTATACAGATGGTGTGTGGATCGTAAGTCGGAAAAGCTAAAAGTTGTTGAAGAAAGATTTGCACCGTATGATGTTGCTTATCAAGAAATGATTAAAGAAAAAGGGTTAACAGAGATAGAAGCGAAAAATATAGACATTTGGATAAGATCGAATAAAGGAGAGGACACATTTTCTGATTTTGTACCAGGGGGACGAATTAAAACTTTAAAGGAACGACGCGATATATATAATTTTTTATTGAATTCGTATGTTGTATTACCTAAAAATATTGATGGTAAAGATTATTTATTTGTACATTCTGTGCCACCAAAAGATCCTCAATTGATACGTCGAATGAAGCAATCACGAAATGGTTATAAAATCACAGAATTAACTGAGAACCAATATACGTTTATGTTACAGGAAAGAGAAGGAAGCACATACGAGCTGGCAAAAACAGAAGGCTTTACAACAATTTGTGGACATGATCCCCAATTAGGAAAAATCTTAATAGATAGTAAAAGAGGCTTCGTAAGAATAGATGCAGGGTGTGGACATAAAGATAGAGACTCTAAATTGGCTTTATATTGCGTAAATGACGGCACAGTTGAGTATTTTGATGAAAAAGAAACAATGCAAGATCCAGAATTGTCTAGGTAGAGAGATAGTATAAATTAGTTAAAAGTAAATCCGTTCTATGTTAATTTTATTTTAACGTGGAATGGATTTTTTTATTTAAGCAGGTTTGGCTTGACACTTGTGATAATTTATTTAGAGATGGTTGTTATCCTTCTTTGATTTTTTTTATTTTTATATATTTTTTTATTCCTTTTTATGATATAATTCGTTCGGGAGGTTTTGAGATGGCAAATTATGAATTGCTTAAAGACATTGAAAAGTATGGCAGAGACAATAAAATTCCTATTTTATTAGATGATTCGTTAGAGTTTATTTCAAATATTTTAAAAGATATAAAGCCACACAGAATACTTGAAATAGGCACTGCAATTGGCTTTTCGTCTATTTGCTTTTCAAAGTATTTAGCAAGTGATGGTAGAATTGATACGATAGAAATTGAAAGTTTAAGAGTGGAACAAGCTCTTGAAAATATTAAAAGAGTTGGGGTTGAAGATAAGATTAGGGTGCTTGAGGGTGATGCACTTGATATTTTGCCTTATCTTAACGAAAAGTATGATGTTGTGTTTATTGACGCTTCTAAGGGAAAGTATGTTGAATTTTTTGAACATGCGTTGAGGCTTTGCAAAGTTGGTGGATATATAATTGCTGATAATGTGCTTTATAAAGGAATGGTTTTAGGTGATTATAACAAACATAAACAAAGGACTGCTGTGAATAAGCTTAGAAGTTTTATTGATATTGTTATGGAAAACAAAAATTTAGAGTCTTCTTTACACGATATTGGAGACGGTTTGATGATTTGTAAAGTTATTAGATAATTAGGAGGAGATATAATGAAAAAACCAGAATTGCTTGCACCAGCAGGTACTTTTGAAAAGGCTAAAATCGCTTTTTTATATGGTGCTGATGCTGTTTATGCGGGCACTACAAAACTTTCACTTAGGACAAGGACTACAATGCAATTTGATGATCTTATCAACACTGTTAGGTTAGCTCATTCATTGAATAAAAAAGTTTATGTTGCGATGAATATTTATGCTAGGGATAATGAATATGACCTTATAAAAGAGGAAGCTAAGCATTTAGATGAAATTGGCGTTGATGGAATTATTGTTTCTGATGGTGGTATTGTTGATGTTATAAAGGAATATGCACCTAATACAGAAGTACATATTAGCACACAGGCTAATGTTACTAGTTTGCACGCTTGCAACTTTTGGTACAAGAATGGCGCAAGTAGGGTTATTTTAGCAAGAGAGCTTAGCAAAGATGAAATTAAATATATTACTGATAACAAGCCTAATGGGCTAGATATTGAGATGTTTGTGCACGGTGCTATTTGTTATAGTTATTCTGGAAGATGCTATATGAGTGATTATATGGCTGGCAGAAGTGCTAATCACGGAGACTGTGCTCAACCTTGCAGATGGGCATATAATCTTTATGTTGAAGAAGTTAATAAGCCTGGTGAACTTTTACCTGTTGAATGTGATGAAAAAGGCACTTATATTTTTTCTTCAAAGGATATGTGCTTAGTAAAAGAAATTCCAGAGCTTTTTAATTTGAATGTTGATAGTTTAAAGATAGAGGGCAGGCTTAAAACAGAGTTTTATCTTGCTAACGTTGTTCACGCGTATAGACATGCTCTTGATGATTACGAAAAGAATCCAGAAGAATGGAATTATGAAAAGTATTTTGCAGAGCTTGATAAGGCTAGAACAAGAGGTACAACAACATTTTTCTTTAATGATAAAGAAAATAAAGATACTCAGGATTATGAGGGAAAACAATATAATCCTAATTATGAATTTGGTGGAATGGTTGTTTCTACTGATATTAACGGAATTTCTACTGTTGAAATTAGAAACAAATTGTCTGTTGGTGATTCATTAGAAATTGTTTTGCCAGATAAGATTGAACCAGTTGAAATGGTTATTGACAAGCTTTTTGATGCTGAGACAGGAGAAGAAATTACTACTGTAAATCCAGGTGTTAAAGAGCAAAAAGTTAAATTTAAAATTCCTGCTGAGGTTAAAGCTGGATACGTTATTAGAAGAAAAAAATAAGGAGATTTTAGAAATGGAAATAGGAATTGTTGGCCTACCAAATGTAGGAAAGAGTACACTTTTTAATGCTATTACTAAGGCTGGTGCCGAATGTGCAAACTATCCTTTCTGCACTATCGAACCTAATGTTGGAATTGTTCCTGTACCTGATGAGAGATTAGATAATTTGGCAAAGCTTTATAACCCTGAGAAGGTTACTCATGCTGTTGTTAAGTTTGTCGATATTGCTGGACTTGTTAAAGGTGCTTCTAAGGGTGAGGGATTAGGAAATAAGTTTTTATCTCATATTAGAGAAACTGATGCTATTGTGCAAGTTGTAAGGTGCTTTGAAGATGATAATATTACTCACGTTGATGGTTCTATAAATCCAGTACGTGATATTGAAACTATAAATATGGAGCTTATCTTTGCTGATTTGGAAACTCTTGAAAAACGTATGGATAGGGCTGTTAAGTTGGCAAGAGCTGATAAAAAACATCAAATAGAAGTTGATGCTTTGACTAGAATTAAGGAAGCATTGGAAGCAGGTAAATTAGCAAGTTCTGTTGCTTTAAATGATGAGGAACAAGAGCAATTGTCTGACCTTTATCTATTAACTGCTAAGCCTATGATGTATGTTGGAAATTTATCAGAAGAGCAATTAAAAAATGTTGATAATGATAAGCATTTTAATGAACTTAAAGAGTATGCTTTAAAGAATAATAGTGAAGCAATTCCTCTTTGCGTTAAGATTGAAGAAGAACTTGCTACTTTGGAAGATAATGAAAGAAATGAAATGCTCGAACTTATGGGAATTGACGAATCTGGCCTTGATAAGCTTATTAAAGCAAGCTATAAGCTTTTGGGGCTAATGTCTTTCTTGACTGCTGGTGAACCTGAGGTTAGGGCTTGGACGATTAAAATTGGAACAAAAGCACCTGCTGCTGCTGGAAAGATTCACTCTGATATAGAGAGAGGCTTTATCAAGGCAGAGGTTATAAGCTATAAGGATTTGATGGAATGTGGTTCTATTGTAAAGGCAAAAGAGAAAGGACTTGTTAGATTTGAGGGAAAAGAATACGTTATGCAAGATGGAGACGTAGTTTTATTTAGATTTAATGTATAAGACTTGCTAGTTTTTAGCACACATATAAAAAATATTTGTACGGTTTGATATTTTGATAGAAGTAAGAACATTTTAAATATGAAATTGAAGGAGCAAATATAGATTTGGAGGAACTAATGAAGAAATTTTTTTGTATAATATTACTTGTAATTGCTTTTAGCACGGTTACTTTTGCTGGTGTTGATGTGCCAGAATACATAAGAGTAAAATTAAGTGATGGAACAATTGAAGAGGTTGAGCTTGATACATATTTGTATAGTGTTGTTCAAAGTGAAATGGGAGTTAACTATAAAGCTTCTGGGATGTCGAAGAGTGAAGCTGTTCCAATAGATGCACTTAAAGCACAAGCTGTTGCTTCTAGAAGTTATGCCGTTTACAATATAAATAAAGCTGGTGAAGATGCAGAGTTTCACGTTACAGCAAGCACGAGTAGTCAAGTTTATAATCATAATGCTAATATAAACGCTAATGTTAAGAAAGCTGTAAATGAAACTAGTGGGCAAGTAATTACATATGATGATGAAGTTGCTTGTGCATATTTCTTCTCAACAAGTGGTGGGCAGACAGAGTCTTCTGAAAATGTTTGGTACTCAGAAGTACCTTATTTAAAAGCTGTTGAAGATAAATATGAAATTGAAGTTGATAATAAATCTTCTTGGACGGCTGTTTACTCTATAAGTGATATTGAAAATAAGTTTCCTGAAATAGGCGATTTTAAGTCTATCAAAATACTTGAATATTCTGATAATGATAGAGTTATTGAACTAAAAATTAAAGGCACAGATGGGAGTAAGATTTTAACAAAGAATTCTATAAGAACAGCCTTAGGAGCTACAAAGCTTAAAAGTCAGTGGTTTGATGTTGAAGTTGATGAAGACGAAATAATATTTACTGGAAGAGGCTATGGTCACGGAGTTGGAATGAGTCAAAATGGTGCAATTGGTATGGCTCTTAACGGTTTTAGTTATGATGAAATATTAAAATGGTATTATACAGACATTGAAATATTAGGAATAGAAAATTCACGAAATGATATAAATAAGTACCCTGAACAACATATTGAAATTGATAAAAGAGAAAAGGAAAGACCACTTCTAAACAAGTTAGTTAATGCTTGTAGCACTAACTGGCTTTTAGAAGGTTTGAAATAGTTTTATGAAAAGTTAGAAAACTTAAATTTGGATTTGTAAGGTTTTAAAAAAGTAGTAGCTTTAAATTATACAAATGATATGGGGTGATACCTTTTGCATATAGGTGTTGATATTGGTGGAAATCACGTAGGAATAGGAATTGTAAATGAAAATGGTGTGATTAAAGAAAAACAAATTTTTAATTATGCCAATGATGAGGTAACAGTTGATGATATATTAAATCCTGTAAAGTCTTTTATCAAAAATAAAAAGAGTGCTGGGATTAAGTCTATTGGAATTGGAATACCTGGAATTACAAGTGGTACACATATTGATTACACTTGTAATTTACCACTTAGCAATATTGATGTTACTGATTATATAAAAACATCGATTCCTATTCATATGTCTAATGACGCAAATTGTGCTACGATTGCAGAATATGAAATTAGTGACAAAAAGTTTTATTCTAATTATGCGCTTGTGACTGTTGGTACAGGTATTGGTGCTGGTATGATTATAAATGGAAATTTGTATTCAGGCAGTACTGGATGTGCAGGTGAACTTGGGCATATGATAATAGAGAGAGATGGACTTAAATGCAGATGCGGACGAAATGGCTGTTTTGAGCAATATGCTTCTGTGTCTGCGCTTAAAAGGATGATAGAACTGGATTCCTTGGATGAGATTTTTTATTTGAGTGAAAGAAATCAAAGTGTGCAAAAAGTTCTAGATGAGTACTTTGAAAATTTAGCAGATGGACTTGCTAATTTTATAAATATTTTTGATCTTGAAATGCTTGTAATTGGTGGAGGTTTGGCAGATTACGCTGGTAGTTTTATGCATAAACTTAAGGCAAAAATAATATCTAAAATGTATAACAGATATTCTTGTGATTTAAACATTAAATCTGCAACCTTAGGAAATGATGCAGGAATTATTGGTGCAGCAATGCTTTATAGATATGACTAATATTCCAAATGAAAGGAGAGTGCATCTTTTTAAGATGCGAGTAAAAGTTATGGAAGAGATTTTAAACTCTTTGAAAATGATAACAGATGAAAAGAATATACTTGTTAATGAACCTATGAAAAATCATACGACTTTTAGAGTTGGTGGCCCAGCAGATATACTAGTTACTCCAACTTCAAAAGAAGAGCTTATTAAATGTTTGAAATTGCCAGTAAATAAGACTATTATTGGAAATGGAAGCAACTTAATTGTTAGAGATGGAGGAATAAGAGGTCTTGTTATTCAAACGGTTAGATTAAATAATATTTCTGTTGAAAATGATGTTATAACGGCTGAGAGCGGAGCTTTTCTTTCTAAGATTGCTAATGTTGCCAAAGAAAATTCATTGACTGGTCTTGAATTTGCATCTGGAATACCTGGAACGCTAGGTGGAGCTGTTGCTATGAACGCTGGCGCATATGGTGGAGAAATGAAAAACGTTATTTTTGAGACTTCATATGCTGATGAGGGTGGAAATGTTTTTACAATAACTGAACACGGGTTTGATTATAGAAGAAGCTTTTTTACAAATAAGGAGTACATAATTTTGTCTTCTAAAATTAAGCTTTCATTTGGCGATAAAGCAGAAATTGAAGCAAAAATGAATGAATATAAGGCTGCTAGAAATAGTAAACAACCTGTAAATATGCCTAGTGCGGGAAGCACTTTCAAAAGGCCGGAAGGGTTTTTTGCTGGTAAACTTATTGAAGATTCAGGTTTAAAAGGATATACTATTGGTGGTGCTAGTGTTTCAACTTTACACGCTGGTTTTGTTGTTAATAACAATAATGCATCAGCAAAAGATATATTAAATTTAATTTCTCATATTCAAAATACTGTTTACGAGAAGTTTGGTGTAAAGTTAGAGACAGAAGTAAAAATAATTGGTGAAGAATAAAGGGTGAATAAAATGAATAATTTATTTGAATGGTTTAGTTCAGGACTTAAATTAAAGCGATGGTTTTTATTGCTATTAGTTGGTGTTGGGCTAGTAAGCACAAGTATAGCTATGTTTGTTTCAAGTGACAAACTTGATATAAAAGAGCTTATAATGTATGGAATTTTCTTTGTAATTGGTTTTTCAGCAGTTATTATGAGCTATGTTATGTCACAAAAAAGAATTTTACAAGCAATTGCAGAAGCGAATGCAAATCCTAATGGCAGAAATATAAATTTGAAAAAATTATTGTTCGATAAAAAGATGCTAGATAAAAACACAAAGGTTGTTGTCATTGGCGACGGAGATGGACTAGCAGCTATTTTAAAGGGATTAAAAGCTTTTTCTAATAACATAACAGCAGTTGTAAACGTTATTGGAACAAGTGGAGATACAGGCATTCCACTTCAAATTGAAGATGTTAAAAAAGCTATGATAGCACTTTCAAACAAAGAAGAAGTTTTGGAAGACTTTTTTAGCACTAAGGTTAGAGATGGTGTTTTAACTGGAAGAAAACAAGGAGACGTTTTCTTTGATATGCTTGGAAGAACGTGTGATGGCAACTTGTCAAAAACAATTGAGTATATGTCAAAGATTTTGGCTATGAGAGGTAGTGTATTACCTGTTACCTTAGATACAGTTGCAGTTGGAGCAGTTTTAGAAGATGGAACAAGAGCTATTGGAAGAAAAAATATAACTGAGGTGGTTGAAAATAGAGAAACAAAAATAGAAAGAGTATTTTTGTCTCCTAGCAGATGTGTGCCAGCCGAAGACGTTATAATGAGTATAAAAGAAGCAGATGTAATAATTATTGGACCTGGAAGCTTGTATATGGGCATAATTCCAACACTTTTAATTAGAGAAGTTTCAGATGCAATAAGAAAGAGCAACGCAACAAAAATCTATGTTTCTAATATTATGACTGAGAAAAATCAAACAGATGGATACGCTTTATCAGACTGCATAAATGCAATTTGCGAGCACGCTGGCAAGGGTTTATTTGATTATTGTATTTTCTCAGACAGCGATATTATGCCTGAATATGTTAGAAGAGCAAATCAAGATGGTGTTGATTTAATTGAACTTGATAAGAGCAATATCAAAGGAATTAGACTTGTAGTTGATGATTTATCCGTTGTTGACGAAAAAGGAAACATTAGACATAATCCTCTTAAACTTGCTCAAAATATATTCAAGATTTTCTGCGACAATATGGACTTAGAAAATAGCGATAAAGCTATTGAATACTACACAACAAAGTCTAAACTAAAAAAGATGACTGGTAAAAACAAAAAGAAAAGCATTTTATTTAGAGATATAAAGATAGTTTCAGGTAAAAAGAAAAAACGTAAATAGGAGAAAAAATTATGAAGATTACAAAAGAAGAGTTAAGTAATTTTGAAGATGCTTCAAGACACGAGTGGATTATCACAAACGGTATTGGAGGATATGCTTCTAGCACAGTTATTGGACTTAATACTAGAAAGTATCACGGGCTTTTGGTGGCTGCAATTGGAGAAAGCGGAGATAGGTGCTTAGTGCTTTCTAAGATAAATGAAAGTATTGATTTGAATGGAAAGAATTATACAATATCGACAAATCAGTGCAATAACTTTATTGAGCAGGGATATACACGTCAAGAAAGTTTTGAACGTGATTTCTTGCCTGAATTTGAATACAAAGTTGACGATGTGGTTGTCAATAAAACAATTGCAATGAAATATGGAGAAAATAAAATAGGAATAATTTATAAAATTAAAACGGGCAAGAGTGGAATTAGATTTAATATGCAACCTTTTGTTAATTTTAGAGATTTTCATAAGGTTAGAAATTGTTATTCTTTAAATTCGGAAGTTCAAGAAACAGCTGTTAATGTTGAACTAAATTCAGATGGCTTAAAGCTTCATATGAATATATCCGACGGCTTTTTTGAAAGATATGATAGAACATTTTATAGGAATATGTTTTATAAAATAGAAGCTGAAAGAGGCTTGGAAGCATACGAAGATCATTATATGCCGGGAGCTTATATAGTTGATATTCCTAGAAACACTGAAAAAATTATTGAGTTTGTTGCAGAAGTAAATAGCAAAGAAAACTTTTTAGAAAAAGTTGATGCAAGTGGAATAATCAGAGGAGAAATAGTTAGGTATGAAAAGCTTTGCAAAATGGCATCTGCAAGAAATGAGACAGAAAAGGAACTTATAATAGCAGCAGATAATTTTGTGGTTACACGTGGAAAGAGAAAAACAATAATCGCTGGATATCCTTGGTTTGGAGATTGGGGTAGAGATACATTTATAGCTTTCGAAGGAATTTTATTAAAAACAAATAGATTCAAAGACGCAAAAGAAGTATTATTTAGTTTTAAAAATTATTTAAAAAATGGGCTCATTCCAAACTTAATTGATGAGAATGGCGGAAGCGCTTATAACACAGTTGATGCTTCACTTTGGTATATTGATGCAATTTATAAGTATTATAAATATACGAACGACAAAGATACGATAAATTCACTGTTTGAAACGGTTAAGACAATTATTGAAGCATATAAAAGTGGAACAGATTATGGAATAAAAATGGATAATAACGATGGCCTTATAACTGCCGGTGATGAACATACTCAATTAACTTGGATGGATGCAAAAGTTGATGATATTGTACCAACTCCACGAAATGGAAAGGCTGTTGAAATAAATGCTCTTTGGTATAATGCATTAAAAATATTTGAGGAGTTTTCAAGAGACTTGGAGATACAATATAATACTGAATTGAGCGAAAAGGTAAGAGAATCTTTTGAAAAGTTTTATGCAGAAAAAGGCTTATATGATGTGATAGAGCCATATAGCAATCAAATTAGACCAAATCAAATAATACCAATTGGATTAGATTATTCACCAGTTGATTCAGAAAAAGCAAAAGATGTAATAGATGTTGTTGAGGATTATTTGTATGTAGAACAAGGTTTAAAAACTTTAAACAAAGAAGATAAAGAATATAAGCCATATTACAATGGAGATGTTTATAGCAGAGATGTAAGCTACCATCAAGGAACGGTGTGGCCTTGGCTTTTACAATTTTATTTTACAGCTTCAAGAAGGTATAAGGGTGTTTATAGAAAATTAGAAAATGTTGAAAAGATGCTTAGAGACGACTGTATAGGTAGCATTACTGAAATATATGATGCTGAAGAGCCAAGAATGCCAAAAGGTGCATTTGCACAGGCTTGGAGTGTTGCAATGGCTATTTTGAACTATTAAATGAGAGGTGCAAGATGAGAATAATAGGAATAGACCCTGGTTATGCGATAACAGGATATGCAGTTTTAGATTACACAGGAAATCATTTCGAATTGGTAAAGAGTGGAGCAATTGAGACAAAAGCGGGTGTTCCACTCCCAAAAAGACTTTTAAAAATATACGATGATATGCAACTTTTAGTAAATGAATATAAACCAGATGCGATATCGATAGAAGAATTATTTTTTAATAGAAACACTACAACGGCAATAGGAGTTGCACAAGGAAGAGGTGCAGTGCTTATCATCGCTGCAAAGAACAATATTCCAATATACGAATACACGCCATTACAAGTAAAACAAGGTGTTGTTGGATATGGACGAGCAGATAAAAAACAAGTACAAATGATGGTTAAAACAATATTAAATTTAGAAAGTGTACCAAAGCTAGATGATACAACGGACGCAATAGCTATTGCAATATGTCACGCACATAGTTATAGATTCGCAAAGGAAATTATGTAATATTTTTGCTATTTTGGCATCTTACTTGATAATACATAAATAAAATTTATATTCGTATTGATATTTTAAGTAAAGGTAAAGTGGTTTTAATGGAAAATAATTTGTATTTAATAACGGGTGATGAAGCTTTTGAAAAGCAAGAAGCACTTGAAAAAATAAAAGACGATTTTGGACAAATTGTAAAAGGAATTAACTTCATAACGCTAGAAAAAGATGGAATAAACAGTTTAGAAAATGAAATCAACACATATCCATTTGGCTTTGAAAAGAAACTTATAATAGTTAAAATAGACAAAAAAGAAAAAAGCGATACTGAACAAGTGGAAGAGAAAAATGATTGGTTAACTGAAAGCTTAGAAAAATCTCTATCTTCGTTAGAAGACGTATGCGTTGTTTTTTTAGGAGATTTTCAAAAAAGAAGCAGAATATACAAACTTGTAGACAAATACGGAAAATGTATAGTATGTGAAAAGAAAAAAGAATATGAATTATTAACTTGGTGCACAAAGATTTTTAAAGAAAATGAAGTTACAATTTCAAACAACGATATAAATTATTTAATAAACTTAGTTGGCACAGATAAACTTGTACTAAGAAATGAAATAGATAAACTAATTGATTATGCGATGGAGGCTAAAACTGTAAATAAAGAAATAATAGATTTACTTTGCATAAGAACATCAGACGTTATTATATTTGATTTGACTGATAGTTTAGGAAATAAAAACGTTAAAGGTGCTTTAAAATCGCTTAACGACTTACTGGAAAACAAAGAACCAATTCAAAAAATTGTAATAATGATAGCAAAACACTTTAAATCATTACTAGTTGCCAAAATAGCAATGATGGAAAATAAAAATGTTATGGATGAGCTTGCAACGAAATCAACGTATGCAGCTAATAAATACACAAGTCAAGCAAGGTCTTTTAAACTAGATGAATTAGTAAGAATGATAAAAGAACTTGCAAAACTTGATATAGACTCTAAAACGGGTTTAATAGATTTAAAAATAGGCCTAGAAAGAGTAATATGCGGATAATTTTAAAATATCTAATTTTGTAGTGCGGTGTTTATACCTTCGGCTACAAGGTTAGATATATTTGTTATTATATCGTCAATATCATTAGGAGTAACCATAAAATCAAAGTCTTTATTTTCAAGGATTTCTTGCATATAGTTCTTATTTTCCAAAGGCTCTTTCACATCAGGAAACTTATCTGAAACATAAGAAATAGCCTCATTTACAATGGTTGGCACGCCCACAACTGTTGGCACTCCAATAGCTATAACGGGAATGCCAAGAGAATCCTTAGTTATAGAAAATCTATTATTTTTAACACCTGAACCGAGGTGTTATTCCTGTATTACTTATTTGAATAGTTCTACTAATTCTATTCATATCTTTTGCTGCCAAAGCATCAACCACAATAACAAAATCAGGATTTATTTTCTCTACAATTCCTTTTATAATATCACCAGTTTCAATACCAGTTGTGCCAAGCACACCAGGCACAATAGCACTAACAGCCCTAGTGTTTTCGCCAACAAGTTCAGGAGCGTATTGCAAAAGATGTCTTGTAATACTCAAACTATCAACAACTTTTGGGCCAAGAGCATCCGGAGTTACATCCTCATTTCCAAGCCCGACAACTAAAACAGAATCTTTCTTTACCATATGTGAAATATCTTTAATAACATTTGCCATTCTTTTGATTATCTTTTCATCAATATTTTCAACTTCATCATTCATATATTTTGACTCTATTGTAATATAGTCACCAATAGGTTTTCCAAGGGCAGAAGCTCCTTCATCAGATACAATTTTTACGTGAGTAAATAAAAAATCACTATCTGAATCATCAATAATTGTTTCAACGCCAGGCACTTCGTCTTCGATGTTTTGTGCTTTTTTGTAGATTTCACGTGTTTCTAATGCTAAATCCGTTCTTATACCAAAATTCATAAAATCACCTCGAAAAATAGTATTTACTCAAAAATAAACAAATATAATCAAAAAGAAAAAATTCACAGAATATTTTTAGTTTTTTGTTGATACTTTGGGCTTTTTAAGGTAAAATTAAAATAAGTGTAATGAGGAGGTATGAACCTTATGAGTTTTTTGGAACAAGTAAATGGTGTCGTAGATGGAATAAAAAAAGTATATAACGGATTTAAGAAAACAATAAAAAGAGCCGTAAAAACAGTCAAGTTCTTTTTATCAGGTGTTGGTTTCGTCGTATCGACGCTTATATCTGTTATGATTATAATTTTAGTTATGCTTGTAGTTGTAGGAACAGCACAGCACGCCATAGCAAAACATTTTAATGTTGAGTATGCAGGAATTTCAACAGATGCTGACTATGAGGTACTGGTTGGTTCTATTGGTTATGCTGGTTACTCATCTTTTATAAGTGAAAAAAATTGGCAAGAGTTTCATGCTTATGAATATTCGGTGCTCATTGATGTGGCTGAGTATATATATGAGGGGCAGAATAAGTATCTTGCGGGAGATAAGAGTTCATATGATGTAGTAAACGTAAAATCTGGTGTTGGATTTTCTGGTGATAAGAGTGCATCAACATCAAAAGAAAAAGATGATACGTTTGTTGGACCAATTCAGAAAGATACTACTAGTAAGAGTAATGGAAATGGTGGAAACACAAAAAGTACAAAAGCTGCTTCACCTAAATATATGCCATATTTACCTGTAAAGGTAGAGTATGATATGTCTTTAATTACACATGATAACTGGATGAAAGCCGTTATTGCAGGTCAAAATTCTGCAAGATTTGGTTTGAAGAGTCCAGCAGAGGTTGGGCTAGAAGGAACTGGTTACACAGCAATGGGAGGAGATTTAGGTTGTTTTCCACCACTATTGACATACGAATATAAATCACAGCCGTATGAAGATGGTGCGGGTTCCTTGGTGCCATATATAACAGTTTTAAGAGAAGAAAATAAATATAGATATTATGCTTTTGAAAATGTAGGAGATAACAAACAAATTGGAGAAGGAAAAGAAGCAACAAATGCAATAAGACAACAATATGAAAAAGGAGGAGCCAAATCAACTAATACAGAAAACTCTGGAGTAGCAATTAACTCATCAAACATTGGTAGTTTAAAGCTTATGCAGGCTAATATGCTACTTAATATGTTTAATCCATATCTGCCTAAGAGCATTGATGTTGCAAATGATGTTATGAGAATTAAGCTGGGAGACGATGGAGAAAAATTAAACTTAGATGGTTCTATAACTAACTATGCGGATTCTAAAAATTGGCCAATTGCAGATGAAGAATTTCCACCAGTTTTATACTACACAAATACCGGTGGCTCTACAGCTTATAAATTTCCTTTGGAACAATTGATAGATAGGTATATGCCGAAGTCAAGTTTGCTAACGGCTTGGTATACAATAAAAGATTCTGATGAATTAGGAAAAGATGGTGAAGAAGATTCTTATAGTTTTGCAGTAAAAAGTATGATGCAGGACATAAAGACAATATATAATTATTATTGCTTAAATGGCGAGACTGCAGGAGATGAAACTGTGCTATCAGTTCAATATGATGAATATGGTAAAATAAAAAGAGACAGCGATGGCAATGCAGAAATGGCTGACGAAATGAAAACATTTGCTGCAACAAATGAACAAACTTTTCTAAAATTTGGACAGGCAGGCTTACAATCAAATAGATTTAGTGTTTTCGAAATGTACGACTTTGCAGCATTATCTAGCAAAGGAGAATTAGGACCTGGTTGTACAAATTCAGAAGTAACGGGAACAGAAGTTGAAGAAGTCGTTCCAGTTGTTACAGATTTCTTATCAGTGAATGCAGAATTTTTGCAAAAATATCAACTTAAAGTTGAATTTGATTATTCATATAGTTACCAATATACGATTCCTAAGAAGAATAACACTACAAGTAAGGATGATAAAAATGATGAAAATGAAAAAAATGATGATAATAGCTTTAAGGTTGATGACGACAAGATATTAATTGCACCATTTACTATCGAAGAAGAGGGTGATTTAGGGACAAAATATTCAGTTGGCGAGACTATTGTTTACAATGGAGCAAAGTGCATAGTTTTAGGCAAAAAAGTCAACTTGGCTTCGAACAGTACAACATATACATTGGGTTCTAGTGGATCAAGAACGGTTTATGGATCGGGAATAGGAACATCTGATTTCAATATTGAATACAACTGGGAGGAGGTATCTGATAATGAAGAAGCAAGAGACACGTTATCTGATTATTTCTTCAGAGAGGCTATAAAAAATGCAGAAAGCCAGTTTAATGACAATCCTAATATTAAGGCGGCAGAAATGTTTGTTCAGGATCGTCAAACGAGAAAGTTTGCGAATTATTTGTACAAATGGACTCAAGAAGGTGGCGTAGCAGAAAAACCAGCAGCTGGTGGTGGAACTAGTGTAGCAGGTAAGCCATTAAGTGATTTAGAGGGATACCATCAAAAATTCCCATTCTACTATTTTGCTATTTTAGGTGTTGAAGACGAAGCAAAAGACAGTATAAGAGGACATTTTAATGAAGCGATTTTAGGCAGATCAACTGATTTGATGGATAATAACGAAAAATTTAGAGATAAGGTGTATGGCATTGCTGAGTCTAATAAACCAGATCTTGAAGATGTTGTGAAAGGTGATTTACCAAAAAATGCAAAAATAATTGGAGATGTTGAGATTACTGGAGTAAGAATAGTAGGATTTGCAGATGGCACACAACCGGAATATAAATTAGCTGCTGACTTCCCAGAAAAAGGTGTATTTGCAATAGATGAAGAAACAGTTACATTAACGATGAATGTGCCACAAAAAAGAATGTCTGTAATGCTTGTTACAGAAGCACAAAGCTGGGCAAAATCTACATCGTATAACATTCAAATTGTACAAAATCCATTTGTACCTGATAATTATAGATATGTTATACCACATTCATATTTTAGTTTTGGTGTTAGAGTATTTCAAATAAGTGAGCAGTCACAATACAGAGTTAAAATGTTTAGTAAATATTTTTCTAATGTAGCGGTAGATAAGTATGCAATAAAAGAATCTGATTCGATGAATATGCTACTAGCTTGGGAGAAATATGCAGAGGGCTCTGAAACGGCGTATGCCTTTATGAGAGACTTATATAAGCTTATTATGTGTATAAGGCAAAATGATGGAATACTGAAAACGGGCTATACATACATGTATTTGGATGATTCCGTTTGGGATTTTGATGACGGAATAACCCAGATGGCATTTTGGACGGAGCGACTCGCTGCTGAGGGAACTGGACAAGGAGATGCGCTGACACAGGCAGAACAAAAACGAATGAGAACGAAGAAAGATAATATATACTGGCAAGTAGTTGATTATCAAAGTTATCCTGAATGCGTAAATTCAAGTAGAGGAGTTGCAGCAGTATATGGATTATTCCCATTCGGAAGTCCTTATATTAGAACGTATTACATGATGAACGCTCTTGAAACTGGCAAGTTCTATGGAGGAGGATTTAAAAATGGTCACGCTGGTGCTGACTGGACTGGTCGTGCAGTTATAAAGAAAATTTTAAAACACGAAGCAGGAGTAGCAGGCGACGTATATACATATGCCTTGAAACAAATGAAAGCAAGAAGAAAAATCAATAATGGAAACACCTTAACAGCTAGCGACGCCTTTTTAAACAGCCTTAGAACGACTACGAAGAAATACTCATTTGCTGAATCGGAGCTAAATGCAGAATTAACTGAATATTCAAAGATGTCGCCTTTAGTTTCAGCAGCGCCTGGAATTGTAATAAAAGCTGAATACAACTGTTACAGTGGTTTCTGTGTAAATGTTTTGCATACAATAAGTGATAACTATACAGTTACAACTCACTACGTTCATATGAAGAGATGGCCTAATGTACAAGTTGGTGACATTGTTGGAGCTGGAACTATTGTTGGTTATGAAGGAACAACAGGTAACAGTGGTGGATACCACTTACATATGGGAGTTAAGGTCAATGGAGAAATGCAGAGCCCTTCAAAATATTTTGCACCTATATTTAGTCCATTCTATAATCAAGAAAAAGCATTAGAAGTACGCACAAATGCAAATGGTAATAAGAATGCTATTTTAGCTTCAGAATATTATTCTTTAATGAGAACTGTTTTATTACAAAATGTTGCTGATGGACAAGAGTTATATTCAGATGGCCAACAACTAGGAAACAGAGATCTTACTTTCTTACGTTCAGCGGCTTTTTATACAAGTGGAGATGGAACTAGATATGTTGTTTTTAACGAATCGGATATTGCAACCTCTGTAAGTGCAAGTGCATTTTTCTATGTACAAAATGATGGCGAAAACAAAAAATATATTATTAAAGAAGGGGTACTAGATCCTAAATATTGGCAATGTTCATTGAAATTACTAGAAGATAGCACATCACAAAATGATTCAGACTCAGGAGATTTTTCTGGTAGTGGTGCTAATAATTCTAATTATTTACCTGAATCGAGTACAAGAATTTTAGCAGAAGTAATTAGTGCAGAACAAGTTAATTTGACTAACATTGGAGTTGGTGGAATTTCAGTGCAAACTGATGAATCTAGTTATGCTGGTGCTGGTGTAGTATGGGGAAATAACGTACCAATAGAGCCACTTGTTCCTGACATTAAAATGGCAGTAAGTGCAGCATCAATAACAGCAGAGAAAACTTATGAACCATTTGGAGAAGCGACCGATCCAGGAATAGATTTGGAAGGTTACGGTGGTTACGACGTTAGAGCTCAGTCAGCATTTTTCGATATAAATAGTGCATTAGCACAAAAAAGGTTACAACTTCCTGCTGGGCTATTGCTTAGATTTGCAGATATAGAAAATCCACTTGTAGTTGGTTTTTATGATGGACCAGTTAGTACGACTGTATTTACAACTGACAACAAGTATCCAGGCGGAATGATAACAGACCTTGTTCAACTTCAACAGTCATTTAAAGCAAAGGGAATTATATCAAGTGGTGACAATATAATGAGTGGTGACTACGATGAAAATATGGCTAAAGTTATAGAAGAAAAGTTAGTCCCAATTTTAAGTGCAGCCGGTTTTCCAACAGGAGTTGAAGCCGGAAACTTGGGAAGAATATCATCTACTGATAACTTTTCTATACATTATGTTTGTTATTATAATATGTATGTTGTGTACGGTACTTTAAGTAATGCAAAGGATGTTGGAATGAAAGCAACTTATATGGCAGCTGTTGTGGCTGGTTTAGATCCAACATTTATTATGGGTATTGCAGGAAACGCAGAATCAGGATTCCAACCTGGAATTGAATCACACGAAATTCCAAAGGGAAAGGCTAGAGGCGATGCTAAGGCAGCAGGACTTCAATACTCTTATGGTGGACGTTTAAAGAATTTGAGAAGAGCTCAAGGCGTAATGCAATTGTTACCATCGACGGCTATTGGTATATATAGAAGTATGGGAATAACTGATACTGAAACTATGATATCAATGATGAGAACACCATATACAAATGCTTTGACGGCTGCAAGTTATATTAAAAACATAATAAATGGAATTTATGCTGGCAAGTATGATAAAGCTGTAAGCTATGCAGAAATAAAAGATATGGCCCAAAGTTCAGAATGGAAGAAAGTTGCTAAAAGATTAGGTATGTCCCCAGAAACTTTAATTACATATTTAACGGCTTCGGCGATGTATAACCAAGGACCTCACGGTAAAAATGTACATAGTACTTTTGCTGCTTTTGCGAACTTGCATTATGACGATGGTGCTAAGTCTGCTAGTGGAATTCCGCCATATCAAAATGGAGTGCTTAATTATATGTTAGCTCAGGTTCCTGATAACCAGTAACTAAATTGGAGGAAAATAAATGGATAAAAAGAAGATTATTAAAGGAATTTTAATATTTTTAATGATAGTTGTAATCTTGATTTTGCTTGAAAATGCAATTAGAGGAACTGCAAAAGTAACAGAACACGTTAAAAACAGTTTTGAACTAAAAAAAGAACAAGCTGCATATGAAGCTTCGCAAGAATATGTTACTGATTCATTTATTGATAAATCTGTAAAAGAAGTTTTGGACTATATTAAAAGCGGAGACTATAAAACTCTTTATAGTCTCCTAGATCCAACATATAAAGACTTTAAACAAATTAAATCTGAGGAAGATTTAAAGGCTCAAATTGACAGCTATTTTGGAAACTTTGATACAGCTTCTTTGATGAGTTATGTTGAAAGTTTTGGCAAATATTCTTGTAGTATATCTGTTTCAGGAAATGGATCTATGAGTGTTAAAGATATCGTAATTAGCGAAAATTCTGATGGAAGTTATAGTGTTATGTTCGATAATATAATTTCATTGACTACAAGTGATGCAACTAGTAATTATGTAGATAATAACATAAGTTTTAAGATGTTGTATGAAGTTAAGTATTCTGGATATAAAGTTTATTCTGTTGAAGTAAAAAATGTAAGTAACAAAGCGATTGAAGGTTCTTTTGAAGATACGTATATTTATAGAACAGATAGAAAGATGTATAAATCAGAAGCTAATGATTCTTTAAATATTAAACTTGCACCAGCTGAAACGACAAGAGTTAATTTTATTATTAAAAATAGAGAAAGCATTGCATATGCAGAAGATTTATATATTGATGTAGCTTTGAAGAATAATAGTGGCAGCATAATAAGTGGTCAAACAATTGTAATACAAGAGGAATACTTTGAGTAGAGAAAGGAATGTAATTTTAGATGAAAGCAAAGAAAATATTTTTAACTATACTATTTATCATTATGCTAATTTCTCTGATTGCGTTGATTTTTTTCAAGGTATCTTCAAGTTTTCTTGATGAAAATTATAGCATTGAGAAGAGAATAGGAGATAAAAATACTGGCGGCAGTATAACTATGCTAGATTATAAATATATAATTGAAAAAACTATTGGACCATATTTAAAAGAGCTACGCGAGAAAAATTATGAAAAAGCATATAGTTATAACACACCAGAGTATAATGAGTATGTATCTTATGAAGAGTTTGTTGAGAAAATGAGCAAGCTTGATTTTTCAACATATTCTGTTGAAAGTTTAGTTAATTTAACTAGAAATATGTATATGATAAAATTAAAATTTTCAGATGAACTTACACAGCCGTTTTTGATAATTATTGGTGAAAAAAATTCTACTATAACGCCAGATGACTTTATTACTTATTCAAAAGTTGACGAAAGTATTAAAAAAAGGAACGTTAATTACATAGTAAATGGCTACAAAGTTACTGTTAATAAGTGTTTGTTTGATATTACCATAGAAAACAAGTCGAAGTCAGATATTAAGATTTCTTCTGCTAGCATGACATCAACTAAGGATGGAGTTTATAATGCTGAGAATGCTTCGTTTTCAATTGCTCCTAATCAAAAGTTAGATTTTGAAATAGAGTTTGATACTTCAATTACATTTCCAAAAACTTTTAGTATAGAAAAGACCGAGGAAGATAGAGTATTAACATATGAATTTAGATTGTAATCATTTTTAGTCGAAATAATTTAATATTCAATAACTAACTATTTATTATTGAGACTAATAAATTATAATCTTTATTTTAAAAATCAGAAAATATGAAGAAAAATAAGAATATAACAAATAACAAACAATAAGTAGCAAATGTAAAATTATAAATAGCGAACTGCCTACAAAAGTTATTTAGCTTAGATTTTTTTGCAACCCTCATTCAATAAGAATGGGGGCTTTGATGTTTTGAAGCTTTTTCAAGTTGGATGAATTTTTTATTTATATATTTTCAAATAAGTGAAAGTTTGGAGTGACTTTTTTATTTATTGACATTCTAATACAAATATCGACAAATAAACTCTTGCAAATATGAAGTAGTATGATAAAATAATTGCATAGGAACAAAACAAATGAGGAGATTTTGATATGAATAAAAACCTTGAAGCTTTTGAGGCTGTGAATACACACGGTATATCTATTAAAAATTTAAAGAACAAAAGAGTTGACATTTGCAATTTTGCGAATGTTGTTTGTGGTGTCCTAGAAATTATTGATGATAGTTAGTAGACTAACTGAAGTTTAGGCATTTATTTCGACTTTTTATGGCTCGAATATGTGGTTAAACTTTGGTTGGTCTTTTTGTGTTTATTTGCTGTGAAGTCGCATTTAGGGGGGCTACTTTGCAGTGCTTCAAGTGGTTTTAGGTTTTTGTAATATTGTTTTTCTTGTTTGTATTGTGTGTTTACATCTTTAAGATGTTAAATACAAATTTGGTATTGGGTTTTCTTTGCCTAGTATTGAAAAAAATTTTTAGAAAGGAAGATTAAAAGATGATGGGGAAATTAACTTTTAAAAGTGAAAAAGGTGTTTCGTTGATCGCCTTAGTTATTACAATTATAGTAATACTAATAATGGCAGCTATTGCGTTTAATAGTTCGACGAGCACTATTGGAAAGGCGGACTATTCTAAGTTTGTGTCAAATTTAGGAGAGGTTCAAGATGCTATAACAGAAAAAGCAACAGAATTTAAGGGGGATTCGGTTGCAAAGGGCTCACAAGTTACAGATGAGCAGGCGTATAATTACGTAGCAAAGGGAGGTACGACAGAGGCTGATGTATTGCCAAAGTCAAGAATACCAGACTACACAATAATAGAAAAAACAGCAGATATAGGAATTAAGTTACCAGTAATGAAAGTAAGCACACCAACAAAGTCAAAAGTTGAAGTAACATATGCAGTAACAAGAGATGGAAAAGTATTTATCTGGCCACCATTCGAAAATGAGGGAACATATAACGTAAGAGATAAGGAAACAGTTTCAGAAGGTTTGTTAGATCAAGAAGGTGAACTAAAAATTGCAGTTGCTGGTAAAGAGTTAACAATAGAAACAGATGCAAACGGAGAAATTATAAAAAAAGAAATGTTAGAAGATGGTTTGACAAAGAAAGAATTTGAAGAGATTCTTAGCAAGATTGAAGTCGGACAATATGTAAATTATGTGCCAGCAAAGAAGAATGTAACAACATTAGCAAGTAAAACAGGTGCGATGTCACAACAATTATCAACAGAGGATAATACGGCTTGGAGAATTTTGTACATTGATGAGAGCACAGGCAAAATAATGCTAACAACAGATGGATACGTAAATAACGTTACCATAAAAGGAGCAACAGGCTTCCTAAATGGAGCAAGTGAGCTTAATAGAATATGTGAAAAGTTATATTCAAATACAGAAAAGGGAATAACAGCAAGAAGTATGACAATAGAAGACTTGGACAAAGCCTGTGGATATATACCATCAACAGATTTATTAAGATACGCTTGGTATCCAGCAGATACAGCAGATAGCGATTTGAAAGATGTGACAGCAGGAGGACATACTTACACAGCTAAGAAACATACTGCAAGTTTAGCAAGTGGAGTAGAGTACCCAAGATTCTATAATTGGGATGACAAGAATGGAGTAACACATAAATCAACAAGTGAAACTGATTATATTGAATTAAAGTCAAAAGATGAACCAGTTTTAATAACAAGGACATATTATGGTTATAATCCAAGTAGTGCCAATGCGGAGATTGGCGATATACTAAAAGGAGATGAGACTAACAGAGGCTGGCTCGCTTCGCCGTATGTCAACTTGAACTCTGAGAATGCCAATGCCAACTATGGCTTACGCACGGCTTATACTACC
>CAKPAA010000005.1 GCA_934132775.1 uncultured Clostridia bacterium | reverse complement strand
GCCGTATGTCTACTTGTACTCTGAGAATGCCAATGCCTACTATGGCTTACGCACGGCTTATACTACCAACGTCGACGGGAGCGGCTCAGTCAATTCGACTGGCGGCGTGGGCACGCCTTCGTGGGGGCTTCGTCCCGTAGTTTCTATAAGCTCTAAGCTCCTAAATTTGGAAGAAACCGGCAAGGGTGGAGAAACAGCATCGTCTGCTTGGAATATCAAATAGGACGCGTGCGAGCAGGCTTCTGGTCTGCTTGCACAAAGCACTCTGCCTCGAATGATAAAACCAAAGCTAAGAGGCAGAGAAAGCTATATAAATTTATACGTAGATTTTTTGAGTGTAGTTGGTAAATAAATAAAGCTAATTAAAATAAAACCAGTAAGTAGATTAAAAACTAAATTTAGAAAAATAAGTAGCAACAAACATACTAATTTTGCTTGTAAGTTTATTTATGCTATGTAAGGGGATAGTTATTAAATAAATTTTATATGCAAAAATAAGTAACACAAATTAAAGAAAAAGATGGGAGATGTACTTAAATTGAGCACTACAAATATGATTAGAAATGCAAAAGAAATACATCCTGACAAATTACTTTTGGTGAGGATAGGCAAGTTTTACCACGCATACGGAAAAGATGCGTATATACTTTCGTTTTTGTTTAATTACCAATTAAAAAAGGTAGAACAAAACGTGAATACAGCTGGATTTCCAGAGGCTGCATTAAATAAAGTTGAGAAAATTTTAGAAGACAAAAAAGTTGATTATATGGTGTTAGACAAAGCTAGCGATTATGATGTGCTTGAAGATGAAAGCTTTAAAGACCAAAATCAATATGATGTGATTTATGGAAAAGCACATAAATATGTAACTAGAAAAAATAAAATTGATGCTATATATGAACATCTTATCAGTAATATTTCTTCCGAAGATATGAGGGAAAAAATAAATCAGATAGAAGAGATCCTTTATGAGTAAAAATGAAAAATTTAAAATTATAACGTTAATAAAAGAATTCATTATTACAATAGACAATAATTTAGTGAACTTCCCTAAAAAGGAAATTGAGCTGAAACAAGAAATCAAGAGGAGAGGCTATGATTTACTTTTTTCTGTAAATGAAGCTAATATTACAAGTGATATGAATAAGCGAAAGGATTTAATAGAAAGATCAATTGCTATTATAAAACAGTTAGACTTTTTGATAAATATTTGTGCAGATAAACAAATAATAAATTATAAAAAGTATTATAAATTTGGTGAGAGAATGGACCTTATCATTAGGTACTTAGTTGCTTGGATAAATGCCACAAAATCGCCAATTATTAGTTAAAATGATTTTAGTTTTAGAATGTAAATAATATTTTAAATTTAAGCGTTTAAAAAAATAACTTTAAAATATAAATTTTATTATTAAGATTTATTTTAAAGTTGTTAGCGATAATGTTTATTTGAAGTTAATATTTGCTTTCTAAATTAAAATAGGGTATAGTTGTGAAGGCTCGCTTCGCCGTATGTCAACTTGAACTCTGAGAATGCCAATGCCAACTATGGCTTACGCACGGCTTATACTACCAACGTCAACGGGAACAACTCAGTCAATTCGACTGGCAACGTGAACACGCCTTCGTGGGGGCTTCGTCCCGTAGCTTCTAAAACTTGTGGATATATAACTAATGGTTATATGTGAGAAAATTAGAAACAGACTATTGTCCTTTACTTAAATATACATATGTTTAAGTATAAACAAAAAGTAGATGACTGCATTTGTTAGTAGGTTAATTCTCGAAAGGGAGTGCAGTTCTAGCACTATTTTTTCAGTAGCTTTTTAAAAAGGCTACTTTTTTTATGCGAAAATATATTAATTAAAGCGAAGAGTATACAAATATATAATCTTTGTGATATTTTAAATTATAAAGAGAAATATTTTAAAATTTTCTTTATAATGGGGGATTTGAATGAAAAGAATAGGTAATTTATATGAAACGATGTATGAATTTAAAAACATACAATCTGCATTTAACGAGGTGTGTAGCAATACTAGAAATAGATTAAAAGCGAGTAGATTTAAAGAATATGAATGTATAAATATTTTTAGAGTTTATAATACTTTGAAGAGTAGGGCATATGTACCGGGACCATATAATGTTTTTACGATTTATGAGCCAAAACAAAGAAGAATAGTTAGTCAAAATATGTTTGATAAACTTATAAATCACCTGATTGCAAGACATATTTTAATGCCTGCTGTTATGCCTTGCTTAATCGATACAAACGTGGCTAGTAGACCTGGAATGGGCACTTCAAAAGGTCTTAAATATTATTTGAGTTTCAGAAATGAAATGGAAAAGAAATATAGTAATTATTATATTTTGAAATGTGATATAAGAAAATATTTTGCAAGCATAGATCATCAAAGGCTAAAAGAGAAACTTGAAAGAAGAATAAAAGATAAAGAGGCTCTGAAAATACTAGATGATATTATAAATAGTGATGAAGACGGACTTAGTATAGGTAATATGACTTCTCAAATTTTAGCTGTTTTTTATCTTAATGACTTTGATCATTTTGTAAAAGAAGAATTAAAAATTCAATATTATGTTAGGTATCAAGATGATTTCTTACTCTTTCATCCGTCGAAAACGTATTTGAAAGAGTGCTTGAAAAAAATTGAAGAGTTTCTTAATAAAGAAAAATTGTCTATGAACAAGAAAACTAGAATATATAACAGCAATGTAAATTTTATATTCCTTGGAAGGGATATTTACGGAAGATACGCTAAATATAGAACTGTTAATAGAAAGTTAAAAAAGAGATTTTATTTTTACAAGAACAAGGCTATAAATTTAAGGCGCTTGGCGAGTTCTATACAGAGTTTTAAGCATTTAAGGCAAAAAATATAATATTTTCCAACTATTTTACATATAGTTTACAAATTATTAAAAATGTTTTTACAGGTTCATTATATCATAATACACGGATTAGTAATTGGGCGCTGCGTTTGTGAAATACTTTGAAAATATGGCTTTATCTGCTCTATGAGCTATATTTGATATAAGTATTTATATTATTTTATGTTTTTGTGTTGTTGATTTCGCACGTCAACAATTTCTGAAAATATTAAATATATTAACGCAGTGTTGGTTATTATCTTTAAGCGTCTTCTTTTGATGGGGGAAGATTGCATATAGAATGCCGTATGACTTGGAATGCTCAATTTGTGGTGTTCCAAGTCGTCAAGCATTATACGAAGGATGTGGTTACTATTAAGAAAATATTGGTTGTTGATGACGATAAAAATATATGTGAATTGTTAAAGTTATACTTGAAAAAAGAGGGGTTTGATGTTGTTTTTGCGTATGATGGCAGTGAAGCTGTAAGCAAAGCAAAGAGTGAAAACCCCAATTTAATAATATTAGATGTAATGATGCCTATTATAAATGGCTGGGAAGCTTGTAAGCTTATTAGGCAATTTACAGATGTTCCAATTATAATGTTGACAGCTTTGGACACAACTGAAAATAAAGTTCAGGGGCTAAATATTGGTGCTGACGATTATATTGTTAAACCATTTGAACCTGTGGAAGTTGTTGCAAGGGTTAATGCTTTGCTTAGAAGAGCTGAAAAACCAACTACATCAGAGGAACAATTAGAAAGTTCTGAGCTTGTGGTGGACAACATTTCTGTTAATATGGAAAAGTATGAAGTTAAATTAGATGGCAAGATAGTTAGTGATTTAAAGCCTAAGGAGATACAATTACTATATTTCTTTTTATCAAATAAAAATCAAGTGTTTTCAAGAGAGCAACTATTAGATAAAGTTTGGGGCTATGAATATTTTGGTGGCACAAGGACAGTTGATGTGCACATAAAGAGTATTAGAGAAAAGTTAAGTAGTCCTAATAATAAATGGGAAATAAGGACAATATGGAATGTCGGATACAAATTTGAAGTAAAATAGGGAGTTTATATGTTTAAAGGTATATATTCTAGGTTGGTTGTGACATATTTAACGTTATTTCTAGTGGTTGTAATAATTATATCATTTTTTAGTACCTCACTTTTTTATAAAGAATTTACAAATCAAATAGAAGATAATTTAATAAACGCAGCTGTGAAAACTAATAGTTTGATGGAACGTTATTACAATAATGAGATAACTAAGTCTGAGCTTACTGCTTGGATTGATGCGATGGGTTATATTTCTAATATTAAAATATACATACTAAATCCAGATGCCACAGTGCTTCAACAGGTATCTGCTAATGATGTGCTAAATGTTAATGAGCAATTAAGAAATGATATGAAAAGTGCGATGGATGGAACAGAAGTTATAAGAATGACGTCTGTATCTTTGGAACCTGATTCCGAGGAGGTTGTTTATGCCGCAATGCCACTTAAATACGAAGATAAGATTAGTGGCGTAATTATGGTGTTTACTCCATTCACAGAAATAAATAAATTATTAAAAGAGGCAATACTTACGATTATAACAGTTGTGGTTATTGTTATATTGATGGGTACTCTTGCAATATTAAGAGTTTCAATAAATATATCTGACCCAATTAAGGAAATAAGCGAGTACGCAAAGCAAATTGGTAAAGGCCATAATGTGCCTGATATTGAATTAGATACAGGCGATGAAATTCAAATGCTTGCAGATTCGTTTAATGAAATGAAAAAAGAAATATTAGATACTGAGCAAATGAGAAAAGAAATTGTTGCGAATGTTTCTCACGAGCTTAGAACGCCATTAACTTCGATTATTGGCTTCATAAAAGGAATTTTAGATGGAGTAATAACGAAAGATGAGGAAGAAAAATATTTGTCTATTGCTTATGAAGAGGCTAATAGACTTAAAGAATTAACAAAAGATATAGTTGATGTTGCCAAACTTGAATCGGGCAATATGAAGTTAAATAAAGAAACATTTGTTTTAAATAATCTAGTTCACGATGTTTATATTGAGCTAGAAGATATGGTTAAAGAAAAAAATCTTGACTTTATTTTAGAAGAGAAAGATAAAGACATTGAAATAAATGCAGACAAATCTAGAATAAGACAAGTTCTTATAAATATATTAAATAATTCAGTTAAATTTACAGACAAAGGCAAAATTGTACTAACAATTGAAAAATCAGATGGAAAAGCAAAAATAACAGTAAAAGATACAGGAATAGGTATCCAGAAAGATAAGATTTCATATTTATTTAATAAGTTTTACACTGCAAATGATTATGGAAATGCTACTTCTGGAGCAGGATTAGGACTTAACATTGTAAAGACTATTATCGATATGCATAATGGAAGTGTAAATATTGAAAGTGAAGTAAATAAAGGAACTACGGTTACAGTTATATTATAAAATTTAGGAGGTGAGTTTGAATGAATAAGAAATTTGATATAATCACAATGGTTTTAATGACAGTGCTAGTAGTAATTTTAATAATGGTAATGTTTAATTATTTCACGCGTGAAAATGATTTCTTAGCACAAAATTCAAATTCACACCTTGAACTTATTCATACAATACCGAGTGGAGACTTAATACCAGACAAGATAGATATTATTGATAGAGAAAGTGGAGATATGCCAAGCGGAGACGAAGTTTCGGGAGATGATATTATTGCTTCTGGTGATGAGGATAATCAAAGTCAAGTTATACAACCTAGTGACAATAACATCACATCAGGAAATGACAATAAAAATCCAACAACACCAGTGATAATGACTTCTGATGATGAAATATCTAATAAGGAAAAGAAAGAAATTTTAAAAGAACTAGATCAAACGCTTATGGAACTTTTAGATGTTGTTGATAAAGTCCAAACAGTTGATGAGTCTCGCTTAACTGATGAAGAAAGCGAGGTACAAAAATGAAAAAGCTTATAATGATATTTCTTTTAATAATACTTACTTTAAGCTGTACCACAGTGCTTGCAAATAGTGAAACAACCAAGATACCAGAAATGAGTATGGAAGAATTTGCACAAATGATGACTGCAAAACAGGCAAAAGTAGATATTATTAAGAAGAATAATAAAGAAATTACAACTTTAAAAAACGAGCTTAAAACAAGAATACTTGAAGCAGCAGACAAAGTTAATAATTTAAAAATTAACATTTCAAATAATTCAGTTGATATACCAGATGAGACTATAATAGAGCTAAAAAATTTATTAGAATTTTTGCAAGAAGCAAAAAACACATTAGAATCTGATGTGCAGAAAATATCAGATGAAATTGAGGCTATACTCGATTTAATTTCTGCAAAATCTATGCAACTAGCTCAATATGATTTGTTAATCGAAAAACAAAACACAATAATAGTCAAAATGAAAGAAATATTATCTATGGTAAATAAAATATAGCTATAAAGCCACCTTAACTAAAAGAGGTGGCTTTTGAGTTTCAAGCTTTTTATGAAAAATACTTGAAAACAGCTAAAAATTATGCTATAAATATATTGAGTGGTGCTCAAGAAACTTTCGAAGCCTTGAGTCATTTTTTATATTATTCGGAGGTATAATGAAAGAATACAAGACTAATGAGGAACTTATAGATTACCTAATATCTAAAAATGTAATTGTAAATAATAGGAAATTAGCTTTGAAGAACATAGAAAAATATTCTTATTATTCCGTTATAAATGGGTACAAATTTGTTTTTAAAGATACTGATAATAATTATAAAGAAAACACTTCTTTTGAGGAAATATTTGCATTATACGAATTTGATAAAAACATAAAGGCTATTTTTAAAAAATTTATTTTAGAAATAGAAATTATAATAAAATCACTTATGGCAAATACTCTAGCAGAAAAGTATGGTGTTGAAGATTACTTGAAATTAGAAAATTTAGATGAAACTGCTAATGAAGAATTAGTAGATGATTTTATAATAAAGATAAAAAAAGAAATAGATGATAATTATATTAAACATCTTGCTATTAAGCATTATAAAGATATATATAATTTTGTCCCACCCTTTGTTTTAACCAAAATTTTAACTTTCGGAGCTATTAGTAAATATTATAGTTTACTTAAGCAAAGTGATAGACAAAAAGTAAGTAAATATTTTAAATTGTCTGATAAATTATTAAAGCAAATTTTAATAAATTTAACTATGGTTAGAAATATTTCAGCACATTCAGATAGATTATTTAATTACAGAAACAAGTATGATATTAGTTTTAAAAATATTGAAAAAAATTATAACAGAAAACAATATTTGTGTAATTTGTATATGATTATAAAGTCTATGAAAGTATTACTTGATGAAGAAAAATACAAAGAATTTGAAAGTTCACTAAATACTGAAATAGAAAAATTAAAGAATAAGTTAATTGTTATTGATATAAATGATATTTTAAGAATAATGGGGTATGATGTATAATTACCATATAATTGAATATGATAAGTATTGAGTGGTGCTTAGAAAACTTTTGAAGCTCTAAGTCATTCATATAACCTAGAGTCTATTTAAAGATTCTAGGTGTTTTTTTTATTGCTCAGACTAGAAAGCAATAAAAAGATAGTTAGTAGAAAAAATAAAAAGCATTATAGAAAATTGTAAAAAAGAAGTTTAAATTTATTCAAAAAATTCCAGTTAGCATATAAAATAACTGGATATTAGCCGTGAGCCAAGTCTGAACAGAAACTGGTTGTTGAAATGGCTTTAAAATTATGTCTTGTTAATATTGATAAAATGAAGTATAATGTTCGTGGTGATTATATGAAGGATTTTATTAAAGATATATTATCTTTCTTTGTGTTTTTAAAATATAAAAATATTTGGAATATAAAGAATAAGCTGGTTGCAGAGAAAAAAGAGAGTGGAATATTGGCTACGGTTTATGATCATTACATACATAAAGAGGGTGGCTATGTTGGTATTCGTGCCAAGTTTGCAAATAAACCTTATATGCCTCACGGTTTTATGGGCGTGTTTATTTCTGATATGACTGAAATAGGCAAGAATGCTGTAATATTTCAACACGTAACTATTGGAGCTGATAGGTTATTGGATAGCAATAATCAAGGAAATCCTAAAATTGGAGACAATGTTTACATTGGTGCAGGAGCAAAGATTATAGGCAATGTTACTATTGGTAATAATTGCAGAATTGGTGCCAATGCTGTTGTATATATGGATATGCCTGATAATTCTGTGGCAGTTGCGTCACCGACTAGAATAATACAAAAGGAAAATCTGGATAATAGATTTGTGGTGGCAAATAAAGATGGCACTTTACGAGTTTATGAAGACGGGGCTTTCCACGCTTTGAAAAAGTAATTTAAGTAACATATGAAAGGAAGAAATTGAAATGTCATTTTTTGATAAACTAAAAGCAGGATTAGAGAAAACAAAAGCATCATTTACAGAGAAAGTGAATAATGTATTTAAGAATTTTAGAAAAGTAGATGAGAATTTATTAGAAGAATTAGAGGAAGCCTTGATATTATCTGATGTTGGTTTTGAGACTTCAACAAAAATAATATCAAAGCTTAGAGATAAAATAAAAACTGATAAAATAGAAGACCCAGAAGAAGTAAAAAAAGAGTTATGCAATATAATTTCAGAGATACTTTCACAAAACGATAATTCATTAAAATTAAATACAAAGCCAGCTGTTATTTTGGTTGTTGGCGTTAATGGAGCTGGAAAAACAACATCAATAGGTAAAATGGCTGCTGCATTTAAAGCAGAGGGCAAAAAGGTTTTAGTTGCAGCTGCTGATACTTTTAGAGCTGCGGCAATAGAACAATTAGAAGTTTGGACAGAGAGAGCGGGTGTTGATATATTGAAAAGACCTGAAAGATCTGATCCTGCCTCGGTCGCATTTGATGCTGCTAAAAAGGCAAAAGAAGAAGGTTATGATATAGTTATTGTAGACACAGCTGGAAGATTACACACGAAGAAGAATTTAATGAATGAACTAGAAAAGATTAACCGTACTGTATTAAAAGAAGTTCCAGATGCAGATATTGAAACTTTGATAGTTTTAGACGGTACTTCTGGTCAAAATGCTGTTATTCAAGCAAAGGAGTTTTCAGAAGTAACTAGTATAACAGGAATTATTTTGACTAAGTTAGATGGAACAGCAAAGGGTGGAGTTGTAATTGGTATTTGTTCTGAACTTAATGTACCGGTAAAATATATTGGAGTTGGTGAGGGAATAAATGATCTACAAAAATTTGACTCACAAGAATTTGCAAAAGCGTTATTAGGATAAGGGGATTAGAAATGAAAATAGGTTTTATATCACTTGGTTGTAGCAAAAACTTGGTTGATACAGAGATGATGATTGCACATTACAAAGATGAGGGATACGTTGTTGTTAGCAATCCAGAAGACGCAGATATAATCGTTATAAATACTTGTGGATTCATCGAATCAGCTAAGCAAGAAGCAATAAATACAATATTAGAGATGGCAGAGTATAAAAAGCAAAATTGTAAGAAGCTTGTTGTTACTGGCTGTTTGGTTGAAAGATATATGGAAGAGTTAAAAAAAGAATTGCCAGAAGTAGATTTATTTATTCCTATTAAGGAATACAGCAAAATGTTTGAAAAGTTAGATATGCATAATAGAGTTATAACAACAGGTGAGAATTTTGCATATTTGAGAATTGCTGATGGTTGTAGCAATTATTGTACATATTGTGCAATTCCATACATAAGAGGACCTTTGAAGAGCCGTGAGTTTGAAGACGTTATAAAAGAGGCAAAAGAACTTAGAGAAAAAGGATATAAAGAGATTATAATAATTGCGCAAGACACGGGAAGATATGGCTTAGATTTATATGGCGAGCCAAGATTTGCAGAACTATTAAATGAGATTGCAAAGATTGACTTTAAATGGATTAGATTTTTGTATACATATCCTGAAATGATAACAGACGAGCTTATAAATGTGGTAAAAGCAAATGATAATATATGCGATTATTTTGATATTCCAATTCAACATATTTCAAATAGAGTTTTAAAGAGAATGGGCAGAAAAGGTGATGGAGAATCTATTAGAAACGTTATTAAGAAGATAAGAAAAGAAATTCCTGATGCTATTATAAGAACGTCGCTTATTGTTGGTTTCCCTGGTGAAACCAAAGAGGAGTTTAATGAGTTAAAAGAATTTGTTGCAGAAACAAAGTTTAATAGATTAGGTGTGTTTAAGTATTCTATGGAAGATGGTACTCCTGCACTTAAATTAGACGGACATATGGACGAGAAGATAAAACAAGAAAGATTAGATATTATAATGGCTGAGCAACAAGGAATATCAAAGAACTTCAATGATAGCTTAATAGGAAAAGAATTTGAATGTTTGATTGATGGAATTACCGATGACGATAAATATTATATTGCACGTACATATATGGACGTGCCTGAGACAGACGGTTTGGTGTTTGTTGAAGCTGAAAAAAGCCATCAAGTTGGAGATTTTGTAAATGTTATTATTGAAAATGCAGTAGAATATGATTTAATTGCGAAAGAAAAGTAATTTGAGTGAGGTAACGAAAATTATCCATTCAATTTAAGGAGATGTGTAGAAATGAATTTACCTAATAAGATCACTCTTTGTAGAATTATTTTAGTGCCATTTATGCTTTTAGTGCCATTGTTTGGTATAGAGGCAACAGTGTTAGGCATAAAGGTTGAGAATTTAATAATACTTGCAATATTTTTAATTGCTTCATTTACAGACTTTTTAGATGGATATTTAGCAAGAAAAAACAATTTGGTAACTAATTTTGGAAAGTTTTTAGATCCAATAGCAGACAAACTATTAGTAATAACAGCACTTATAATGCTAGTTAGTGTTGGTAAAACACCAACGTGGATACCCGTTGTTATAATAGCGAGAGAGTTTATAGTTTCAGGAATAAGAATGTTAGCTGCCGGAGAGGGAAACGTAATAGCTGCAAGTATGTTGGGAAAGATTAAGACAGTTTCTCAAATGATAGCAATATCACTTGCTTTAATAGATAATCATTCATTTATAGAATTCACAACTGGTTCATTGACTGGCTTGGAGCTTGTTTTAAATATACTTATGAGTCTTGCTATGACAGTTTCAGTTGTTTCAACTATTTGGTCTGGAATAGATTATTTTGTAAAATCAAAAGATGTAGTTCTTAAAAGCAAATAATAGCGTTGCAAGTAGTGTAGCATAGCGTACACTATGAGTAAAACAAGAACCTAAAACATTGAAAAATAAAAGCTAAAAATCAAAGATAAAGATTTAACTTGTACACTTATATATTTATATATTCAAAAAATTAAAAGGAGTTGTAAAATTTAATTTTGCAGTTCCTTTTTTTATAAGTTTAATATATAATCTGTTTGGAAATAATAATTAAAAGAGGTTTATGCATATGAAAAAAGAAAATGTAAAGGAAAGATATGAAGAATTAAAGAAGATAATTGCGTATCACGCTAATAAATATTACAACGAGGACTCACCAGAAATTTCAGACTTTGAGTATGATATGCTAATGCTAGAATTGAAAAATATAGAAAAGGAGCACCCAGAGCTTATTACGAGCGATTCTCCAACGCAAGTTATTGTTGCTTCTGGCAAAGTAGATTCGCATTTTAGTGAAGTAGTTCACGAAGTTCCATTGCAAAGTTTGCAAGATGTATTTTCAACTGCTGATGTGGTTAGTTTTACTGAAAGAATTCAAAAAGAAGTTCCAAGCCCAGAATATGTAGTTGAAGCTAAAATTGATGGACTTTCTGTTGCCTTAGAATATAAGAAAGGTATTTTTGTAAGAGGAGCAACCAGGGGAAATGGGCTTGTTGGAGAAGATGTAACTTTGAATTTAAAAACTGTTAAGTCAATTCCTAAAAAACTTAAAGATGAAATTGATATAACTGTTAGAGGTGAAGTTTATTTACCACACGAAGATTTTGAAAAGCTAAATGAGGAACGTGAAGTTACTGGTGAGAAGCTTTTTGCTAACCCAAGAAATGCAGCAGCAGGTTCTCTTAGACAATTAAATCCAGAGGTAACTGCTGAAAGAAATCTTGCAATTTTTATTTTTAATGTGCAAAAAAGCGATGATATAAAATTTGTATCACATTATCAGTCGCTAAAATATCTTGAAGAGCAAGGCTTTACTATTTCTCCTTATTTAAAGAAATGCAAAACTCCTGAGGAGATATTGTCTGCAATAAATGAAATTGGAGAAAAAAGAGGAGATTTGACTTTTGATATAGATGGGGCTGTTGTAAAAGTTGATAGTTTGGCTCAAAGAGAAGAAATAGGTGTTACTACAAAAGTGCCTAAATGGGCTGTGGCATACAAATATCCACCAGAAAAGAAAGAGACAATTTTAAAAGATATAGCTGTGCAAATTGGTAGAACTGGTGCTATAACTCCGGTTGCAATACTAGAACCTGTCAGAGTTGCAGGTTCTCTAATCTCAAAAACTACATTGCACAATGAAGATTTTATAAAAGAGAAAGATTTAAGAATAGGGGACCACGTTCTAATCCAAAAGGCAGGTGACGTAATTCCTGAAATTAGCGAAGTATTAAAAGATAAGAGAACTGGCGAAGAAAAGATTTTTGAAATGCCCAAATATTGTCCTGTTTGCGGTAGCGAAACGGCAAGAGAAGAGGGAGAAGCTGTTACACGTTGTACAGGAATAGAATGTCCAGCAATGCTTTTTAGAAATCTGGTTCATTTTGCTTCAAGAGATGCAATGGAAATAGAAGGAATGGGACCTGCTTTAATTGAAACTTTGCTTGATAAAAAGCTTATAAGCAATATTGCAGATATATATGAACTTAAATATGAAGATATAGTAGATTTGGACAGAATGGGCGAAAAATCAGCTCAGAATTTGATAGATGCAATAAACAAGAGCAAGTTAAATTCACTAGATAAATTGCTAAATTCGTTTGGAATAAGACACATAGGAACTAAAACGGCTAAGGTTTTGGCTAAGAAGTTTAAGAGCTTAGACAAGCTTATGAATGCAACATATGAAGAGTTATGTAGTGTTAATGAAATTGGAGAGATAATGGCTGAAAGCATACAAAAATTCTTCCAAAGCACTCAAACCCAAGATCTAATAGAGAGACTAAAAAAAGTTGGAGTTAATATGAAAATGGAGGAAGACGAAATAATTGATGACAGATTTCATGGGATGACTTTCGTGCTTACGGGAACACTTCCAACAATGTCTAGAAACGAAGCTTCTGAGCTTATTGAAAAGTATGGTGGAAAAACTTCTTCAACTGTATCTAAAAAGACATCGTATGTGCTTGCAGGTGAAGAAGCTGGAAGCAAACTTGATAAGGCACAAACCTTAAAAATAAAGATAATAGACGAAACTGAATTTAAAGAAATGATTAAATAAGAAAAATAAGATTAAGTGTCAAATCATAATAGCTATAAGAACCACGATAAAACGTAAAGATTAAATGACAAAACACATAAATTAAAGTTTTTATGCAATAGTAATGAATTTAGCTATGTATAGTACAAAAAACAAAGCCCACATTTCTAGGCCTTTAACCTAGAAATATGGGCTTTTTAACAAAATTTTTACTTCACAAAATAAAATCCTTACTTTTTTATTCTTAAAGCGAAGAAGATTTTGTTTTATTCAAATTTTAAAATGCTTTGCAATTTTATTCGAATTTTGCTCTATAAGCAAAACTTGATAAAACTACTTGGATAAATGCTGTTAAGATGTGCAACGTATATCAATAATATAATCTCACTTAGTTTTTGTAATATAGTTTTGCTTGCTGAATAAATTCAGCAAGTTCTGTTTTTCTCAATAGTTAGTGTTTGTATAAAATAATTTCCGCTCAGTTTTTGTAAATATATCAATAAAAGAATAACGATTTAAGATTTCTTTCACTTCCCATAATCCTAAACCGGATTTTACTTTCTTGCTCGAATAGCCTTTTAAAAATATTTTGGTTATATCAACATCTTTATTTGAATAAGTATTTTTTATTACTATCTTTTTTACGTTGTTTTGAGTTAATTCTGCACTCATTTGTATTTCTTTTTCTTTTGATATACTTGCAGCATCTATTGCATTATCTAATAATATCCCCATTATCTTTGAAAATTCATATATATCCATATCTAGCTTTTGATAATCTATATCAGAGAAGAAGCAAAATGATATACCTTTACTAGTTGCTAATCTGTATTTTGCAGATATTAAACTAAATATGCAAGGTTCATTTATTACTTTCGTGTTTATTGCTTGAAGTTGATTTATTTGGCATATTTCTTTTTCAACTGAGCCGACAAATTTTTTTAGGCCGTTCATATCATTCAAAGCGATGTATCCACTGATTGAAGCGATCACGTTACAGTAGTCGTGTTTGAATATTCTTAATTTGTCTACTAGTTCTTTCAAGTTTTTGTTTTCTTCTCTTAATTTTACCGTTTCTATATTATCAGTTAGCGTATGCATATTATGAATCTCCTTTGAAAATATATTCGGAATATTAAGTGCCTGACCTTGATATAATATATTGATTGGCAAAGAATGTCAATAGTTTTTTTCGTATTATTGCACAAGATATTTTGCAACTATTTTTGATTTAGTTTAGTCTTTAACTATATAAAATGAAATGATAAAATACTGTTACGAGGGGGTAATTAAATATGAGTAAAAAAGTACTTTGGATTTTTGCTGGAATTTTGTTTATTGTTATAGTTGCAAGCTCTGGCAAGCTTGACGTGAATGATTTAGTGCCAGGAAAAAATGATTTAAATATAGAAAATAAAAGTATTTTTGAAATTAAAAATAGTGAACAAAACAGCAATTCAGATGATAATAGTGATGACAACCAAGCAAAGAACGATAATAAATCAGAAGATAAAACAACTGCCCAAAATGACAATAAGGGAAATGACGAGGCTACAACTAAAAAAGATAACAAAAATGAAGAAAATGTATTTAATGAAAGCACAAAAGATGTAACAAGTGGCGAAAGTTCAGAAGCTTCAAATGTAGATGTTGATGTGGTTCCTGTTTCTTCTAGCGCTCTTTCAAACACGACTTGTGCGTGGGGATTTAGAAGAATGAAAGATGAGGTTCAGCCAGAGTTTTCTGCATCGTATACTAAGCCATTGGACGAATATGACGGGATTTATGTTGGAAACAAGGATAATAGAGTTATTTATTTAACATTTGATGAGGGGTATGAAAATGGATATACTGCCACTATTTTAGATACACTTAAAGAAAAAGGTGTTGAAGCAACGTTCTTTGTTACAATGCCATATGTTAAGCAAAATCCAGAGCTTGTGCAGAGAATGATTGATGAGGGACATATTGTTGGAAATCACACTGTTAATCACCCAAGTATGCCATCAGTTTTAGATGATGAAAAATTGAAAAAAGAAGTTACTGGTCTTCACGATTATGTGTTAGAAAAATTTAATTATGAGATGAAGTATTTAAGACCACCAAAGGGAGAATATAGTGAAAGAACAGTTAAGCTATGTAGAGATCTAGGATATACGAATGTTTTGTGGAGTTTTGCATATGATGATTGGGATGTTAAAAAGCAAGACAGATTAGATTACGATAGAAAAATGATATACAATAACCTACATAATGGCTGCGTTATGCTACTTCACGCAGTTTCAAAAGATAATGATGCGTTATTGGGCGAGTTTATTGAAACAGCTTGGGACAGAGGTTTTGAATTTTGTTCGTTAGATGATTTTGAAAGGTGATTATTTATGGGAAAGAATGATTTTCGTGAAAAGCTTGAAAAAGCCTTAGAAATGCCTGTTGAGCTTTTAAATAATTATCCTAGAATAACTGTACTTGGAAATGAAAGTGTTTTTATAGAAAATTATAAAGCAATATTAGATTATGAAGAGAATTTGATTAGAGTAAGTAACAATATATCTATATATGGAGAAAAACTAAATGTAGCAGAAATCACAGCAGATGATATGCTAGTTTCAGGCAAAATTAAATCAATTGAATTTGAGTAATGTAAGGGGGCGCTACATTTGTTTCTTCAAAATACATACAATTATGCCATTGGATACGCCAATATTCAGGTGGAGGGATATTTTACCGAGAGATTTATGAATCTTTGTATGAATAGAAATATTCAAATATGGGATATTTCAAGGAAATATGATGGTGTTATAACTTTAAAAATTAACAGTAAAGATTTAGAGAAAGTAAAAGACATTGCAACTACGACTAAATCAAATCTTACTATTCTTAAAAGCGATGGTATTCCTTATATTGCACATAAATATGCTAATAGAAAAATATTTGTTGTGATTAGTTTATTGGTAATTGTTTTTATATATGTAATTAGTTTAAGGATTTGGAAAATTGATATAATTGGCGATTTTTCAATTCCAATTGAAGAAATAAATGATTTGCTTGAAAGTGAAAATGTTCACATTGGAATGTTAAAGAAAGATTTGGATTTTGACAAGGTTAAAAATAATATCTATCTAAAAAGAGACGATATTCTTTGGGTTGGTTTTACTATTAAGGGAACAAGAGCAACTGTTGAAATACTTGAAAGAACTAAAAAGTTGGAAGAACCTCTAAAAGGTATCCCTTGCAACATAGTCGCGGATAAAGATGGTGTTATTGAGAAAATTTCTGTAAAAGAAGGAATGAAAGTTGTAAGCAAAGGAGATGTTGTTTTTAAAGGTGATTTACTTGTTAGCGGTGCAATGACTAGCGAACATTCTGAAACTAGGTATGTGCACTCGAACGCAGACATAACGATTAAAACTTGGTATATAGGAAAACAAACCGTTCCATTTGAGAAAACTGTTGTTTCTAAGACCGGAAATGTCGAAAAAAGGTATAAAATAAAATTTGGAAATTACGGAATAAATTTTATAAATAGTGGTACAAAATTTGAAAAGTATGATACAATAACAAATGTAAAAAAACTTACTCTATTTGGCAAATTTGAAATTCCAATAGAAGTGCAAACGACTTGTTTTGAAGAGTTTGAAACAGATGAAATTAAATACACAAAAGAACAGGCTTTGGAAATTGCTAAGTCTGAGGCTACTGCTGTTGCAAATAAGAATGTGCCAAAAGATGCTGAAATTATAAAAAGTGATTATGAAGTTTTTTATACCGAAAGTGATGTGCTCGTTAGAGTCACTAACGAATGTATAGAAAAAGTAGGAATAAAAGAAAAACTGTAAAAACAATGGAGGGATAATATGCCAGAATTGCAACTTAAAGTGGTAAAAAACACAGGCGATGGTATTTGGGGCAAAGCATTAAATAATCTAAACAAAGTGTTGTACTCATCAAATGGTGGATTTTTTAATTTTGTAATCAATTCTAAAAGAAATGCTCTACTAAGAGCTAGTGCTAGCTATGAAGAGATTGCAAATATTGCCAAAGAATCAAAAAGAAACTCTGTTACAGAAAAATATGAAAAGGCATATGACAATTATCTTAATACACTTGAAAAATATATTAAAGAGACTATATACACGCGTGCGCAAAAGAGAGTTAGTACAATAAAAGAAAATAAAGTGCTATCTGAGTATTACGAAATCAATTCACTTAAAGGAACAGAATATTGCGAGTATAAATATAGAAGGCAAATGATGCTCCTTTCAATGGATTTTGAGAATATTTTGGCAACTAAGTCTGGCTATTTTGTTGAAAAGTATGAAAAGTTTTATGTAAGCGTAATTGACCAATTATATAAAGGAACAATGCGCCACTATTCTATAAAGCTTACAAATCAAAATGAAGATAAGAATGCGGTGTATAGCAAAATTTATGATTTAGTAGAGGGATATATTAAAGAAGTTTTGCCATATGTAAATCAAACAGAAGAGGTTAAGAAAATTCAAGAAACATACCAAAAGTATGTGGCAGTTATTGATATGTATTCTAAGAAAGAAATCAACACAATAAAGAGGCAGTTATACTTGCTGGAACTTGGAATTTCTATATTCTCATATTGTTTGCCTTTGCTTGCAGCAGAAGAATGTTATTTGAATATAATTTCTAATGCAAGAACAATAATACCTAATATGTACATAACAGCAGATAAATTTGAAGCGTATGAATTATTGCTTGATGCAATGGAAAGCTATATGTATAATGTTTTGGCAAAGAAAACAACGTGGGATAACGAAATGAAAAAAGAAGAGTTTGTAGCATTTTGGGACAAGTTTATGCAATATAAGAAGCTTGAAAAGATTGACTTATATGAATACAAGCGTTTGAGAGAAGTTTTATTTGTTACAAATGATATAAAATATTTAAAAAAACAAAATGTACCTGTAAAGGAGTTAATGGCTTATTACAGGGACAGAATGAAGCAACAAGGTGGGCTTAGAAAGTTTAAAAATTCGGTTAAGAAAATGGAAGGAAAATGGAAAACAAGAAGAAGATGTGAAGCTTGTTAAGGAGAGTAATTTATGATAGAAGTATTTTATGAAGAAATTGAAAATTTAAAAGAGGAAGAACTAATAAGAAAAGTCATTGAATGTGTGCTAAAAGAAGAGGGAATAAAGAAAAATCTTGATGTGTATGTAACTTTAACAAATAACGAGACAATAAGAAAAATCAATGCAGAACATAGAAATATTGATAAAGCAACAGACGTTTTGTCTTTCCCTATGTTTGACAGAGAAGAAATACCTTTGCTAAAAAAAGAAGATAATTCAGAAGACATATTGGGAGATATAATTGTATCAATAGAAAAAGTTAGAGAACAAGCAGAAGAATATGGTCATTCTTTCGAAAGAGAGCTTGCATATTTAGTTACTCACGGAATGTTACATCTTCTTGGATATGATCATATGATAGAAGAAGAAAAGATTGTTATGAGAAAAAGAGAAGAGGAAATTTTAGGAGTTCTTAATATTACCAGAGAGTAGTATTAAAGATTTGGGGGGATTAGTTTGGATAAGAAATATTGGACAAGAATTGGAGCTATTTTAATTTTTGTGATTGCAATATGTTTTGGAATTGTCTTTGGTGTTATGCACGCAAAGAAAAAAGCTATAAATAATAATTTAGAATTAAACAGCGGAGTTGTAAGTGGAGAAATTTCAAGTGGCGAGCTTGTTGAAAGTGGAGATAAAGAGAACAAGCTAGAAGAAGTTTATCTTGGACCTAATATGTTTTCAGGAGATTCAAGACCAATAGCAGTTATGATAGATAATGAAAAGCCAGCTTGGCAAAATCACGGTGGACTAAATAGTGCATATATGCTTTATGAGTTTATTATAGAAGGTGGAGAAACTAGAATAATGGCATTCTTTAAAAATGTTTCGCCATCATATATTGGACCAGTTAGAAGTGCAAGACATTATTTCTTAGATTATGCAATGGAACACGATGCGATATTTGTACACTTTGGTTGGAGCCCACTTGCACAGTCAAATATAAAGACATTGGGAATAAACAACATAAATGGCATATATGACACATATTTTTGGAGAGTTGCGCCAAAAGGTTCATATCATAATGCTGTAACAAGTATGGAAAATATAAGAAAATTTATAGCAAGAAAGAATTATCGTGACACATCAGACAAAGAGTGCATTATAAAATATAATAGATATGATACAGATATAAATTCAGGAGATACAGCAAATACTATAAACATTAAATATTCTAATTTGCAAAATGTAACATATAAATATGATAGTGGAGATAAAGTATATTATAGAAGTATGAGGGGACAAGCTCATAAAGATTCACAAACAGGTGAACAATTCTATGCAAAAAATATAGTTATGATATTCGTTAAAGATGAATTACTAAATGACCCAGAAAATAAAGGAAGAAGAAACTTATACAATATTGGAACAGGCAATGGATATTATGCTACAAATGGTAAAATAGAAAAAATTACGTGGAGCAAGTCAGCACGAGATTCTAAAACGGTATATAAAGACATATATGGAAATGAAATAACTTTCAATGATGACATCACTTGGGTTCAAATCGTACCAATAACTGGTAGTGTAAAATATGAGTAGAAGGAAGATGTAAATGACAAATCAAGAACTTATAAATTTAGCAATAGAAGCTAAAAAGAATGCGATGTCTCCAACTAATTATCACGTTGGAGCAGCCATTTTAACTACAAATGAAGAAGTTTATACTGGCTGTAATTTAGGAAGTCAAGACGGAATTTTTAACATTTGTGCAGAAAGAGTTGCGGTGTGCAAAATGCTTTCAGATGGAAAAAAATCATTTAGCAAAATTGCAGTTGTTGGAGGACTTGGAGATGAACTAACTTTCACAATTCCTTGTGGAGTGTGTAGACAGTTAATTTTTGAGTTCGGAAGAGATATAGAAGTAATATTAGGATATAAAGATGAAGAGGGAAAAATCGTAGAAAAGGTACAAAAGATAAGCAAACTTTTACCAAGCGGTTTTTCTATGTAGTTATTAAATTAAAAATTAAGAATATTTAAATGTAATTAAAACATCGACATAGTCGAACGTGTAAGGCGTAAAAGAGGAGGATATAAATGTTTAAATCAGGTTTCGTAGCAATAGTAGGCAGACCAAACGTTGGAAAATCAACATTATTAAATACAATAGCAGGACAAAAAATAGCAATAGTTTCAAACAAACCACAAACGACAAGAACAGCAATTAAAGGTATAATAAATAGAGAAGATGCACAAATTATATTTACAGATACACCAGGAATTCATAAGCCACAAAACAAACTAGGGGAAAAAATGGCTGAAACAATTGATGACGCAGTAGAGGGAGTTGACCTAATATTGTATTTAATCGAGGCAACAGACAAAGGCATTGGACTAGCTAACGAGTTTATATTAAATAAAATCAAAGATCAAAAAGCCAAAGCAATACTTGTTATCAATAAAGTGGATAGTGTAAAAAAAGAAAACATATTGGAGTTAATAAAACTATATAGTGAAAAACATCATTTTGAAGCAATAATACCAATATCAGCATTAAAAAATGATGGTGTTGATACATTATTAGACAAAATAATAGAACTATTACCAGAAGGTCCTGCATATTATGATACTGAGGAATGGACGGACCAAACTGAGAGACAAATAGTTGAAGAAACAATAAGAGAAAAAGCACTTAGAATATTAGACGATGAAGTTCCACACGGAATTGCAGTTGAAGTTGAATCAATGAAAAAAAGAGACAATAAAGAACTTTACGATATTGAAGCAACAATATATTGTGAAAAAAGAACACATAAAGGAATTATAATAGGAAAAGATGGCTCTATGCTTAGAAAAATAGGTGAAAGAGCAAGAGAAGACATCGAAGAAATGCTACAATGCAAAGTAAACTTGCAACTTTGGGTAAAGGTGAAAGAGGACTGGCGAGACAATGTAAGCAAGATGAATCAAGTTTTTCATTAAAGCTTACAGTAAGCAAAGGAGGAAAACTAATGAGTAAAGATTTTGCGTGGGAACTTTTTAAAAACACAGGTAATTTAGATGCGTTTATGATTATGCGAAATATTGAAAATAGTACACAAATACGGACAAGATAACAAAGCAAGTAATGTGTTGGGTGATATAAATGGGGATAATAAGAACTAAAGGAATAGTTATAAAAATAGCTAATTCATCAGATAATGATAAAATATTAACTGTTTTAACAGCAGAAAAAGGAAAGATAAGAGTGTTTTGTAAAGGCGCCAAAAAAGCAAAAGGCGCCTTTTTAGCTTGCACAGAGTTTTTGTGTTACAGTGATATGGTGTTATATGAGGGAAACGGCGAATTATACACTATGTCATCTGCTGAACCAATAAATGTGTTTTATAACTTGCGAATGGATATAGATAAGCTTATGTATGCGTCAACAATAGCCAAAATAATGAATGATGTGTGTCAGGAAGAGGAATTATCATATAAAAGATTACAATTGATTTTAAACACCTTGTACGTGCTATCAGAAACAGATAAAGATGCAAATATTGTTTTCTCAATTTTTAGAATAAGATTATTAGCGATACTTGGATATGTGCCAAAACTCAATGCGTGTGCCAGTTGTGGTAAAAAGGCGCTAGACATAGGAGATGACATATATTTTAGCATAAAAGATAACGGAATAAAGTGTGCAACTTGCAAAACACAAGATAAAGGAGCAATAAAAATATCCTACACAACATATACAAGTATAGTGTACATCTTATCTTCGGACCCAAAGAAAATATACTCATTTGACGTTCCAAAAGAAACAATAGACGAATTAAACCTAATTGCAAGGGTATATACATTTGAAAAGTTGGAAAAAGAATATACAGTAGGATTTTAGGCGAAGCAGATAAGCAATTTTTAGTGAAAATTAAAATGTTGACATAAAAACAAAAAAATAGTATAATGACCAAGTATTTTGTACATTGAAAATTATACATAGATTTAAGGAGACTTTATAATGCGGATTGAGTTTGAAAAAAAGAGTGAAAATAGGAAATATTCATTTATAGTTCATCTCGTGGAGCATGAAGGATATGGAACTTTGCATAAATTAGTTTATCCTTTGCAAGTTGAAGAAATGCAAAAAGTTTTCTTTACACATGATATGTCTGTTTTTAAGTTTAATACGGTTGATAGCTATATTTTGCATGTAACAGGTCATATGTATCCTATAGTTTCAAACTTAGAATTGTTATCTCAAAATGGTATTAAATATTTTCTGTTTTTGCATGTAGCACCCAATTATTACCTATTTAAGAAAGAAAAACTATTATTTATGGACTATTTAGAATATATTCAAAAAAAGTATGGGATTAGATTCTTTTGCCCATCTGAAAATGTTGCTAATCAATATAAAAGAAATGGAATTGATGTTGAATGTATTCAAATAGGAATAGAAAAGATTGAAAAACAGACTGAATTATTGAGATTGGAACCGTATTATAATAAGTACGTAACTGTATGTACATCATCTGATTTTAGGTATATAGCCTTAAAAGGTATAGATATTTTTGTAAATCAGATGGAAAGAATTGGACAAAAAGAAAATTCTCTGATTTTAGGATTTGATGGAGAGTATATGGGAGTTAAGTGCAGGCAATTAAGTTATGAGGACTTTTTGAACGTTCTGAGTCATTCAAAGTCATACATACAATTTTCAAGAACGGAGGCTTATAATTTAACGGCTGTTCAAGCTAAACAGCTTAGAGTTCCTGTATTAGTTTCAAATATAGACGGGCATGTGGACTGTATGAAACTTGAAGTAAATTTGTATATGAGTGGTGACGACTTTGCTTCTAAACTGGTTGATATTCAAGCCAAAGAGATAATAAATGAAAATTTTATTGATAGTATCGAAAGAGAGAGCACTAATAATTTTGTAAAGTCTATAACAACGAGTGTGGGGGGATAATAGGTATGGAAAAAATTATATCATTGCAAAATAGTGGCGAATCTCTTGAAAAAGTTATTGCACTGATGTATACAGCACGGAAATCTTGTCCTCAATTTTATGCGGCAAATGCGAGCCTTGTATTTTTTGGACATAATTTGCCTAAGAAAACCAAAAGAATAATGCCTCATGGCAGTGTTGGCTTTTATGAAAAGTATTTTTCAAGTTTTGAATTTAATCCTGTAAAGGATGACGGAGCACTGATAGAAGAAAAACATAAGATTTTGCTAAAATTGTTTAATAAAAAACTTTTGACAGAGAGAAATGCGGAAAAATTATCCACAAATGACAATTTGTACATTGAATTTATAAAATTAATGCCTATGGATGTTGTTTTTGAAGAAGTTTCTGAGTTTATTTTTGAAATGGCTGAGTCTTATTTTGGAAATGTTTTTTTTCAAGACATTCATTTAGAAGACAATTATATGAAATATTATACTTCATTAGAAGATGGTAAGTGGGCATATAGCATATATTCATTAGATTATACCGGTACTATAAGTAAGTTTTATTTCCCAAATTTAAGTTTGGATGACTATTCTTTAAGAAATTTAGTTCATGTTTTTAATGAACTGAATAAAAAAAGTTGTCTTTCGGGAAATTCTGCAATGTTTTTGGCGGCAATAAAAGATATGACCAGAAATATGAAATATAAAGTTGGATATAGGGAACATAAGCGCGAAACTCGAAAAACAAGAAATTATGCTTTGGAATCCATCTTAAAAGAAAAAAATGGAATTATCGAACCTAAAAATACAGTTTTTAGTGGTTATTTTAACCAAAAAGATGTTTTAAGGCTAAGCAGTATGGAAGAGAAAGCGAATGAAGTGATTGCGCTTGCATTCAGAGACTTCTTAAATGAATGTATGATTTGGTAAAAGAGATTTCTTTACTATAAATAAGGCTGTATATGTTTGATATGCGGTCTTATTTTTTAAAGAAAGAAGGGGTGAAAAATGAAAATAATATTAACATCAAAAGGATTTGAAAATGAAATTGTTTTTAATAAAATTATAAGCAAAATAGATATGAAAATAAGTGAGATAAAAATGCTTGTAATACCGACTGCGAGAAAAAATAAATATAATAAAGAAAAGTATATGAAAGATTACATAAATTTAGGATTTAATCCTCAGAATATATATTTTTTTGATGATGAAATGCCAGAAAAATTTAAGTCTCTAAATATAGATGTTATATATATGTGTGGAGGAAACACTTTTACACTTAAACACTATTTGAAAAAGTCTGATTTTGAAAAGTACATATATAATTATTTAAACAATGGGGTTATATATATAGGTGCAAGTGCTGGTAGTCATATTGCGACTAGTAATATAGAACACGTTTTAAAATTTGATGAAAACAATGAAAAAGAAAGCGATATGTCGGGGCTTAATTTATACGATGGAATATTGATATGCCATTATGGATTAGATAGAAAAGATTTTTATACTGAACTGCTGAAAAAGGGCAAAAAGGTTGAGACTTTAACAGACGAAGAAATTATGTATCTTGATGATGGAAAGTGGATAAAGGAATAAAAAACATCTGAAACTTATATAAAGATATGTATATTCAAATTTTACAAGTGGTATTCTTCTATTACTTGAAAATAGCCAGCAAATATGGTATATTATCACAGTATAGCGAGTGAGAAATAATTATTGCTAGTATATTAAGGAGGAATTTTTATGGTAGAAAAAACTATGGACAAAATAGTCAACTTGTGTAAAAACAGAGGATTTGTATATCCAGGTTCTGAAATATATGGTGGGCTTGCAAATTCTTGGGATTTTGGACCATTAGGAGCAGAACTAAAAAGAAATATAAGAGAAGCTTGGTGGCAAAAATTTGTTAAAGAAAATAAACATAATGTTGGTATAGATGCTTCTATAATAATGAACCCACAAGTTTGGGTAACAACAGGACACGTTGGTGGTTTTAGTGACCCATTGATAGATTGCAGAGCTTGCAAAACTAGACATAGAGCAGATAAACTAATTGAAGAATGGTCATTCAAACAAGGAAATCAAGTTACAGGTTTAGATGGCTGGTCTAATGAACAATTAGTTGATTACATAAAAGAGCATAATATTCCTTGCCCAAACTGTGGAAAAACAGACTTCACAGATATTAGAAAGTTTAATTTAATGTTCAAAACATTTATGGGCGTTACAGAAGATGCAAAATCAGAAGTTTATCTAAGACCTGAAACAGCACAATCTATGTTTGTTAATTTTAAGAATATTCAAAGAACAACAAGAAGCAAAATGCCAATGGGAGTTTGCCAAATAGGTCGTTCATTTAGAAATGAAATCACGCCTGGTAACTTTATTTTCAGAATAAGAGAATTTGAACAAATGGAACTTGAATTTTTCTGCAAGCCAGGCACAGATATGGAATGGTATGAATACTGGAAAGACTACTGCAAGAACTTCCTTTTGAGCATAGGAATAAAAGAAGAAAATTTGAGATTAAGAGAACATTCAAAAGAAGAACTTTCTTTTTACAGTAAAGGAACAACGGATATTGAATACTTATTCCCATTTGGCTGGGGAGAGCTTTGGGGAATTGCTGATAGAACAGATTACGATTTATCTAGACATATGGAGGCTTCAAAAGCAGATTTAACATACTTAGACCCAGAGACAAATGAAAAATATGTACCATACTGCGTTGAACCATCTGTTGGTGTTGAAAGAATATTCTTAACAGCAATTTGTGATGCTTATGACGAAGAAGAAGTTGGAGAAGGCGACGTTAGAACTGTTTTAAGACTTCATCCAGTGCTTGCACCAGTTAAAGTTGCAGTGCTTCCGCTTTCAAAGAAATTATCAGAACCAGCAACAAAGCTTTATGAAAAACTTTCAAAGAAATTTAATTGCGAATATGATGAAGCTGGAAGTATTGGAAAGAGATATAGAAGAGAAGACGAAATAGGAACACCATTCTGCGTAACTGTTGATTTCGAGACATTAGAAGATAATTGCGTAACAGTTAGAGACAGAGATACAATGGAACAAGTAAGAATAAGCATAGATGAGCTTGAAAAATTCGTTGAAGACAAATTACAATTTTAATTAAACCTAATAAAAATGCTGAATATAAAATTTTTTGATTTTCACTTTTCTTAGATAAAAAAGAAATTTTATAAAAGCGTTAGTAGTACATATGATAGAAAAATAGGAGGCTGAAAAAGATGCCTAGTTTAAATTATTTGTTTAAGAGACTTTGCACTATGAATTACAAATCAATGTTTGAAAGAATTGATGTTGTGAAAAAGAAATGCAATAAATCTAAATTCACAATTTTTTGTGATATGGTGTGGTGCGGCATTAGATATGGTGCTGGTTATGTAGATTACGATGTAATTGGATTTTACAAGTTAAACTCAAAGCAAAGAAAAACAATGCTTACAAGAGGCATAAACAATAAATTCGTAAAGAAGTTGAATGAAAGGGAATATTGGCACTTATTTAACAATAAAAACGAATTTAATGATATGTTCAAAGAATTTCTAAAAAGAGATTACATATATCCTGTAAGTGCTAGAAAAGAAGAAGTTTTAGAATTTATGGGCAAGCATAAAGTATTCTTTGCAAAGCCAAATGATGGACAATGTGGGAAAAATATAGAAAAAATAGATGCGCAAGAATGGAATAATGACTACGAAAAAATTTATAATCATTTAATAGACCAAAAGTTGGAATTGCTAGAAGAACCAGTAATTCAATGCGAAGAAATGAGTAAACTAAATTCAACTTCTGTAAACACAACAAGAATGGTATCCGTGATGAATGAAAAAGGGGAAGTAACAATACTTGCAACTTTCGTTAGAATAGGAAACGGAAAAGTAGTAGACAACTTCAACAGTGGTGGAATGACAGCAAAAGTTGACACAGAAACAGGAATAATTGTCGAAGAAGCTGTAAACAAAAAAGGAGAACTTTTTGAAAAACATCCATTAACAGGAACAACAATAAAAGGCTTTCAAATTCCATATTGGAATGAGGCAAAAGAACTTGTAAAAACAGCAGCAAAGAGGAGCAACCACGTAAGATACGTAGGTTGGGACGTAGCAATGAGTATAAACGGTCCAGTGCTAATAGAGGGAAATCAGTTCCCAGGTCATGATATTTATCAGGTGGCTGAAAAAATAGGACCAAATGATGTAGGAGTGCTTCCTATGTTTGAAAAAGCACTAAAATAGGAAAAAACGTGTTACTTTTTTGAGGTAACACGTTTTTTAAAGTTGAAGAAACTATAATTGCAATGGCAAATATGCCAAATGCAGATTGCAGAAAACTTACGTATGAGTATTTACTATTCTTTAAATTAAAAGTCGTCACGCATACTGTGCACAGTTACTGCGATAAGTAGAGCAGAGTAGATGCCAACAATAACGATAATTATTGGAAAGGTGAACGCAATACCGATATACCCTCCGATTTCTTTAATGAGCCACCCAAGGATAAATGGGGAAATAATTCGAAGAAACATAAAGATGCTCCTTTCTTAGCCCAAAATATCTGTAATAATTCTGACAATGATAAATAGCCAAAGCATAAGTACCACTGCCGAAGCAGCTCCAGTCATAAAGATATAACTATGCTCTTTATAAAACTGTTCATCTTTCATAGCACGGTAGCAAATAACAGTAAAAATGACTGCACAAAAGATCAAAAATGGCAGATTCATAATTTCTCCTCCTTATTTAAATTTTGAAAAGCAAAGTAAGACTGAATTTTGCCTTTAAGGCAAATGAGGGAGAACGTACGTGCTATAAGCAAAGTACCCAATGATTATGGCAATACAAATGCCCACGAAGTAGAAGATACCGGGGTTATTGCTACCCTTGGCTTCCAATAGCAGACCTGCAAGTGCAATTGCTGCAAAGAAGCACCCAATAAAAAAGGGCGAGCCAAAATTAAACACTAACCCGAATATGACGCTTGCAATAATTATGACAAAATAGTTAGTTCTCTTCTTTTCCATATTTATCATCCTTTCTTAATAAGTCGATGGAAAATTTTTATGAAAGGTCTACATAAGCCACATTTAGATAATATCAGAGTAGATTTCACTAAGAGGGAGAATCAGTATCTTTACTCTTTCAGGAAATAACCCTGCGTAGTACCAAAGCGTGCTTCTATATTCAAATGTCAGAAGGTAAGCCTCTGAATAATCGGCTGACTTGAATATCGCGTCAAATCCAACTTTTTCAGTGGGAATATTGAATGTATTTCCACTTTGAGAAAATTGAAAAGAAGCGTCAGACAACCTGTAAGGCTCTGCGTTTATGAGAGCTAGAGAAGCTTCATTCAATTTTGCGGGCTTGAATAGATAGGTGTTAATTGCTGTGAAAAAGAAAATTACAAAAATTATGCTAAGTGCAACGTTAGTGTAATTTAATTTTTTCTTTTGGTATATTGTTTGAGCAGCTGTAATGAGCAAAATTATTATAATCGCCGAAACTAACACAAGCGGTATCATTTTCTTTTAAATTCCTCCTAAACAATTTTACGTCTAAAACATTAAATCAGTTTGTGCCGAATGCCACCATCATGGCGATGACAACAAATGCTAAGATGATTAGAGCAAGCGGGGCAAGTTCCATTGCTGTCATAGTGGTGTCCTCCTTTAAAAATTAGTTAGTCTTTAAGTGCCTAGTCGTGAGTCATAGAAAACAACTTCCCAATTTGCTATTGACATACCTCCTTTAATTATAAAAGACAGTTATTATAAAGATTTACCTACGCAGTAAGTATAACATCTTTTACCAGCATAGTCAACATAATTATGACGAAAAATAAAGCCTTTAAAATAGTTGATTTTTTGGACAAACTGGTATATATTATTCTAGTGTTAAGGACAAAATTTACATTACAATAATTAATTAACAAGGAGGAAATAAAATGAGTAAAAAGTATGTTTATCTTTTTAGTGAAGGTGACGCTTCAATGAGAGAACTTCTTGGAGGAAAAGGAGCAAACTTAGCAGAAATGACAAAGCTTGGCTTACCAGTTCCACAAGGTTTTACAATTTCAACAGAAGCATGTACTCAATATTATGAAGATGGAAGAAAAATCAATGATGAAATTCAAGCACAAATTTTTGAATACATCAAAAAAATGGAAGAGATTACAGGTAAAAAGTTCGGAGATGTTGAAAATCCACTTTTAGTTTCTGTACGTAGTGGTGCAAGAGCATCAATGCCAGGAATGATGGATACAATTCTTAACTTAGGTTTGAATGAACAAGTTGTTGAATCAATTGCAGCAAAATCAGGTAACCCACGTTGGGCTTGGGATTGTTACAGAAGATTTATTCAAATGTATTCAGACGTAGTTATGGAAGTTGGTAAGAAATACTTCGAACAACTTATAGATAAAATGAAAGCTGATAGAGGAGTTACTCAAGACGTTGAACTTACAGCTGATGATTTAAAAGAATTAGCAGAAGAATTCAAAGCTGAGTACAAAGAAAAGATTGGTTCTGATTTCCCAACAGATCCAACAGAACAATTGATGGGAGCTATCAAAGCTGTATTCAGATCTTGGGATAATCCAAGAGCAAACGTATACAGAAGAGATAACGATATTCCTTATTCTTGGGGAACTGCTGTTAACGTTCAAATGATGGCATTCGGTAATATGGGTGATGACTGTGGTACTGGTGTTGCATTTACTCGTGATCCAGCTACTGGTGAAAAAGGTCTATATGGTGAATTCTTAACAAATGCACAAGGTGAAGACGTTGTTGCTGGTGTTCGTACACCAATGAAGATTACAGAAATGGCTGACAAATTCCCAGAAGCATTTGAACAATTCAAAGATGTTTGCCAAAAACTTGAATCTCATTACAGAGATATGCAAGATATGGAGTTTACTGTTGAACACGGTAAATTATATATGTTACAAACACGTAACGGTAAGAGAACAGCTCAAGCTTCATTAAAGATTGCTTGTGACTTAGTTGATGAAGGAATGAGAACAGAGGAAGAAGCAGTTGCTATGATTGATCCTCGTAACTTAGACACATTACTTCACCCACAATTTGACCCTAAGGCATTAAAAGAAGCTAAACCAATTGGTAAAGCTTTAGGTGCTTCTCCTGGTGCCGCTTGTGGTAAAATCGTATTCACAGCTGAAGATGCAAAAGTAAAAGGCGCTAGGGAGAAAGTTGTTTTAGTTCGTCTTGAAACATCTCCAGAAGATATCGAAGGTATGAAAGCTGCTCAAGGTATCTTAACAGTTCGTGGTGGTAGAACATCTCACGCAGCAGTTGTTGCACGTGGTATGGGTAAATGTTGCGTATCTGGTTGTGGAGATATCGTTATGGATGAAGAAAACAAGAAATTTACTCTTGCTGGTAAAACATATCACGAGGGAGATGAAATCTCACTTGATGGTTCAACAGGTAACATTTACGATGGCATTATTCCAACAGTTGATGCTACAATTGGTGGAGATTTTGAAAGAATAATGAACTGGGCTGATAAATACAGAGTCCTAGAAGTTAGAACAAATGCTGATACTCCAAGAGATGCTGCTAAGGCAAAAGAATTAGGGGCACAAGGTATTGGTCTTTGTCGTACAGAGCATATGTTCTTTGATGGCGACAGAATAGCTGCTATTAGAGAAATGATTTGTTCAGATACAGTTGAACAAAGAAAAGCTGCACTTGCTAAAATAGAGCCAATGCAACAAAGTGACTTCGAACAATTATTTGAAACAATGGACGGATACGAAGTAACAATTAGATTCCTAGATCCTCCTCTACACGAGTTCGTTCCAACAGAGGAAAAGGATATTGAATTACTTGCTAAAACACAAGGCAAGACAGTTGAAGAAATCAAAGCAATTATTGCTAGTCTTCACGAATTCAACCCAATGATGGGACACAGAGGATGCCGTCTAGCTGTTACATTCCCAGAAATTGCTGAGATGCAAACGGAAGCTGTTATTAAAGCTGCAATCAATGTTTCTAAGAAAATTGGAAAGATGATTACACCTGAAATAATGATACCTCTTGTAGGCGAAGTTAAAGAATTAAAATATGTTAAAGATGTAGTATGTGCAACAGCTGATAAGATAATTGCTGAAGCTGGTGTTGATATGAAGTATAAAGTTGGTACAATGATTGAAATACCAAGAGCTGCATTAACAGCTGATGAAATTGCTAAAGAAGCTGAATTCTTCTCATTCGGAACAAATGACTTAACACAAATGACATTTGGTTTCTCAAGAGATGATGCTGGTAAATTCTTAGGTGCTTACTATGATAAGAAGATATATGAAAACGACCCATTTGCTAAACTAGACCAAGTTGGTGTTGGTAAATTAGTTAAAATGGCTGTTGAACTTGGTAAAAAGACAAGACCTGATATTAAATTAGGTATTTGCGGAGAACACGGTGGAGATCCTTCTTCTGTTGAGTTCTGTCACAGAGCTGGTTTAACTTATGTATCTTGCTCACCATTTAGAGTTCCAGTAGCTAGACTTGCAGCTGCTCAAGCTCAAATTAAATATCCAAGAGCAAAATAGTTAGATAAATAACTAGCTAATACAAAGAGTTACTCTTAAACGAGTAGCTCTTTTTTGTGCGTTTTTCAGCTTTCTTATGTAGAGTGCATAATCATTTATGTTTGACAAAAATAAATAAAAATGCTAAAATGTTACTATAATATGAATATAAGCATATAATAATCACAAAATGGTAACAAGGAGGTGAAGAAAATGAATTGCCGTGATATAGTTTTGAGTTATGTACAAAATTGTGAGAAAAATGAGCCAATATTTATAGAAGATATACAAAAATATGTTATGCAATTTTATAATGAGGAAGAAAAAGAAAAAATATTTAATAATATAAAAGAAATATTAAATAGATTAAATAAAGAAAATGTAATAAAAATGGCATATAAAGGCATTTATTACATTCCTAAGTTTAATATTTTTGGAGAAATGCCACTTGCAAATAGCAAAATAATTCAGCGAAAATATTTAATTGATAGCCTTGAAAGTGTAAAAGGATATGTAACTGGTGCTGCTTTATTTAATAAAGTTGGTTTAACGACACAAGTTCCTAATGTCATTGATATAGTTACAAATGAGTGCAAAAACAATAACAAGTACACTAATAAATATTTGAATGTAACAATAAGAAAGCCAAAAGTAACAGTAAATACTGAAAATTATAAGTATTTGCAATTGATTGATTTAATAGAAAATAAAGACAACATAAATATAGAAGTTGATAACATTGATGAAATAATATATGATTTTATTCAAGAAAATAATCTGAATTTTGAAAAAATATTAAAGTATGTGAGAGAAACTAATAGTAACGCAGTAGTTAAAAAGTTAGTTATGCTTGCAAGGTAGGAGAAATTATGAATTTACATTTAAATAAAGAGTTATTTAAAGAAATAATAGATACATTAAATACGAAAAATGCAAAGCAAATATGTTTTAGATAATAAATATAGGATTAGTATTACTGATGTTAAAGAGATACTTAGACAAATATATAATAAAATGTAATTTGATAAACTTTATATTGCTTTGGCATTGAGTTAATGTAATTATTTTGTTATGTTGTAATAATTTAACTCCTTTTGGGTAAAATATCACTAAAAAGGAGGATTTTTATATGTTAGTAAGAGATTTGATGTCAAAAGACTTAGTCTTAGCAGATACGAATGATACTGTTTTTGATGTAGCTAAAATGATGAGACACCATAATATTGGTGCTGTGCCTGTTGTTGCACACGGTACGCAGGTGCTTGGAATGATTACAGATAGGGATATTGTGCTTAATATGGCAAAAGAAAAGTTTGACCCTTGCAGAACTTTTGCAAGTAATATTATGTCTGATAAGGTTTATAGCGTTAAGCCAGATGTTGAAGTTGATTTTGCTCTTGATTTAATGAGAAAACAACAAATTAGAAGATTACCTGTTATTGAGAATGAGCAACTTGTTGGAATGATTTCTATTGGAGATATTGCTGCAAGTAATAAGTTTAATATGGAAGTGAGTGAGGCGCTTACTGAAATCTCTCAACCTGCTGAACCCGAAAATATATAAAATAAATGTAATATACAGATATTTTTCTTGATTTTGACACTAATATATGCAAGAATAGGAGTAGAAAATTTATAGATAGAGGTGCTTAAATGGACAATAATAGTGTAAAAAGTAAGAAAGTAAGAGTAATTGAAAGAGTTGGAATATTTTTAGGTACGTTGTTAATTTTGTTTTTAGTTTGTAAATTTGCATTTTTCTTTATGCCGTTTTTAATTGCTGCTATAATAGCTATTGCAATAGAACCGGTGATTAAATTTTGTATGAACAAGCTAAAAATGAGTAGAAGGGTAAGTAGCTTTATAATAATAACACTTACAATTGTAATATTAGGTGCAGCACTGATTGGCGGAATAACAGAACTTATATCAGAATTATTGAAGTTAAGTAGCAATATAGCTCCTGCAATTACGAAGGCTACTGAATTTGTAAGTGTACTTACAGACAAGATTACGACCGATTATGCGGCGGATATTTCACCACAAGTTATAAATGCGATTGAAAAGTCTGTGATAGATTTTATTGGAAATATAGGAACTTACGTTGGAGAAATAGCTTCACAGTCTTTGAAAGTGCTTCTTTCAATTCCTACGGTTGCAATAAATATAATCATTACAATTCTTGCACTTGTGTTTCTTACAAAAGATAGGATATATATTATAGATATGTTGGAACATCAATTCCCAAAGTCTTGGATAAAGAATGCTAGCAAGGTGCTAAAAGAAGTGTTCTCTTCTATTGGTGGATATATAAAGGTTTATTTAAAGATAATAGTTATAACTTTTGCAGAGCTTTTCTTGGCTTTTAATATTTTTAATGCAATAGGTTTTAATGTGCCTTATCCATTTGCTCTTGCAATAATAATTGCGCTTGTTGATATATTGCCTGTTTTGGGCGTTGGAACAGTTTTAAATCCTTGGGCAATTTGGATGCTAATTGAAGGAAATTACGGTTTTGCTCTTGCAATATTTATAACTTATATAATAATCTTTATAGTAAGACAGTTTATAGAGCCAAAACTTGTAAGCAATCAATTTGGAATACATCCTATTATTACGTTAATGGCTATGTATGCAGGTTATAAACTTATTGGCGGTGTGTTTGGACTAATAGTAGGACCAATTGCCCTAATGGCTTTAAGATGTATTTTTTCAAAACAGCTTGAACGAGGACTATTTAAAGATTTGTTCGATGAAAAATAAATAATACATTTAAAAAGCAGAAAATCAAAATGAAGTGAAACAAAAGGTTTAATCATGAGGTTTCACTTCAAGATTTTCTGTTTTTTTATTTTTTATACAATAGGAAATAACTATACATAAAAGATTGGTAGATTCATTACTTTCATATTACATAAAACTTTAATTTATGCGAGCGATTTCCTTTCTTTCAGTTAAAAACTTTCGAGGGTTGAAAGGCAATCACGTAACAAGCTAATAAGATACTTTCACATCGTAAAAAACTTTAATTTATGAGAGATTTTCGCCTAAGTAGGTGGGTTCACAAACGTTTCGTTCGGAGTTGTTATTTTTTCTATTTTTCTTATCTTTATTATTGGCATTGCACCGTAATAATCGCCAATGGTAAGTATTCCTTCTGCGGAAACCCAAACATTATTTTCAAAATTGTCTATATCGTCGTATTCACATAGAAATCCCACAATTCGCGATTCATTTTTATTTACAAGCATATCTCGTGCTATTACAAATTGTTCTTCGGAAAAATCGTTATTTCTAAATATGTATCCGGTTGTTTTTATTCGTTGATTTATGTATTTATACGGATCTTGATGACATTCTTTTAGTATTGTTGTGTAATTTTCGGTTGTCATTTCTAATACATCGGAAATTGCAATTAGTTTAAGTGCTACTAGGAATAAGGCAATTAAAACTGCCACCAAGATAACTATAAAAACTATTTTTTTAGAACTTACATTATATATTTTCATACATATCACCCGATACATAAATATGTACAAAAAGTTTAAATATGCAAAAGTAATTAAATATTACAGAATTGTTAAGTTAAGTTTTCAAATAGGTTACAAATAATATTCAGTTATGGTAACTTGCTTTTTTTGATGTTAAACTTACCTTAATAGTTAATATGGTGGTGATATTATGAAACGTATGATTTCTATTTTAGTAATTGCCGTGATGATGTTTAGTACAGTTTATGCGGTGTCTTTTAAGGATTTGTCTTCAAATCACTGGGCTTATGAGTACATTATGTATTTGACGAGTAAGAATGTTATCAACGGTTATAATGATAGGACGTTTAAGCCTAGTGGAACTATAACAAATGCGGAGTTTATTAAACTTGTTGTTATGGCTGCACTCCCAGACTGGATAGACATAAACGATGCCGAATCGAATTTAAATCACTGGGCAGGTCCATATGTATGGATTGCTGAAAGATATGGTGTTGTGACGTCTGGCAGTATAAATATGTCTAATATAGATAAGCCGATTACAAGGATTGAGATGGTAAGAATTATTTCAAGAGCGGATATTTTAATGAAAGGAAACAGTTTGGCAACTAACGATAAAGTTAAATTTAAAGATGTAATTTCACTAAGCAATGAAGATTTGCTTTATTTAAAACATAGTTGTAGCAAGAAGCTTATAACAGGTTATTCAGATAATACATTTAAGCCATATAACAATATGACAAGAGCAGAGGCTGCAACAATGATTTATCGTTTTAGCAAATAGGAGGTGATTGAATGTCTAAGAAAGTTTGTTATGTAATTACTATTTTAATACTTATTCTTTCACTTGGAGGTTTGCAGGTTTATGCAGCCAAAACAACGACTACCAAAAAGAAATGTACACATAGAGTATATAGCACCGGTTCGCCTGCGACTTATCACTACTCTTATTGCTCAAAGTGTGGCAAATGTGATGGCAGAGAAAGACATTCAGAGGGTAGAGTTGTTAATTATGGAAGCAGTACATATCACGTTTCATATTGTTGGTGTGGCAGAAGACTTGGCGTAAGTGAACACTACTTTAATTCATATTCTAGATATAGTGATACTCAGCACAAAGCAAGATGCAGTTGCGGTTATGAGACTTTGCAAGGTCACAACAGTTCGCCTAGAATGCTTAATGCTGGTGATGTTGTTTTGGGTACTAGATATTCATCAAAAGAAGATTTAGACAAATATCACAAAATGGTTTGTAATGCCTGTGGAACATACACAGGTGTTGAAACGCATAACTGGTCTGGTGGCAGCACATCTGCGCACACGTGTTCATCTTGTTCGTATGTACACAGCAAAAAAGACGATGCAACACAAGGCAGACATTATTTTAATATTGATACTATAAGAGCAGCCGGTAATGTTGCACCTTGTGTAGTTTGTGGTGAGTATTTGACATTAACTTATTCAAGTAATTCAAAATTGCCTAATCTTCCCAAAAAGGAAGAATACACAATGGTTGGCAATCCTCATCCAATGAGAGAAGTTACAATGACGAATGATGAGGATATAATTTGTAATTTTATGCCTATAAACGAAAGTGGACAATTGCTAAAAATAGATGAGATGTTTTTAAGAGTTAGAAGGTATACCAATGGTAACTATTATGCGCACTATTCTAAGTTAATAGGCAAAGAGCTAGAAAAGATAACTGAGAAAATTGGATACATAGATAGTAATACACTTAACTATATCACCAATAAGATGTCAGAAGTTGGAGCACTAGGTGGATATAATGATTCTGCAAAAGAAGAAATCATAAAAGATTTACATCAACAAGTAAAACAAGATTCTAATTTGAACTTTATAGATGTTTCTCAAGTTTCAAATGTAATATCACAATTAGGAGACTTTGCGGTAGGTGCAATTGATTCTCCACTTATGGACTGGTTTAGCAAAGATTCAACAATAAAAAGTACGTGGCTTGCAGGAGAGACTTATACATTAAGACAAAGCTTTTCTGGTAGTATGTATAATGCTTCTAACAGAAAATTTACTATATATTTTGCAGATCTTTCTAGTGGAAAATATGAAATACTAATGTCACCTGTTTTAACATATGGAATACAATTTAATCTTTTAAATTATTCATCTGGTGGTTTTACTAATATGCTATTTTCAACGTTGTTTAATAGAGGTGGTGGTAGCAAGGTTGGACGTGACGAGCCAAGTAATATAAAAGCATATATAGGTATTGCATATAGAGACACAAATGGAAATGTTATATTAAATAAAGATGGAAGAATGGCAACTCCTGTTGATAGCATAATAAGTAAAGTAGTTTATTCCGGCACATCTGCACATACCGTAACAAGTAACGTTAGTGCCGAGATGGAATGGACTCAAATAGCAGGGTACAGATATAAAGGATATTTAGTTAAGTATGGCAATGGATACGGAGGTAATTATAGCATATATAATAATCCGGCTGAAATGACAGTAACAACTAATTCGACGGTTAGTGTAAATTCATCGTTTTCATACAGTGGTTTCGGAATAAGTATTGTATTTTATTATGAACCTGTATATGTAAAAACAGTTAATCACGTTGTTGGCACGAAAATTATAGATACAAATAAAAATATAAGTGATATAAAGATACCAAGTGTTACAAATTATGATACAAGCAAGTCAGACTTTGCACCAAAGAGTTTTCCATCACTTAATAAAAACTTCTGGCCTGGCTATATATTGACTGGTTACACGATATATAAAGACTCTATTTCAGATAATAATATAATAGCCAAACAAACGTTTGATGTTAATACAACAAGTATAATGAACTCAAAAGGAAATGATAAAAGGTACGCAACATTCTTAACTGCTATAAATTCTTCGAGTGACATTAACGGAGCTACGATAGTAAGAAAAGAAAATATCGGATATGGAAATGATAAAATAGTTGTGTTTCATTATCTATATCCAGAAGTTGAAATCAAAAATATAAATTATAACACAGGTAAAATAATGACAGACTTAAACGGAGAAAATTTACATTACACAATTAAACTAATTGGCGATAATATGCTTGTTAAATCACTAGATACTACTAAGCCAAGAGAAAATGGATACAACGAAATGAATGTAAATTTAGCAAGTGGCGGAACTAAACATTTCAAATATGATGCTTCGGATTTCTCACTTGTACAAGCTTGGATATATACGAAAGACTTGAATAAGGGCACAAAAACATTATACAAAGTAATCGCTGGGAATAACACCTTTGTGCCAAGTAGTGTTCCAAAGAATAAATTAGAAATGGCTTCTGACTTTTCATCATTTGCTAATGCGTATATACTAAACACAGAAGAGCTTATGACGATAATGAATAAAGTTTGGTCAGATTTGTATATAGAGTTTAAATACTATCAAGGCGCAAATATAGTTAATGTTTCGTATATTGATGAAGAGGGAAACACTTTAATGCCATCAGAGGTTTATAAAATATTAGATAAGGAAAATGGAAAGAACACAGCTACAATACCAGTTACTGAAATAGATGGATATGAACTTATTAAGTATGTTTTAGATGATACAACTCATAACGACATTAAAGGATTAAAGAATGTAAAAGTTATAGATAATGGAAATGATAGAGAACTAATATTTATATACAGAAAGAAAGTTACAAGACCAGAGATGCCAGATATATATGATAATCCGCTTGCAATAATTCGTTCAAATGATAAAGGCAATGAAGAATATAACGTTGACGATGCAATGCCAACTGATGAGGACTTGTATGCAAATGTTGTAACAGACAGTTATATAATTGAAAACGTACTTTCTGTTTTAAATAAAAAGCAAAATGTAAATGTAATATTAAAGAAAAAATACTATGCGAATAACAATAACAACGAGAGTGGAATTACTTCAAATATAGAAACAGCATATGCAACAATACCTTTGATATACGATTTAGATTATAAGTATTATGGTGGAGCAAATGCAAATTTATTTATACTAGATAATGCCGTTATAGATAATGAATCAGTAATGGATACAAAGCATTATAAAGAAAATGGCAAAGTAAAAATCGAAGCAAACTATGGAGAAAATACACCTTTCATATCTTATATACCGGGTGGAAAACTAACAGTAAATAGTTCTGAACAATGTACACTTATAAAAGATGGAGATACATATTATCTAGAAATTTTATTAGATGGTATCGACTACGAAAAACCTAATATGAATGCAATTGTTAGTAGCTACGAAAAGAATCATTTGGTAATAGATAATATAATAAGAGAAAATTCGGTTGTAAATGGAGATTATTTAACAGTAACAGCAGAAGGCAAGAGAGTTACATACTTAGATGGAATTAACTTGTATATGTCTGCATCAAGACTTGCAGATGTTATTGAATTAGCCGATGCAGGATATTATTACAAAGATTCAATAGCACCGTTAGTAAATGGAAGTGTGTTATTCAATGATAGAAATGTATATACATACACAAAAGCAGAAAACAAAGTTTATCCATCAACAAAATTAACAGTAACATACGTTATACATCAAAGCATTAAAAACTACTTTATAGAAGAAATTAGTGGAGATGAAAACAGAGTAAAAGAATATTTACCAAGTCAAATTAAAATGAATTCAATTAGCATACACACACCAATTGTTAATTACACAGAGCTAATACCAAAAACAAACGAAAACAAAGATGATAATCAATTGATAGATGAAACAATTGAAAATGTACTAACACTAGATAGCGTATTTTCAATTTTAATACCACACGGTGGAATGCATTACTATGCAATTAATAAAAGCGGAAATCCACTAAACGGCTATGGGGATAAGGCATATAACTATGGTGGCAACAAGCTATATGATGAAGAGAAATACGAAGAAAAAGGACTAAGACTTGCAACATTTGCAAAGATGAAATTAGTTAAGTTCTCATTTGATGTATACGCAATCAAATTTGAAAGCGATGGTACAACAGTAAGAGATAAAAAACTAATAGTTGCAAATACATGGTTCAATTTAGGAGAACTTGATAAGAGAACAGGACTTAATATAGAAAAATATAATTTCATAATTCCAACGTGGGTAAAAGACAAAAACTATGGAGACGTTTCAGTTAGAATAGTAGCGGCGAATACACCAACAGATTATAACGTAAAAGCCGATATTGAAGAGGGAGACTTTATATCTAAGGAAGTATCAAACAATAAAGATGTATATGTATTACAGAAAGATTTTAAAGTATATATTGCGGGTGTATTATATGACTTAGAAATAAGAGATTCTGACGACGTAGGCTGGATGGGCAATTTAAAAACAACATTAAAACTAGCTAATCAAGAAGAAACAGAAAAGAATTTATATTTACCAATAGGTCAATATAATCAAAATTATTTTTCAGGATACAATATGGGATTAAAATTGGGTTATAGATTTTATTTCGATTTAAAAACAAAAGGAACAGCAAGCGATGAAGTAATAATAAAACCAAATTTCTATTATGTATCTAAAAATGGTGGAAATGCAACAAATGATATTTCATTATTCTACAACACAGTAACCAATAAATATATAAAACTAAATGTAGACAATGATTTAGACATAAAAATGATAATGTCAAACACACATGGAAACGTAAACAACACTAGATTTAATTATGAATTGATGTATGGAAAGATAAATAATATAGACAAAAATTATACAGCACAAACCACGATAGGAAGTATATTTAACGGACTTGATTTAAAATCAGTAGATGCAAAATTGCCAAGAAATAATATTTTAGAGTGTGCAAACTTATATGGCTACAAGGGTAATACGACTACGTTTATGGTAGATGCAAAAAAATCTGAATTAGTAGAAAGCGAAAAAGATGTTAGAAACAGCAGTGGACATTGGTATGGTGAGTTTTACTTACCAGCAAGCACAAGAGCATTGCTAGGAAAGAATAAAGATAAAAACGATGTGTTAAAAAACGAAAATAATCTATTAAAAGATGGATATATAATAGTTACATTCGATACTATAATTACTAATAGTGAGGGCACTAATTATTTAAGCTATTCAAAGCCAAATGAAGAGTCAAGATGGGAGAAAGAGGGCACAGAGTATAACAGCTATACAATAAACTTGCCAAATGGAAATAAAGCTACAATTCCAAACATAAAAGAAGGCGCCGCTATGGCAATATATGAAGTTTCACTAAGAGCAAATGATGACTACGAGACAGAAGGCACGCACTAATTGAGAAAGTATAGTTAAATAATTTATATTAAAGTAGCCTTGGGAAAGGTAAAGCCAATTTATTGATTAGTTGGTTTTACCCCAAAGGCTACTTTTGTTTTTAGAAAAAGTGCTTGAAAATGTGTTTGAATATGGTAAAATAAAAGCATAAAATCAAATGAAAAAGGAGAGAGAATAAAATGAACAAGACACTTGAAACCGTTGGGGCTGTACACACACACACACAAGCCAATTTTTAAATAAAAGAAATGTGATGGCACTTTCCTGATGAGGTTGCTTTGGGTGTGGCTAATGTTGGTGCTGGAAGAGTTACAAGTGTTTGCTATTTTGCTTTGAATTTTATAAATTATGTTGAGGATAGTTAGGAGACTAACTGAAACTTTGTTGCTTGTTTGAGCTTTGTATAGGGCTTGAATAAGTGGCTAAGTTTTGGTTAGTCTTTTTGGCGACTTGAAATTATATTTATATTTTCGTAGATTTAGTATGTGGTTTAATTGTAAAAAGTAGCAGTTTAAGCTTACTTGGTATAGTAGCGTCGTAAAAGTAATAGAAAAATTTTTTCTCCTACCTACCCAACCGAGCCGAAAAAATTTATTCTATGTACTTTTACTCCTTTGAACATAGTGGCTAGGTTTAAGTGAGTTTTGTTTGAGAGAGTTGCAATGATTTAGAAGTGAGCTAATTTAAGACTATTTAGATGTATTAGAGTAGTAAAAGGAGTTAGTGACTAAATTTAGGTTCGAAATATATTTACAATGATTAAAAGAATTGATAAAATTTAAATTGATGAATATCGTATTATAATTCGCTATGTTTAATACAAGCATTTATGGGAACAATTATAATATAAGCAAAGAATTTACTTATGATAGTTTTTTTGACAAATACATATGAAAGGGGATTTCAAAATGAGGGATTTGAAATTAAGAAGAAATGAAAGGGGCATTTCACTTATTGCGTTGGTTATTACGATTATTGTTATAATTATTTTAGCAGCTATTGCGTTTAATAGTTCTACGAGTACTATTGGTAAGGCGAATTATTCTAAGTTTGTGTCTAACATTAGTGAAGTTGAACAAGCTATAAATGAGAAGATGATAGAAGTTAAAGGCACAGTGCTTGCGAAAGGTTCTCAAATTACTGATGGACAAGTTTTTAATTACGTGGCTAAGGGGGGAAAGACGGATGATGATTTTGTGGTAGAAAGCAGGACACCTGATTATACAATAATTGATAAGAGTGCAGATATTGGAATTAAGTTACCAGTAATGAGAGTGAATACTCCAAGTGAGACTAATGTTGATGTTAAATATGCTGTAACTAAGAATGGAAAGGTTTTTATTTGGCCACCATTCCCAAGTGAAAGTGCGTATAACATAAGAGATAAAGAGTTTGTAGATAGGGCACTTGTTTCTAGTTCGGGAGATTTTGATATAACAGTTACGGGTACGACCTTTAAGTTGCAAATAGATGGAAATAGTAAAATTGAAAATAGAGAGCTATTAGACGGTGGTTTATCTAAGAAAGAGTTTGAAGAAATAACGAGTAAAATAAAAGTTGGTGACTATGTTAATTACGCACCGACAGCAGTGCAGAATCTTGAGACAGACCCAACTAAGACAGGCTATACTAAACAAGTATTATCAACAGATGCAACAGCAAAGTGGAGAATTTTGAGTATCGATAGTGAAACTGGAAAAGTAATGCTAACAACAGATGGGTACGTAAACAAAGTAACTATTAAGGGTGCAGCAGGATATTTATATGGTGCAAACGAATTGCATAGATTATGTGAGAAGTTATATTCAAATGCAGATAAGGGAATAACAGCAAGAAGTATGACAATAGAAGATTTGAATAAGGCTTGTGATTATATTCCATCAACAAATCTAACAAGATGGGCTTGGTATCCAGCTGATACGGCGGATAGTGATTTGAAAGATGTAGTAGCAGGAGGACACACATACACAGCTAAAAAGCACACTGCAAGTTTAGCAGGTGGAGTAGAATATCCAAGGTTTTACAATTGGGACGATAAAAATGGGGTAACACATCAGTCGGCGAGCGAGACAGATTATATTGAATTGAAGTCAAAAGACGAACCAGTACTAACAACGAAAACATATTATTGGTATAACCCGAATAGCTTTAATACAAATATCGGTGATATGCTAAAAGGTGATGAAATTAATAGAGTATGGCTCGCTTCGTCGTGCCTTAGTTTATACTCAGAGGACTCATATGTCTACTATGGCTTACGCACGGCTTACATTATCAGTGCTAATACACGTCATTCCATAGGTTCAGATGGCAACACGATTGCACCCTCATATGGCCTTCGTCCAGTAATTCAATTATCGGCAAATTTATTAGATGTTTCAAATACTTCAACTGATGGTTCTTTTGCTTCAACTGCTTGGAATATTAAATAATTAGACTGCATAATTTAACTTATAATAGAAATGAAAAAATAAGAGACTGGTGCTATGAAAATATCACTGAATTGAATTTTGTTAAATAAGCTATTAAAGAGTTATGATTGATTTTTCTCAATTTCATAACTCTTTTTAAGATAAAGGAAAAAATCAAAGGCAAAGAAAATATAATTAGATTTTTGTAAAATTTTAATTATACTTTTACTCATATATTATTTATATTTCAACAATGGCAAGATACTTTTGTCGAAAGTTGTTGACCGAAAGTTTTTGACAATTGTTTCAGTTGATGCTAGTATGAATTCAAAGATTAAATTCGAATGTAATCGTATCGAAAATTGTGAATTTCTTCACAGGTTTTCCTATAAAAATTTAAAATATAATGCAGTAAAGTGATTACTAGGGTATTTTATGATTTGAAATGTTTAGAAATAAAATACTAAGATAATTGAAATGGTGTAATAGAAAATAATAAAATTATAGTCTAAAAATATTTTGCATATAAAAATCTCAAATGCGATAAGTAATATATCAAAGCAATTTAGATAGACTTTATTTAAGTAATACAGCAATACAATCCTAATTCAATAAACTTTGTTTCACTATTTTGAGTTCATATTATAATGCTGATTAAAAGTAACATTTTGCTAGCCAAAAGGATAAGGATGTTGTATAATATGAATAGAGAAAAAGGCAGTTTTAAAGAACTGTACCCTCCAACCAATGATGTTATTTTTAAGATGTTGTTTGGGCAAAGGAAAAATGAAAGATTTTTAAAAGATTTATTGGAAGGTATTTTGAAAGTAAAAATAAGTTCTGTAGAAATGGATAAAGAAATATTGTTACCAGAAAGGTCTGGAAATAAGTTAAGTGCAATAGATGTAAGTGCTAGGCTAGAAAATGGAACAAAGATAAATATAGAAATGCAAAATACCAATTATCATAACATAACAAAAAGAATGACATACTACTTGAGTAAACTATATGTAAGACAATTAAAAGTTAGAGAGGCATATAATTTATTACATAAAACGATAGCAATTGTGATAACAAATTTTAATTGCTTTGAAGATATAAAAGAATATCACACGGTGTGGAGAATGAGGTATGATGGAGATAGCACAAAGAAATTAGATGAGCAAGAGTTACATTTTATAGAATTGCCTAAGTTTTTAAATGGAGATATAGACATAAACGATAAGCTGGCACAATGGCTAGTCTTCATAGACTATAGTAGAAAGGAGTTGTTACATATGGTAGAAGATAAGAATGCAATGATAAGAGAAGCAGAGGCTGAATATGAGTATTTAACAGGAGATGAGGCAATAGAAAGAGAAGCATATTTGCAAGATAAGTATGAGCACGATATAAGTAGTTTAAGAAGCTATGAAAGAAGCGAAGGAGAACGAATTGGAGAGAAAAGAGGCATTAAAGCTACTAAAAAGGAAATGGCATTGAAGATGTTAAAAGCACGAATTAATATTAACCAAATTATAGAATTTACAGGGCTTTCAAAAGAAGAAATTGATAATTTGAAGTAATAGATGATTGGCAATAAAATCATATTGTGAATTGATTTTACACCTCCTATATTATATAATTGCATTGGTAAAAAGCAATGTTTGTTATTTGAATATGGGAGGTGTTTTTCGTGATTATAGCAATTGATGGCCCTGCTGGTACAGGTAAGGGTACAATAGCAGATTTATTGGCAAAAAAGTTGGGTTATACGTACATTGATACTGGTGCTATGTATAGGTGCATAACTTTGAAAATGTTGAATAATAATATACCACTTAATGATATAGAAAAAATAAATGAGTTGCTGGAAAGTACAAGTATAGAATTTATGAATATTTCAAATAAGCAACATGTATTTTTAGATGATGAAGATGTAACAGAAGATATACGAACGCCAAGAGTTAATGAGGCTGTTTCACCAACTTCTGCTATTGTTGAAATAAGAAAAAAGTTAGTAGAAATGCAAAGAAAACTAGGCGAGAATCAAAATGTTGTTATGGAAGGAAGAGATATAACAACTGTTGTGTTTCCAAATGCTGATGTGAAGATATATTTGACGGCTTCGCCAGAAGTTCGTGCCAAAAGAAGATATGATGAAATGATAAAAAAAGGAATTTCAATTACATATGAAGATACGTTAAAGAGTATAACCGAAAGAGACAATATAGATATGAATAAGCCAGTTGGTGCTTTGAAAATTGCTGATGATGCTATTGTTATAGATTCTTCGAATTTGACAATAGATGAAGTTTATGAAAAAATACACGAAATAATATTGGAAAAGGTTGATTAAGTAGAAGAATGAGTCTAATATTTAGGCTTGTAACAAATAGTTACACAAGCATAAATATATTTTTAAATTTTATCAGACTTTGAAAGGGGAAAATATGATAGTAAGAACGATATTAAAAAATGCAATGGCTATATATTGTCATTTAGTATATAAGTTGGACATAAAGGGGTTAGAAAATATACCTAAGGAGCAACCTGCAATAATATGTCCAAATCACGTACATATGCTAGATTCAATATCGGTAGTAATATTTATAAAAAGAATGATTCATCCAATGGCAAAGGAGGAGTTGTTTAATACAAAATTTAAAAATTGGGTAATGAGAGAAGTTGGTTGTTATCCTGTTAGTAGGGGAAAAAGCGATATGAAAGCAATAGAAGATTCTAAAAAGTATCTGGAACAAGGTGATTTGCTTATGATTTTTCCTGAGGGCACAAGAAATGGAATGGAAAAGGGCATTAAGCTGAAAAAAGGGGCAGCTTTGATTGCTTTGACTGAAAATGTTCCTATAATTCCAGTTGGAATAGAAGGCAACTATAAGCCATTTACAAAGGTTAAAATAAGGATAGGAAAACCTATAACTATGGATGAATATTCAACAGGTAAAGAAATAAATCCAAGGGAAGTTGTAATGTTGACGGATAGATTAAAAGATGAGATTATGGCTTTGAAAAATGAAGAATAGTGTTTAAATTTTAAATAACTCCTAAGTTGAATTTGGAGTTATTTATTTTTATATCTGAAAATATTTGACATAATATGTAAAGGGCTGTATAATGTAGAGGCTGGTATATTTATTTTTAGTGTGAAAGATGCAACTGAGTTTTTCACACACTTTCTTAGAACAACTTAGGGAGATGGTGAATAGAAGAGCATTACAGAGTGGATTAGTCTAAAATTTAGTGATGAGTTGTCATCACAAGCGAGGTACCTTGGATGGAATTTTACAATTTGACTTTGATTTTTGGGGGGAAAGTATATGACAGAAAGCAAGGCTTGTTCTAATGCTCGGTTTGCAATTAGAAGCGGCAATATCAAAGCTCTTAGATATTGTCTCGAAAATGAACTCACCGGAAAAGAATTTAACAAACATAGAGCGGAACTTTTGGCCACAGCAGCTGTGGACGGTACGCCGGATATGATTCGGTCTGTCATTTGGTATGGTGCAAATGTAAATGAAAAGACACCATCCGGAACGACGCCTCTTGCCGAAGCTATTATTTCTAACAAATGTGAAAATGTGATGGCTTTGATAATGCGTGGTGCGAAGCCAAATTTCAAGGATTACAGGGGAAATGAGCCCTTGTATTTGGCGGTAAGAGAAGGCCATTTTGATATTGCTGAGTGGTTAATCAAAAATGGTGGAATGTACAATGTTGAGGAACACGGCATCGAACCAATTATGCAGTGGGCCAATTTGCCTGAAAGCTTTGTTAAGCTTCTGCCGAAGGCTGGAATTGACGTAAATTGGAGAGAAGGACCTGATTGCGAACCGCTGCTTTTCTTTGTAGTAGAGAAAGGCGATGACAAAATCGTGGATGCTCTGCTGAGAATGGGAGCAGATCCTAATCTTACTGATGCTCACGGTGCTAATGCTTTGCATTGTGCTGTAAAGTCCAAAAGTCCTTCCCAAAAAATTGTAAGACGGTTGCTTAAAGCAAATGCCAAATTTGATGAAAAAGACAAATTTGGCAATACTCCAATGCACTATTGCGTGAAGAGCTATTGCGATAAGGATAAGCTGCTTATGATTTTGAACATTTTGCTTGAAGCAGGCGCTTCCGGTGAAATACCGAATAATAAAGGAGAGACACCTCGTGAAATCTATTACAAGAGAAATCTTGTAATAGGTGGAAACTCTGCACAAGATGGCGTAAAGAATGTTGGCGATGTTTTTTCTTGGTATGAGTGTTGAGAGGAGAAAAAGCTTTATGAAAGATATGTCAAATTATTTGCAGGCTGTGCTTGCAATTTCTGAGTGGAATCGTATTGAGCTCGTAAGGCTCATTGAAAATGGGCTTGATGTGAACGAATGCGATGATTTCGGTAAGACCTTGCTTATGGAGGCGGCTGAATTCGGTAATCCTCAGATTATTGATATCCTCATTAAGGCTGGTGCTTATCTCAATGCACAAGATTGTCACGGAGATACCGCTTTGATGCGGCTTGAAAGTAAGTCGTACAATGTCATGCACTTAATCGACTCTGGGGCCGATTTTAGTGTGAAAAATGAAGACGGCGAAGATCTGTATGGGTTGATGTACTCTCGCAGAAATACGATGGTATTGGACTGCATGCTCAAACACGATGCTTGCAGAAGTAAAATTTTGCAGAGGTCACCGTATAAGCGGAAGGAAACGGAGGTTTTGTTTTTGCTTTGCCAAGCTGGCTTTGAGATTGGTAATGTGAAAAGCAAAACTTCACAAGGAATGACACTTTTGGAGCATTTCGTCGTTGAAGATGACTTTGAAACGGTTCAAATGCTATTGCAATATGGGGCAAACCCGAATTTCGCAGATGACTTTGGACGCACTCCTTTGCACTATACTGTTATGAAAGGTATCAACGCGGAAATTGCGTATTTGCTCATTAAGTATGGTGCAAATGTTGACGCACTTGATATCGAGAGTAATACACCGCTCAATTACATTTTTTACGGTGGACATTCTGGTTTGCCATCGATTTACAAGCCTAATACCATCAGAAATCTCAATATTTTGTTGGAAAATGGTGCAACGCTTTACAATATGAATGCAAAGCTTGAAACACCTTTGAAGGCAATTTGCAAGACTGATGATGAAAGGCTGATTTGGACGATGAATAGCTTTATCGACGATAAATGGAGGTATTTGAAAAAGCTCTAAGAAGTGGAAGATGGTAATTAACAAAATCTAAATTAAGTACCGAAAGATTTTTACTTTTATCAAGCTTTCGGTATGAAAGTCAAAAGAAAATAATTTTTATTCAAATAAGGGGTCATCGCAACAGATGCCCCCTTATTTTTTTCTTATTTCTATTGACTTTTTTTGCTAAATATAGGATAATAAATAAGATTTTGACGGTGTGTTATTAAAATGCTACTCAAATTCAAATTATTAGCAGAAAAAGTAAGAAAGGATTGATTTTACAATGTCAAATAATGAAGGACAAAATTTTGCAGAGTTATATGAAAGCTCATTGAAAAGATTAGAGGAAGGAACAGTTGTTGAAGGTACTATCGTCGACATCGTTGGAGATGATATCTTCGTTGACTTAGGATATAAAGCAGATGGTGTTATACCTAGAGATGAATTTACGTACGGCGACGAAAAGCCAACTGACAAATATAAAGTTGGTGATAAAATCACGGCGTATATTTTAAGAATGAATAATGGTCAAGGTAATATTCTTTTATCAACTAAGAGATTAGAGACAAAAAAATTAAGAGAAGAATTTGAAAATAACGTAAAAGAAGACAAGCCAATAAATGCAAAAGTAACAGAAGTTGTAAATGGTGGTGTTATAGCTGAATGTGGAAACATTAAAATTTTCGTACCACAAACACAACTTGCAAAGAAAGTTACAGACCTTGTTGAATATAAAGGTAAATGCGTTGCTTTAAAAGTAATTGAATATAATCCAGAAAAGAGAAAGATTGTTGGTTCTGAAAGAAAGCTTGCTAATGAAGAAAGACAAAAGCAAGTTGAAAAAACTTGGAGTGAAATCGAAGAAGGAAAAGTAATCAAAGGAACAGTTAAACAACTAACAGATTACGGCGCTTTCGTTGATATTGGTGGAGTTGATGGCTTACTTCACATTTCAGAAATTTCTTGGAAGCCAATTAAACATCCAAGTGAAGTTTTAAGAGTTGGACAAGAAATCGAAGTAACAGTTTTGAAAGCTGATAAAGAAAACAAGAAGATTTCATTGGGATATAGAAAAACAGAAGATAACCCTTGGGCTAACGTTAAATACCAAGTTGGGGATGTTGTAACTGGTACAGTTGTTAGCATGAAACCTTTTGGAGCTTTTGTTGAACTAGAAGATGGTTTAGAAGCATTAGTTCACATTTCAAACATTACAGTTAGAAGAATTTCAAAGCCACAAGATGCTTTGGAGCTTGGTCAAGAAGTTACTGCAAAAGTTGTTGAAGTTGACTTAGATAAAAAGAGAATTGAACTTTCAATTCGTGAATTAGAAGGCGCTTCAACAGAAGATTCTGAGGAAATTAAAACTGAGGAATAATAAAAAATCAATGTTTGTCCGACTAAAAGAGAATATCATTTAGTCGGGCATTCTGATGATATGAAGCAAGATTTTATAAGTGCGGGGAACACGTAACTTAGAAATTATAAACTATTTTGAGGGGAAGAATTAGAATGGAAATTAGAAACGTTGCTATTATAGCTCACGTCGATCACGGCAAAACAACATTAGTTGATGCTCTATTAAAACAATCAGGTACATTTAGAGAGAATGAACACGTAGATGAAAGAGTTATGGACTCAAATGACCTAGAAAAAGAGAGAGGAATTACAATACTTTCTAAAAACACATCAGTGCAATATGGAGATTACAAAATTAACATAATAGACACTCCAGGACACGCAGATTTCGGCGGAGAAGTTGAACGTGTACTTGAAATGGTTGATGGCGTTTTACTATTGGTTGACGCATTTGAAGGCGTTATGCCACAAACAAGATTTGTTTTAAGAAAGGCTCTTGCATTAAACTTAAAACCAATCGTTGTATTAAATAAAATAGATAGACCAGGTGCTCGTCCAGAAGCAGTTGTTGATGAAGTTATAGATTTATTCTTTGACTTAGCTGCAAATGATGAACAATTAGGTTTCCCAGTTATATATGCATCAGGAAAACAAGGAACAGCAACATTAGATTTGAATAAACCGGGAAAAGATATGACACCTATTTTTGAGACAATAATCAATTATGTTGGTGCACCAAAAGTAGAACCAGATAAGCCACTTCAAATGCTTGTATCAAGTATAGACTATGATAACTACGTTGGAAGGATTGCAATTGGTAGAGTTGAAAGAGGTTCAATTACACAAGGACAAAATGTTGCAGTATGCAGAAAAGACGGAAAAGTTCAAAATGTTAAAATCGGTAAATTATATACATATCAAGGCTTAAAGAGATTTGAAATTGAATCAGCTCCTGCTGGAGATATTATTGCTGTTGTTGGTATACCAGATATAAATATTGGAGAAACAATTGCAGATGTTAATGATCCTGAACCAATACCATTTGTAGATATTGACGAACCAACATTAACAATGACATTTAGTGTTAACAACGGACCATTTGCAGGAAGAGAAGGACAATTCGTTACTTCAAGACATTTGAGAGATAGACTAATGAAAGAGCTTGAATCAAATGTAAGTTTGAGAGTTGAAGAAACAGATAGCCCAGATAGTTTCAAAGTATCTGGACGTGGAGAATTACATTTATCGGTTCTTATAGAGACAATGAGAAGAGAAGGTTTCGAGTTTATGGTATCAAGACCATCTGTTATATATAAAGAGATAGACGGAGTAAAATGTGAGCCAATAGAAGAACTTGTTATCGATGTTCCAGACGAATTTACGGGTGCTGTAATAGAAAAATTGGGAACAAGAAAGGCTGAAATGACAAATATGCTTGTTGGTGACAGAGGTTATACAAGACTTGAGTTTAAAATTCCAGCAAGAGGCTTAGTTGGTTATAGAAGTGAATTCTTAACAGATACAAAAGGTAATGGAATAATGAACCACGTATTTATGGGTTATGAGCCATTTAAGGGTGATATTTCTCCAAGAACAAAAGGTGTTTTAATAGCATTTGAAACAGGAAAATCAATCACATATGGACTATATAATGCACAAGAGAGAGGAACATTATTTATTGGACCAGGTGTTGATGTATATCAAGGAATGATTATTGGTGAAAATCCAAGACCAGAAGATATGGAAGTTAACGTATGTAAAGAAAAACACTTAACAAACACAAGAGCTTCAGGTAGTGATGATGCGTTAAGATTAGTTCCACCAAGAATAATGAGCCTAGAACAAGCAATTGAATATATTGCTGAAGATGAACTTGTTGAAGTTACTCCAAAGAATATCAGATTAAGAAAGAAGATTTTGGATCCAACAGCAAGAATTAGATGGATGAGAGCAAACGGCTTGATGAAATAAGTAAAATGAAAATGCTTTCCTTTTTGGAAAGCATTTTTTGAATAGAAAAGAAGGAAGAGATGAAATGAAATTATCAGATTTTAACTATGACCTACCAGAAGAGCTAATAGCTCAATCACCAGCGGATAAAAGAGACGAATCAAGATTATTAGTGCTAGATAGAAAAACTGGAAAAATAGAACATAGAGTTTTCAAAGATATAATAGAGTACATATCTCCTAATGATTGTTTAGTAATAAATGAAACGAAAGTAATACCAGCTAGAATATATGGAAGTAGGGCAGATAAAGATGAAAAAATTGAGATGCTACTTTTAAAGGATTATGGAAATAACGAATGGGAAGTTTTGGTAAAGCCGGGTAAAAAATGCAAAAATGGTACTAAAATCTATTTTAAATCAGATGATGAAGTATTATTAACAGCAGAAGTAATAGATATATTTGAGGACGGAAATAGAAAAGTAAAGCTTGAATTTAATGGCATATTAAATGAGATACTTGATAAAATAGGAGTTATGCCACTACCACCATATATACACGAAAAACTAAAAGAGAAAGATAGATATCAAACAGTTTATGCAAAAGTGAGTGGTTCAAGTGCAGCACCAACGGCTGGTTTACATTTTACCAAAGAGTTATTAAAAGAAATAGAAGATAAGGGAGTAAAAATAGCAAGAGTCACATTACACGTTGGGCTTGGAACGTTCAGACCAGTTAAAGAAGAAAATATAGAAGATCACAAAATGCACTCAGAATATTATGAAATATCACAGGAGGCTTGTGATATAATAAATCAAACGAAAGCAAATGGTGGAAAGGTTTTCTGCGTTGGAACGACATCTTGTAGAACAGTAGAAAGTGCGGCTGATGAGAATGGATTTTTAAAGCCACAAAAAGGAAACACAGAAATATTTATATATCCAGGATATAAGTTCAAAGTTTTAGATAACTTAATAACAAACTTTCATTTGCCAGAAAGCACGTTATTGATGCTAATCTCAGCACTTGCAACGCGAGAAATGATATTAGACACATACAAAATTGCAGTAGAGCAAAAGTATAGATTTTTCAGCTTTGGAGATGCAATGTTAATAAAATAAAAGGAGAATTTTATGGAACAACCAATTAGATACGAATTGATAAAAAAAGATGCTAAAACAGGAGCTAGACGTGGAAGAATTCATACACCACACGGAATAATAGAAACACCAGTCTTTATGCCCGTTGGAACGTGTGGAACAGTAAAAGCAATGACACCTGAGGAATTGAGGGATGAGGTAAAAGCGAAGATTATTTTGTCAAATACATATCATTTATTTTTGAGACCAGGTGATGAATTAGTTGCTGAGGCTGGTGGACTACATAAATTTATGAATTGGGACGGTGCTATATTAACAGATAGTGGCGGTTTCCAAGTTTTTAGTTTGAGTGATTTAAGAAATATAAGTGAGGAGGGAGTTGCTTTTAAATCCCACTTAGATGGCTCTAAATTGTTCATTTCACCAGAAAAATCGATATCAATTCAAAATAATCTTGGCTCAGACATAATGATGGCTTTTGACGAATGTGTACCTTATCCAGCAGACTACGAATACACAAGAAAGTCTATGGAGAGGACTACAAGATGGGCAAAGAGATGTAAAGAAGCAAATAAGAATCCAGAAAGACAAGGTCTATTTGGAATTGTACAAGGTGGAATGTATAAAGATTTAAGAGAAATAAGTGCTAAACAATTAGTTGAATTAGACTTTCCAGGATATGCTGTTGGTGGGCTAAGTGTTGGCGAGCCTGCTGACTTAATGTATGATATACTTGGTAGTACAACACCATTTTTACCTGAAAACAAGCCAAGATATTTGATGGGCGTTGGAACGCCAGATTATCTAATAGAAGCCGTTGTAAGAGGAATTGATATGTGTGACTGTGTGCTACCAACAAGAATTGCAAGAAATGGCACAGCTTTGACTTCCTACGGAAAACTAGTTGTTAGAAATGCAACTTATGAAAGAGACTTTACACCATTAGATCCAGAATGTGACTGCTATACTTGCAGAAATTATACACGTGCATATATAAGACATCTTATAAAATGTGGTGAGATACTAGGTGCTAGATTATTATCTATACATAATTTGAGATTCTTAGTAAGATTAATGGAAAATGTTAGAACAGCTATTGAAGAGGATAGATTACTAGAATTTAGAGAAGAATTTTATAGCAAATATTATCCTGATGGAAAGAGACCGAGCTAATAGAGAATGTACCATTTATGATAATTTGAATAACGTAAAGTATTGTCAGACTACAATAGTGCTGACTTGTATTACAGCATTGTCTAGATACTGTACGTTGAAGGATTATTTTAATTTAATATAAAATTTATAAGCTCTGTGAAAGAAATTAACGATGTTTTAAGACATCTATAAATCTCTCACAGAGCTTAATTTATGAATAACATAAAGTATTGTCAGACTATAGTAGTGGTGGCTGTGTTATAGCATTGTTTAGGCTATGTTTTAATTTTGTATAAATAGCTAAAAGTTTATAAATTTATAGCCTATTTTCACCTTTACTCCCCAATTTAACTACTCATACATTTTTGAATTTAAAATTTTTTTATAACGGAAGCTTAATTTCTAGTCGGTCTATAAGGCGTTTCACCCAAAGATTTACTACTATCATTCCAGCTAATAACAATAATTGTGATTCCTGCATTCATTTTGCCTAAATCCGAATCTTTTCCAAAACTGTTATCTAAATCAAGTACTTTTCTTGTTGTTTCGTCAAAAACAGACCAATTTTCACCAGGAATAAAATCGGCAATTATCTTTGCTTTTTTTAATTGTGTTAGATAGTCTCTAAGTCCAGTTCTAAGGGCTCCACCTTTTCCTGTTGAACCGTATCCGTGAATTATTTTAAAAGCTTTAACTCCTTTTCTTCTATATGTTTCAAGATTATTTTTAACTAAAATTTCAGCTTGATAAACAGTTGGCATAAATTTTTCAATATTTGCAACTTCCAATAAAATCACTCCTTAATATTTTTAAAATTAACATAAAATTTTCTAAACTTATATGAAAGCCTTTTTTACAATAAAAATTTCGAAAGACAGAGAGCTAAAAATATTTGATTTTTACTTTTCTTGCCTTAGTAAATATCTCTAATATTCTATCACTATAAATATAAAAACAAAAGTGTTTTAAGAAAGAAACAAGTGCTTATAAATAAGTCGTTATTATTTAGATATATATAAAATCGCTGATTTTTTATATGTGTTTAAAATATAAAACTTTGGCTAAATGGCTGAACAAATTTAATCAATTTAAAAGGTTCTATGTGTCAAATTTTTCGGAATATAGAGGGAAAATAGAGGATTATATCAAAAAATAGTTGAATTTGAGTAACAATTATTGAAAGAAATAATTTTTATATTATATAATCAAGCCTAATGTTGTATATTATGTTAATAAGGGGGAGGGGAAGAATGAACTACGGTAGTAAAGGTAAAGAAGACGATTCAGACAAAGTCACACTATTATACAAAACATATAAAGTTTGTATGTACAAAGAAGCTAACAGAATATTGAATGACTTCCATCTTGCAGAAGATGCTGTGCAACAAGCTTTTATCAAAGTTATAGCTAACGTTGATAAGATTGAAATAGAAAATGTAGAAAAAACAAGAAACTTTTTAATTATTATTTGTAGAAATATAGCAATCAATATGTATAACAAGAGAGCACATTTGTTGGCTAACTCTGAATACATAGATTTATATGATGAAAACGATAGCATAAACTTTGGCACTGTGAGTTGTCCATCAAATTCGGTAATAGAGACGGAGACACTACACAATGTTTTAGAGACGTTAGAAGAATTACCAAACATTTATAAAGATTTAATTACTCTCGAAATTTTACATAATTATTCTAAGAAAGAGATTGCGAAGTTGCTTAACTTGAATTATGATACAGTTAAGAAAAGAATTGAGAGAGGTAGAAAGATTCTTACGGAAAAATTAGATAAGAAAGGAGTGACGATAAAATGAGTGATAGCATTAAGAAAAATATCGAAGCCGAGAACAAAAAGTTAGATGAATTATTAAGTGCAGCTTTGCCTGTGTATGTAAAAATGAAGAATGAGAACGTAAATGATGCTGACGAAGAAGTAGTCTTTTCGAAGGAACATGAAGAAAATATGAAAAAACTTTTTGAAAATATGAAAAACGGTAAGAGTACGACTTATCATAAGAGTAGAACGAATATTGCAAAGAGACTTATTCCAAAAGTAGCTATAATACTAATTGCAACTTATGCTATGTTTGGGGTGTTTATGCCAAGTAACAGTGCTTGGAAAGAAAGAATAACTAAATTCTTTGTTCAAGATGAAGGCACAGGCTATTCGTGGGTATTATATGGAGATCCAGACGATTTATATGACTTGCGATTTGGAGAGAAGAACGATGGAAAGTCATATAAAATATCATTTTTGAAGTACATGCCAAAAGGGTATACGATAGTTGATATAGCTAATACTGGAAAATCAAAATATGTAAGATTTGAAAATAATAGTCATAAGATAAGTTTTAAAGTTAGCGAATTTTCACGAAACATTATTGATAATGAAAAAGCAGAAAGAAATGTAGTTGAAATAGATGGAAGAAAAATATATTTTAGTCAAAAGGATGATGACGTTACTTTCTCTTGGACAAGTGATAAAAAGATGTATACATTGTATGGAAATATTGAATATGACGAGCTTGTAAAGATAATTGAAAATATAGATTATGAAGAAATTGATAGAATTTTTGAAAAAAATTAAAAAAGTTTCGAAAATTTGTCCCTTTTTCCTCCTTTGTGAGGTTATATATGTGTAAAAACAAAGCGAGAAAGATTTAATTTTGTTTTTACGAGTGTAGATAACCAAAATAAGGAGGATTTTTTTATGGAAAAACAGATGGAGAAGAAAAATGTAGTAAAAAAGGTAGGAACTTTAATTTTGGCATTCATGATGATTTTAGCAATGGGAAGTGTATCGTTAGCAAGATGGTCATATTTACATGCTTGCAGTAGTGATTTGGAAGATAAATCTACTTTGTTTAGTAGAAAATTGGAATTATATGCAGATGTTGAAGTATATGATGGTAATTATTGTGGTATAGAAGCCCAACTTCAAAAGTCTACTGATGGAGGAGAAACTTGGGAAGATGTTGATGGTAAGTGCTGGGATGTTTATGAAGAGAAAACATTTGCATACATAGATGAAACATTTAAGGTTAGCGGAGCAGGTAAGTATCGTTGTTTAGTAATGCACATTGCTTATACAGATGCTGGATTAGAAATTGAAGCTGAACCATTCTACACAAACATAGTAACTTTATATTAGGTTAGAAAATTTCTTAAATATTTATATATTTAATTTAGATACATTAACTAGGCTTAACTTTATTTGGGCAAAGCTTCGAGAAAAAATCAAATTTTTTACGGAATTTAAGAGCCTGACAGCAATGTTGCAGAAAATTATTTTTCTAGAGTCCCTTACGATAGTTTGATAATTGATATTACAGAAGTTAATACCTAAAAAGCAGAATTTGTTATGAAAGTGCTGTTCCTGTTGATTTCGTAACCCCTTACGTAAATTGATTTTCTTTCATAAAAAATTGTTTGAATTAGATATGCTTATGGAACTTTATAGCTCAAAAAGAATTTGATAATTATACTCGTACTACATTCAAATAATTATCAAGTGGACTACCAAGCCGTGTTCTTCGAGAGACTAGAAGGTTTTATATGTATATCTTGCAAATGGCAATTTGAGTACATAATGGAGTGGTATCGCAACACTTATTATTTTGTATAAAGATTATTTCGAGTTGTAAAGCCAGTTGGTTAAGCCTAGTTTTTGTAATATATTAAGGACACAATATTGATTGCTCAAAGTAGTGTTGAAAATAGTATTACTATTCATCGAATCCCTGCAATTTATCGATGATGGCAATACTATTTTTTATATCATAAAAAGATTTGTTTTTTAACTTTTTGACTAATAAATAATAGAAAATAATAATACATAAAAGTGATTTTTATATGTTAGATAATTTGTAATTTTAATGAATAAAATTATTTTTAGTTTAACATAGGTAAAATAAGTTTTTAATTTGAATTTTTTGTTGACTTGTAGGAACAAATGTTCTATAATGATTTTGGTGGTGTTATGGAAAGGAAAATACTGCACGTTGATGTTAATAATGCTTTTTTAAGTTGGACGGCTGTTGAGAGACTAAAAAATGGTGATAACTTAGATATAAGAAAGATTCCATCTGCGATTTGCGGTGATGAAAATAAGAGAAGTGGAATTATATTAGCTAAAAGTCCTCTCGCTAAATCTGTTGGAGTTGTAACAGGTGAGACAATATACCAAGCAATGAAAAAGTGCCCCAATTTGGCATTATTTAAGCCAGATTTTAGCAAATATAGAGAATATTCAAATTCACTTTATAAGTTACTTTCAGAGTACACATATAAAATTGAACGTTTTAGTATAGATGAATGTTTTTTGGATATGACAGGCTTTTTAATGAATGAGACTTTGTTGCAAAAAGCTATTGAAATAAATAAAAGAGTAAAAGAAGAACTAAGCTTTACTGTTAATATTGGAGTTTCGTGTAATAAGCTTTTAGCAAAGATGGCATCAGATTTTACTAAACCAGATAAAATCCATACCTTATACAGAAATGAAATTAAGACTAAGATGTGGCCACTTGATATATCAGAGCTTTTTATGATAGGAAGAAAAAGCGTACCTAAATTAAATGCAATGGGGATTTATAAGATTGGAGATTTAGCAAATTATGATAAGTTAAGCATAACAAAAAGGCTTGGAAAATTCGGTACTATGATTTGGGAGTTTGCAAATGGAATTGATGAGTCAGAAGTTAATTTCATTAAGGAGAAGCCAAAAAGTATTGGCAATTCTGTTACTTTGCCGATTGATATCTCTAATAAAGAGAAAATAGAGGGAGTGCTACTTTCGCTCGTTGAGCAAGTTGCATATCGTTTGAGAAAAGAAGAATTACTTGCAACAGTAGCCACTGTTCAGCTTAGGACACACGATTTTAAAGATATAACACACCAAGCAAAACTTAATTTTACTACTTCAAACACAAACGAAATATATGAGAAAGCAAAGGAAATATTTGAAGAAATGTACGTTTTTCCCGTGCCAGTTAGGCTTATTGGTTTTAGACTCGAAAAGCTTACAGAAAAGGAAGGACAGTTTTCGTTTTTTGGAGATGAAAGCAAGGATAGCAATTTAGACAAAACTTTGGACGAGCTAAAAGAAAAATATGGCTTTAATCAAATAAAAAAAGCTGGTGAATTAAACATATACGATTTGCATTGAAATAATAGAAATTGACATTTAAGATTTATCGTACAATCCTATTTATACTGTATTTTTATAAGAAAAGTCCAAGTGGAATAAAGGCTATTTTTAGTTTCTTTCTAATAGTTTTTCTTTCACATAGGTTTACAATATTCGACGAATATTGTATAATACCAAGGTATGAAGTGAAAGAGGGAGTGTTTATATGGGAAAGAATTTATTATCAGTTCAACCTTATAAAGGAACTAGAGATTTTTATCCAGAAGAGATGGATGTCCGTAATTGGTTTTTCGGAATAATAAAGGAAACATTAAAGAAATTTAATTATAGAGAATATGGTGGACCAATGCTTGAATCATATGATTTGTATGTTGCTAAGAGTGGAGAGGAAATAGTTAATGAGCAAACGTATCACTTTGAAGATAATGGTGGCAGAATGCTTGCCATTCGTCCTGAAATGACTCCAACTGTTGCAAGAATGGTTGCTGCAAAGCTTGGTTCTTTAAATATGCCACTTAGATGGTTTAGTATACCTAACTTATATAGATATGAAAAGCCTCAAAGAGGAAGACTTAGAGAGCACTGGCAAGTTAACGTTGATATGTTTGGCTCTGATGCAATAGAAACAGATTTAGAACTTCTAATGGTTGCATCTGAGTTATTAAAATCTTTCGGTGCCGATGAAACGATGTTTACTATTAAAATAAATAACAGAAGGTTTTATAATGATTTATTTGAAACATACTTAGGACTTGATAAAGAAGGCGCAAGAAAGGTATCTAAGGCTATTGATAAAAAGCATAAGATGTCTGAGGAAAGTTTCTTAGAATACCTTGCAGAACTTGGATTAAATAAAGAGCAAATTGAAAAATTAAATTCATTCTTTAAATTGAGCTTAGATGAAATGATTGATTTGTGCCCAGAATCACAGGGGGCAAAGGAATTGAAAGAATTGTTTGATTTAATAAACGAAGCTGGAATGAGTGAGTTTTGTGAGTTCGATTTTTCAATTATAAGAGGCTTAGACTATTATACAGGAACTGTATTTGAAGTTTATGATAACGATGTTAATAATAATAGAGCTATGTTTGGTGGTGGCAGATATGATAATCTTGTAAATTTATTCGTTGAAAATTCAAATATTTCGGGGGTTGGTTTTGGCTTTGGCGATGTAACATTAGAGAATTTCTTGGTTTCTCATAATTTAATACCAGAAATGAAGTCTAGTATGCCAAAGGTTCTTATTACAAGATTCCCAGAAATACCATACGTAGAGTATTTGAAGATATCTAAGCTTTTAAGAGAAAACAATATAGCCGCAACGATATATACTGACAATAAAAAGCTTTCAAAGCAAATGAAATATGCAGCTGATGAAAAATATGATTATGCAATAATTCTTGGAGAAGATGAGATAAAAGCAGGAACTGTGGTTTTAAAAGACTTATCAATTGGAGAAAATAAGACAGTTACAAGAGAAAAATTATTAGAAGAAATTTTGAGCAAGTAAAAGCTAATAATTTTCAAATTGGATATAAAATAAATTGCCTTGTATACTAGAAAATAGAAGTGTACAAGATACAAATTTAATAAAATAATAGAAATGCACACTAATTATGGGGAAGATAGGGTTATTAAGATCAGATTTTTAACTGAATCTGATTATTTAAAAACTCAATTTATATTCATAGTAATGTGCATTTTGTAATATAATATACTGTTGATAGAAAATTTTAATTATAGGTTGATATAATTGCTATATTATGGTATACTTTAAGTGGAGTTAGAGAACGTTATGGTTTGGTGTCAATTTGACTGAAACAAGGAGGTATTAGTATGTCAGGAAGGTTTGTCAAGATTAAGAATGGTCGGTTGGTTAACTTGACTCAGGCTGGCGAAAAGGAAGTTCTTTTCGATGAAAGCTTGAGAGTGGGCGATTGGGACGTAAGCCGTACACACGAAGGCAGCGTTCTCTGCAAGTTGTTGGAGAACGGTCTGCTGACCATCTATGAGTTCTTTGCTGGTGGCTACTACTACCATTGGCGAGTGCCGAGTGGCAAGTCAAAGGGAATGCCTGAAATAAGGTATTTCACCCATCCTAACGGCAAGTTTGAGGGGTATCTTTTCCTCTCCGATGAGCCCGAGGACAGGTATGTGCGTTTTAAAAACGCATATGCCGCAAGTTAAATAAGATTAACGGAAAAGAGGTTTTTAGCGAGGTTGCTAAAAGCCTCTTTTTTGTGGAAAAACTGGTTTTATAGGGATTATACAGTAAGATTGTAACAAGTTAAAAATCCAATTTAATTTTAAAAATGAATTATAATTTATTATTGACATTTTTGGAAAATGGTAGTAATATATTCAATAGTGAATGAATATTTATTATTGAATTAAGCAACAAGCTATGATAAGCCAAATGTATGAATTCAAAAGTAGATATAGCAAAATGAAAAAACAAATAATTCATAATAAAGTAGCTTTTGTTTTAGATTTTTATTTTATATTAGAAAGAGGCGAAAAAATGCAGATTTTAAAAGAAGATATAAAGCAAAAAATCATTGAAGCTGGCAAGAAAAAGTTTAAGAAAGATGGCTATGCAAACACATCTATGAAAGATATTGCGGCGGATGTTGGCATTAGCACGGGTAATATATATAGATATTTCTTGACAAAGAGTCATCTATACAATGAAATTGTAAAGGAACTTGAGACTGAAATTGAAAACTTTTTTAATAAAGTGCCAACAAAACTTGAAGATGTAAAGCCTAATGAACTTTTTGATATGCTTATTGATATGACTGTGAATATTGCAGAAACTAAAAAGGACACATTAAAGGTTATGCTTATGTGCGATAATGAGAAGCAGTATGTTGAATTTAAAAATAAAGTTTTAAGTATGTTTGTTGATAAAATTCAATCAATTGCAGAAAGTTTTATTCCGGAAGGTGCAGATCATTCTTTATGTGAAGCTGTTTCGCGTGCTCACTTTGAGGGCTTTACTTGTATAGTAAAAAATAATATTGATGATATTGAACTTTTGAAAAAGAATTTGAAAATTTATGAGAAACTAATGATAGAAAATATGGATGTAAGATTTATGGAAGTGATAAAAAATGTTAGATAATTTGGCGAGATTTATTGTTAAAAATAGAAATAAGATTGGACTTGGTTTTATTGTTGCAGTTATTATTAGTTTGATGCTAATGCCGATGGTTAAGATAAATTATGATTTGTCAGAGTATGTACCTGATGATGAGGATGCTAAGCGTGGCCTTAATATTGTTGAAGAAGAGTTCTCTATGCAATGTTTTGCAAGAGCTATGGTAAATGATGTTACTTTGGTTCAAGCAAAAGAGTATAAGGAGCAAATTGAAAAGGTTGATGGTGTTGATTTAGTTATGTGGTTAGACGACGATGTTGACATTTATAGACCTCTTGATTTTATTTCACAAGATGAATTAAATGAGTATTACAAAGATGGCTCTGCACTTTTTGAAATTATGTTTGATGAAGATGAGTATTCTTCTAGAACTAACAAAGCAGTTGATGAGATAAATAAGATTTTGCCTGAGGGCAGTAATATTATTGGCTCTGCTATTGATACGAAATCTGCACAAGATACTGTAAAAACTGAAATTAGTAAAATAATGATTATACTTGTTCCAGTTGTTATTGTTATTTTGTTATTGACAACAGATTCTTATTTGTCACCATTATTGTTTATGGCTGTTATTGGCACATCAATATTCCTAAATATGGGTACGAACGTAATATTTAAACACGTTTCATTTTTGACGTATAGTATTGTTGCAGCTTTGCAGTTAGCAGTTTCAATGGACTATTCGGTGTTTATGCTACATAGGTTTGAAACTGAGGACAAAGAAGATATTGAAGAGGCAATGGTAAGGACTATAAAAGCTTCTTGTACTTCTATTGTTTCTAGTGCATTAACAACAGTTGCAGGATTCTTGGCATTGGTATTTATGGGCTTTACAATTGGTAAAGATATGGGACTTGTTTTTGCAAAAGGTATTGTTTTTAGCTTGCTTTCAGTTATTTTCTTTATGCCTTGCTTAATAATTAAGTTTTATCCTTGGATAGAAAAGACTCGTCATAAATCTTTTATGCCAAGCTTTGGAAAGTTTTCTGAGGTTATGAATAAGTTTTCTTATTTGATTATCGCAATTGTGATTATAGTTACTATTCCGTCATATGTAGCTCAAAAGCAAAACGTATTCCTTTATGGCTCTTCATCATTTGGTGGAGGCGAAGGCACAAAAGTTTATGAAGATGACAAGGCAATTGTAAGTAAATTTGGAAGAAGTAACCCCATAATTGTTCTTGTTCCAGTTGGAGACTATATAAGCGAAAAAGAATTGGCTGCTGAAATTGAAGATTTGGAAGTTGTAAAAAAAGTTCAGTCTTTGGCTAATTTGGTTAGCGAAGGCATTCCAGATAGTTTTGTGCCAGTAGATACATATCAGAAGTTTAGAAGCGAAAAATATTCAAGAATGCTTATTTATTTGAAAACATCATCAGAGAGTGAACTTGCTTTTAATTCGATAGAAACGATTCGTAATATTGTTAGTAAGTATTATGGCGATAATTACGAGATGACAGGTGTTATTCCAATAACAATGAACATACGTGATGTTGTAAACAAAGACTATAACGTTGTAAATTTATTATCTATCGCAATGGTGCTTTTAATACTTTTATTTACTTTTAGATCGAAAGTATTGCCATTGGTGCTTATTATTGTTATTGAGAGTGGTATTTTTATAAACATGGCTATACCATATTTTACAGGTAAATCAATAATGTTTTTAGGATATTTAATTGTAAGTTCTATTCAGCTTGGTGCAACTATTGACTACGCAATATTGTTTACTAATAACTATATGGATGAGAGAAAAACACACGATAAGAAAGAGGCTTCTATGCTAGCTGTTAAACGTAGTATACCCTCAATACTAACATCAGGAGGAATTTTGACTTGTGCAGCATACTTGATTAAGTTTAATTCAAGTATAAATGCAATTTCAGAAATCGGTGAGCTTATAGGTAGAGGAACATTGCTTAGTATGTTCTTGGTAATATTCTTCTTACCACACGTTTTAACTTTATTTGATAGTTTGATTTACAAGTCTACAATTAAAGCTGACAGAATTAAAAAACTTAGAAAGAAAATACAAGAAAGAAGAGAGAAAAAAGCTCAAAAAGAACTAGGCAAAAAAGAAAAAAATCTTGACCGAAATGTAAAGAAGTCAGACGAACTTGACAAAAATAATGAAGTTGAAACGCCTAATAAGACAGAAGATGATACAAAATCAAATAAAAGTTTAGATAATAAAAATGAAAATTACAGTAAGACTAAAAAGACATCAAATGCAAAGAAAGATTTTAAGAAAGGAAGTAGTAAGTAATGAAAAGATGTATTGCTAGCATTTTGGCTATAACAATTTTATTTAGCAGTTTCTGCTATGCTATGCCTACACTAAAGAAAAATGAAACTGTATATATAAACTTGGGTGACTATGGCGATGTTGAAAAAGTAAATATATATAGTAAATGTACAACAAATGGTGCAGATGAAATTATTGATTATACGAAGTATAATGAGGTAACTAACCTTTCTAATAGAGACAGTTATACGCAAAGCGGTGATGAAATCATTTGGAATGTTAGTGGGGAAAAAAACTTTTCATATACAGGAACTGTTGGAGAAGAGTATTATAACAATATTCCTTGGAAATTTAATATTTCATACAAATTGAATGGCGTTGAAGTAAAACCAGAAGAGTTATTGGGCAAGAGTGGCTTGGTTAAAATAACTATTGATTTTACTTCAAATGAAAATTGCAAAAGTTATTACAGAAACAATTACATACTAGAAGTTACAGCCTCTTATGATATGAGCAAATATTTAAGTGTTGATTCAAGCGAAGCAATGATAACAGATACAGGAAACAACAAGACATTGATGTTTATCGTGTTACCAGGTCAAAGCACAACTTTAAATATTGAATTAGGAAGCGATGATTTCGAAATGGACGGCATTACAATGGCAATGGTTGCATTAAATGGTGACGCTTTAAATAAAATTGCTGATTTGGTGCAAGATAGAAAAGACATCGAAGATGCACTAGACTCAATAAATGCAAGCTCAGATGTTATTTTAAATTCATTAAACGGAATGAACACTGGTTTAAATGGCATATCTAATGGCGTTAATCAAATTAAAAAAGGCACAACAGATTTACACGGACTAAGTGAGGCAAGAGACGAAGATATCGAAAATTTGAAAAAAATTTTGAATGATATACTTCCATTAACTGAAAAAATAAATACGGATATAGACAATTTAAGCAAGAATTATGACATCATTGTTGAAATGGCAACAGAATTAAATGACAATATGAAGGATTTGCAAAAAAATATAAAAGATTTAAATGAATCAATAGATTATTTGGCTGAGAAATCTGATAAACTTCCTGACAATGTAAAAGAAATTAAAAGCTTAATTAGTCAACTATCCATTTTAACAGAAGATTTAGCAAAGCTAATCACAAATACTTCAAAAATAGATACGACTGAAATAAAAGATAGTTTGGAAACTATAATTAAGAGCTCTTACGCATTAGCAATGAAAGAAGAAGACGAAGAAACAAGAGCATATTTATTGAGCATTGTTGGTTCGGCTAAGGCAATAGTTGAAAACATAGATAAAATATCAACGTCAGAGACTTTGCAGAAAAATATTGTAGCATTAGTAAGAGATTTGAATAATGTTTCTAGCGAATTAGAAGCAGTTAGAAAAACAATAAGCGAGCAAGATGCAAAAGTTGTAAAAGAATTTATGCACGATTTGAGTGATACTTCATACTCATTAGAAAAAATTATAGATACTTCGATAGAATATTGTGATAAAATATTAGAAAACAAAGATGATTTTTCACTTGCAATGGAAAACGCAAAATCTATAATTAGTTTACTAACTGATATGACAAATACAAGTTCAAGTATGATTGACAATATAAATAAAGGTTTGAAAATAGTAAGTTCAGACATTTATGAAGGAAGCGATAAAACAGCCAATGCAATACTTTCACTAACAAAGCAATTGCAAGCAATAACAAATCAAACGAATCAATTTAAAGATTCTAAAAACAAAATTAAAGACGTAGTTGATAACGGCTGGGATAAAATAGATGATGAAACAACATTATTTGAAGTTGAAAAAGATGCTAAAACAGTATCATTTGGCGATGAAAGAAATGAAGTTGAACAAGTTCAATTTATAGTAAAAACACCAGATATAAAGCACTTAAAAGAACTTGGAGGAGACTTAGAAGCCAACACAACAAAAACAACTTTCTGGGATAGAGTTTTATTAGTACTTAAAAAAATGTTTGGTTGGATAATCGATTTATTTTAGGTTTTAACTTGTTTAGATACTCTCTAATCAAGATAAAATAAAGGTGATAGAGTGTGAAGATAACTTTATACATTCTATTACAAATATTAAAAAAGAGGAGGATTTAAAATGGAAGAAACAGACGTAAAAAAATACTTAAAACAGTATTTAAAGAAAGACGCAATGGAATCAATACTAGCAGCAATAATATTTTTAATAGTTGGTGTGCTATTTGTGCGTAATCCAGAGACAATTAAATTAACTTTTTCATACATCATAGGTGGATTATTCGCCTTGGTTGGTATTGCAAAGATAGTTAACTATTTTGCACAAAAAGGAAATGAAGACTTTTTCAATTATGATTTAGTTTTCGGAATTATAGCAGTAATCATAAGCATTGTTTTTGTAACACAATATTCACTTTTAAACGCAATTCTTAGAATTGTTATAGCAGTTTGGCTAATGTACAGTGGACTTATAAGAGGCACAACATCAATAAAATTAAAGACATTTGGCTTAAAAAATTGGTGGGTTGTTTTAGTTTCAGCTGTTTTAATGGTGCTTGCGGGTATATATATAATGGCATTTTCAGGAATAATTGAAGTTACATTAGGAATAATTATGATAGCATACTCAATTATCGACATAGTAAACGGAATTTTATTTATTGTTGATATAAATAAATGTTAATTGCAAATAAAGGCTCTCAGCATAAACTGAGGGTCTTATTTGTTTTTATAAAAGATTTTATTATGCCAAGATTATTATAAAATGTGAGAAATGGTAGAGTTGGATATTGGCTCTAAAATAAAGACAACTTGTAAAAGTAACTTCTACTCCTATTATGGTTAAATGAAATTTACTTTGTTAAGTTACACACTTTAAAATAAAGCATTTAATAAGTTTCTTTATTTGACATAATGCTTGATATATGCTAGAATGTTTACTGGTTAAACAATTTAATTTTCAATTACAATAAAGATTGGGAGATGACTTTGAATGAAGAGGCGGACATTTAATGAATGGTATGATGATTTTCTGAAGTATAATCGGAATGGCTCTGTACCGTATAACTTTGTAACCCCAGAAGGAAAAAAGCTTGGTTGCTGGGTTCACAATGTTCGTGGTGGAGATATTAGGCTTACTCTTGAGCAGAAACAATTACTTGAAGATGCCAATTTCATTTGGGCATTGAAAAAAAAGAAACGTAAGTTTGAAAAATGGTATATGGACTTTTTAAAATATAGTAAAGATGGTTCTTTACCAGCAAAATTTATAACTCCAGAGGGATATAAACTTGGTCGTTGGATTCGAAATGTTCGTTCGGGTAGCATTAAGTTAACAGTTGCGCAAAAACAAATGCTTAATAATACTAATTTTGTCTGGTCAATGCAAAGGAAGTCTCGTAAATTCGAGGAATGGTTTTTGGATTTTTTAAAATATAATCAGGGCGGTTATGTGCCATGTAATTTTATAACTCCAGAAGGAAATAAGCTTGGCAACTGGGTTAATAATATTCGTGCAGGACGTATTAAATTGGTTGATGAACAGAGGCAACTGCTTAATGATGCCAATTTCATTTGGTCGTTGAAAAAAGGTAGAAAACACAGTTGCAATTAAAAAGTTTAGAGTCTAATCATATAGATAGTCTTTTTTTCTTGGCATAATGCGTAACATATGATAGAAAACCTACACTAATTAAACATTTTAATTCATTGCTACAAAAAATGGAGATGACTTTAAATGGCAAAACGGACGTTTGAAGAATGGTATAAGGACTTTTTAAAATATAATCAAAATGGTTCTGTGCCAGGTGGGTTTGTGACTCCAGAAGGCAACAAACTTGGTACGTGGATTCAACGAGTTCGTGCTGGCGATACCAAACTTACTTCTGAGCAGAAACAAATGTTGAAAAATGCCAACTTTGTTTGGACAATAAAAGGCAAATATCGCAGATTTGAAGAATGGCTTTGGGACTTTTTGAAATATAATCAAAACGGTTATGTGCCAAGAGATTTTATAACTCCAGAAGGTAACAGGCTTGGTATTTGGATTCATAACATTCGTTCTGGGCAGCTCAAATTGACTGCTGAGCAAAAGCAAATGCTAGATGATGCCGATTTTGTTTGGTCAGCGGAAAAAGGTAGAAAACATAAATACAATTAAAAAGTTTTGTGTCTACTTTTACAGACGTACTTGAAACTAAAATCTTTTTCTTAGCATAATGTGCAACATATGCTGGGAAACACGCACTAATTAAACATTTTAATTCAATTGATACAAGGATTGGGAGATGACTTTAAATGGCAAAACGGACGTTTGAAGAATGGTATGAGGACTTTTTAAAATATAATCAAAATGGTTCTGTGCCAGGTGGGTTTGTGACTCCAGAAGGCAATGGCCTTGGTGCTTGGGTTCAACGAGTCCGCTCTGGCGAGGCTAAACTTACTTCTAAACAGGAACAAATGTTGAAAAATGCCAACTTTGTTTGGACAGTAAAAGGCAAATATCGCAAATTTGAGGAGTGGTTTTGGGACTTTTTGAAATATAATCAAAACGGTTATGTGCCATTTGATTTTATAACTCCGGAAGGAAACAAACTTGGTCAATGGGTTCAAAGTATTCGCTCGGGTAGCATCAAACTTACTTGTGCCCAAGAACAAATGCTTAATGATGTTAATTTTATTTGGGCAATGAAAAGAAAGCCTCGTAAATTTGAAGAATGGTACAAAGACTTTTTGAAATATAGTCAAAATGGCTTTGTGCCAGTTAGATTTGTAACTCCGGAAGGAAACAAACTTGGACTATGGGTTCAAAGTATTCGTTTAGGACGTACTAAATTGACCAATGCACAAAAGGAAAAGCTCAGCCAGGTTGGTTTTTGCTGGGAAAAAATAAGAAAGCCTCGTAAGTTTGAAGAATGGTATGAGGACTTTCTGAAATATAATCAAAATGGTTCTGTACCACGGAGCTTTGTAACTCCTGAAGGGAACGAACTTGGGCGATGGGTTCAAAGTATTCGCTTGGGTGGTATTAAACTTACTTGTAAACAGAAACAAGTGCTTAATGATGTTAATTTTATTTGGGTAATGCAAAGAAACACCCGTAAGTTTGAAGAGTGGTACGAAGATTTTCTGAAGTACAATCAAAATGGCTCTGTACCAGTTAAATTTATAACTCCAGAAGGAAAAAAACTTGGTATCTGGGTTAATAATGTTCGCTCAGGGGGCATTAGATTGACTGATGATCAAAAACAAATGCTTAATGATGCCAATTTTGTTTGGCTCGTGAAAAAAGGGAAGAATCATAGCTACAATTAAAAAGTTTTGTGTCTACTTTTTAATTCAACTACTACAAAGAATGGAGATGACTTTAAATGGCAAGACGGACGTTTGAAGAATGGTATAAGGACTTTTTGAAGTATAATCAAAATGGCTCTGTACCAGTTAAATTTATAACTCCAGAAGGAAAAAAACTTGGTATCTGGGTTAATAATGTTCGCTCAGGGGGCATTAGATTGACTGATGATCAAAAACAAATGCTTAATGATGTTAATTTTGTCTGGTCAGCGCCTCAAAGAAAGCCTCGTAAATTTGAAGAATGGTATGAGGACTTTTTGAAGTATAATCAAAACGGTTATGTGCCATTTGATTTTATAACTCCGGAAGGAAACAAACTTGGTCGCTGGGTTAATAAAGTTCGTTCAGGACATGCTAAATTGACCAGTGAGCAAAAGGAAAAGCTTAGTCAGGCAGGTTTTCGCTGGGAAAAAATAAGAAAGCCCCGTAAGTTTGAGGAATGGTATGAGAACTTTCTGAAGTATAATCAAAACGGTTATGTGCCATTTGATTTTATAACTCCGGAAGGAAACAGACTTGGTCACTGGTTTAATAAAGTTCGTTCAGGACATGCTAAATTGACCAGTGAGCAAAAGGAAAAGCTTAGTCAGGCAGGTTTTCGCTGGGAAAAAATAAGAAAGCCCCGTAAGTTTGAGGAATGGTATGAGGACTTTCTGAAGTATAATCAAAACGGTTATGTGCCATTTGATTTTATAACTCCGGAAGGAAACAAACTTGGTCAATGGGTTCAAAGTATTCGCTCGGGTGGTACCAAACATACTTGTGCCCAAGAACAAATGCTTAATGATGTTAATTTTATTTGGGCAATGCAAAGAAAGCCTCGTAAGTTTGAAGAATGGTATAAGGATTTCTTGAAATATAATCAAAATGGTTCTGTACCATTTAGATTTGTAACTCCGGAAGGAAATATACTTGGCTATTGGGCTTGGAGTGTTCGTTATGGACGTGCTAAATTGACCAGTGAGCAAAAGGAAAAGCTTAGTCAGGCAGGTTTTCGCTGGAAAAAAATAAGAAAGCCCCGTAAGTTTGAGGAATGGTATGAGGACTTTCTAAAGTATAATCAAAACGGTTATGTGCCATTTGATTTTATAACTCCGGAAGGAAACAAACTTGGTCAATGGGTTCAAAGTATTCGCTCGGGTAGCATCAAACTTACTTGTACCCAAGAACAAATGCTTAATGATGTTAATTTTGTCTGGTTAGTGCATAGAAAGCCTCGTAAATTTGAAGAGTGGTATGAAGATTTTCTAAAGTATAATCAAAATGGCTTTGTATCAGTAAATTTTATAACTCCGGAAGGAAATATACTTGGCCATTGGGTTTGGAGCGTTCGTTCAGGACGTACTAAATTGACCAGTGAGCAAAAGGAAAAGCTTAGTCAGGCAGGTTTTCGCTGGGAAAAAATAAGAAAGACCCGTAAGTTTGAGGAATGGTATGAGGACTTTCTAAAGTATAATCAAAACGGTTATGTGCCATTTGATTTTATAACTCCGGAAGGAAACAAACTTGGGCAATGGGTTCAAAGTATTCGCTCGGGTGGTATCAAACTTACTTGTGCCCAAGAACAAATGCTTAATGATGCTAATTTCGCTTGGACAGCGAAAAAAGGCAGAAAACATAGGTACAGCTGAGATGTACAAAGCTGATTTTTGCGGAAGCGTTTAAACATTAAGAAACATTCAAATAATGTCATTATGCAAAATTGTCAATTCTAATAGTTTGACAAAATTTAAAAAGGGAACTTTGTTTTTTCAAGGTTCTCTTTTTCAATATATAATCTGAAATTTATATATACATATCATAAAAATATATCCACAAAAATAGAAATAAAGTAAGTGGAACTTAATAAAAATTAAGTTTGTTTAAATAAAATTATTTTGGAGGATCTATATATGAAAAGATATGTTTGTATTTTTATGTGTTTTACAATATTATTTATATCGCTGAATTCTCTGGCATATTTTGAAGATAATAGTATGATACCGGTATGGAAAGATAGCTCACTTATTGAAACAATGGCACAAATACCTAACAAGGCAAATCTTGAATTGGACTCTGAATCTGCTATTTTAATTGACGAGGATACAGGCACTATATTGTATGCAAAAAATGAACATAAGAAGTTAAGGCCAGCAAGTGTGACAAAAGTAATGACGCTTTTACTAGTTATGGAGGCATTGGACAGCGGTCAAATAAATTTAGATGACAGAGTTCCTTGTAGTGAAAAAGCTAGAAAAATGGGTGGCTCACAGATATGGCTTAATGAAACAGAACAGCTTACAGTGCACGAAATGCTTAAAGCTATCTGTGTTGTATCAGCAAATGATTGTAGTATGGCAATGGCCGAGTTTGTCGGCGGAAGTGAAGAAGCATTTGTACAAAAAATGAATGACAAAGCAAAAGAACTTGGAATGAATGATACAACTTTTAAAAATTGTCACGGAATTGATGAAGATGGTCACTTAACATCAGCATATGATATAGCTTTGATGAGTAGAGAGTTAAGTAAAAACCATCCTAAAATGCACGAATACACAAAGATATGGATGGATTCTTTAAGAGATGGAAAATCACAACTAGTAAACACGAATAAATTAGTAAGATTTTATTCGGGGTGCACAGGCTTAAAAACTGGTTCAACATCAATGGCTGGTTTTAATTTATCGGCAACGGCAACTAGAAATGATTTAAAGTTAATTGCTGTTGTTGTTCACGGAACAACCAGTCAAAACAGGTTTGATGATGCAAGGAAACTGCTTGACTACGGATTTGCAAACTTTTCAAACAAGGTGCTTGCAAGTCAAAATCAAGTTATAGAAAAAATACCAATTGAGAAAGGAAATGAAAAAGAAATAGAAGTTGTTGTAGAAAAAGATGTTTCAGCATTGATAGGAAAGGGAGACGAGAAAAATATAAGAACAGAAATAATATATGATGATCAAATTTCTGCACCAATCGCATATAGAGAAAAACTTGGAACAATAAATTGTTATTTGAATGATGAACTAATTAGTAGTGGAAATCTTCTTTCAAATCAGGAAGTGAAAAGAAAAAATTTTATAAATTATTTAGATGAACTTGTTGGTTTTGGATATAGATTAGGAAGGTAAAACGTATAGTTATTTTAATCATATTAAAAGGTAGGCACCAGCTAATATTTAGAAGTTAGCTGGTGCTTTTGGCACGGAAAGACATTTGAGTTTTATAGACAATGTGTTTTTTCACTTTTATTATTGAATATTGTGTGACAAGTGTGATAGAATTTTAGTAGGTAAAGAAAATTATCATTGAAAAAGAAAGAACAACGAAAGATAAAACCATTAGAGAGGAGAAAAAATGATAAGTAAAAAAGCTTATACAGAAGCATATATTGCACTTGAATCTTTAAATTTGCTAGAAGACTTACCAAGTAGTCTAGTTGAAGAAATGAAAAAGAACATTATTCCAAATTATGATTTTCAAATAAATAAAGATATTCCAGTTAAGTTTCAGATATCAGATAAAGATACATTAGCATTATTATCATATATTTATATCAAGTATTTTTGTGACGATCAAGAAGAAAAAGATATGTTGAAAAAACAAATTGATGATAACGATAAAATGAATGCTGAAAAGAGAAGCAAAGAATATGAACTATTGCTTGAAAAAAATGCTGATGGCAATGATAAGGCAACTAACAGTCAAAGTGAAGTGGCAACTAAAATAGAAAATGAAATAGTTAAAATAAAAAAGAATAATTTTTTTGAAAAAATGCTTAATTTTATTAGAAAAATTTTTAAAAAGTAAAAAGTGATAAAACTTCAGTGTATCAAGTGAGAAAAGTTCTCATATAAATTGAAGTCTTTATGCAATACGGAATGAATTTGATGCGTAACGAGCTGAAAAGTCTGCTACTTTCATATTTCAAAAAATACTTTTTCAATTTGTTAATAAGAGATAAAAAATAAGATTAAGGAGTCTTGACATATGATAAAATTTAAGAACAAAAGTGTGGCAGCTATTGTTAATGCTGCAATTATACAACGTAATATACGCAATGATAAAGTATGCAAGTCTTATGAAGATGCTATGGGGGGTGCTTTGACACCAGAGCAAAAAGAACAATATATTTTTCAAAGATTTGGCGAGCCGTATCATATTGAGTTATATGATGACGAAAAGGGAATAGAAGAAACAGCACTTGGAAATTTGGATAAGATTTTCATAGCTATTAAAGAAGAAATACCTAATAAGAAAGAATTTGAAGATGAATTATGCCTTGCAATTAGTCATATGAATTTGAGTGAAGCATTCATTTATCAGTCCACGATAAACGGAGATAATTTAAGGCTGATACAAAAAATAATTGATATTTCAAAAGATTCACTAAGAGATTTAAGTTTGAGTCATATAGACTTTTCGTCTGCCGATCCTGATATATTCGCACAATGGACAGGTTTAAAAAAGTTAAGTTTTAGCAATTGTAATATATCAAATTTGCAAATGGTAAGCAAGTTGCCAGATGAGACTGTACTTAGATTTTCAGAATGTGAATTTAGCGATGAAGAAAGAGTGATAGACGAAATTGTAAAAAGAAAAGGAAATATTGGATTTTATGATAAAAAATTTAGTGACATCGCAGATGCAATTGAAAAATTTCCGTGTGAAAGCATTACGTTTAATGCTTATTGCAAATTAAGAAACAGATATGATTTTTCTAAACTTGCAGATTTAAAAATTATTTTAGATGATGAAATTGATATGAGCAGAGAAGATGTGATGGCAGCAATTGAGGAGATGGATTCTTTAACTAACGCAACGTTTTATGCTTCTGCTACTAGCTATAAAAAGATTAAAGAAAAAAGTGATATACATATTCCAACTTATTTGGAAATGTCTGACGCCTCTGAATTTACAATAGATGATTTAGCAAACAGTCACAACCTTAGAGGAATTTCACTAAAATTATATGAAACGGAAATACATAAATATACTCCAGAAGAATATGGATTAATAAGGAGCAAAATAGATAAAATTATTTCTAGAATACCTAGTGATGCAAACGAGTTGGAAAAATTTGCATATGTGTATAGCCAATTGGGAAAAATAATTGATTATGATTTTGTGGCCTGTAAGAGTAAATGCAACGAGAATTACAATCTACGTAAAAACTCTGCGAATTTATATGGTGGTTTAGTAGACGGCAAGGCTGTTTGCACTGGTTATGCTGAAATATTGCAAAATACATTAGCTTGTATTGGCATAAAAAGTGAATGTATTGCTGCAGGATTAACTGAAGAAGAGAAGAATAAAATACTGAAACTTAATAGCGAAAATCCAGATTTGAGTGGGCACGCTTGGAATCGTGTAATGATTGATAATAATTGGTATTTGACAGATTTAACTTGGGATGCCGACTATATAAAGAGTGGAAGATATTCATTGCCTTATTGCTTAAAATCCGATGCTGATTTTAAAGGACATGATATTTTTGAATATGAGAAAAATACAGTTTCTTCCGAGTATGAACAGCCTCCTATTTCAGAGAAACAAAAGAAACAAGCATTTCGTAAAGCAATTTCAAATTTAAGAAAGGAGCAAGGCAAGAGCGGTATTTCTGAATTATTTGGAGTGGCAAGAAAAGCAATAGATTTGGGATTAGATAATTTCGATTTACAAAGGGTTCATCAAAAATTAAAAGACATAGGACGATTTATTTTTAGAAATAAGGAAAAAGATGTTGGCAAATGTGAAAAGTAAACTGTAAAAGCTGGATGACAATATAACTTTAGAATATGATAGTAACACGTTAGAACTAATAAATAACTGAAAATTCGTAATGAAACAAGTGGTAAAATATGCTTTAATTCTGTCATCATTTTTAAGATAAACAAGTCTCGATTTAAATTCTGTTTTTAATATTCTATATGTAACAATATATGACCTATTTTGAATGTTATTAAAAGCTCTATTTTCATTAGAGGCAAGTCCAGCATCTGTACAAACAATGAAATGAGAAAGTTTCAAAAAGATATATACAAATTATTTCAAATGAAGTAAAATATCATCGAGAGATTTTGTATTTTGTTAAATTATATAAAATGTGATAACCAATGAATTTATTTAAAGTGGCGAATTCTCTTTTTAATAGGATTCAACATGATTTTAGTAATGATAGTTATTCTATTGATAGACAAAAGAGGTTTTTGAGTGGAAAGCAGATAGGAACATTAAAAACATCAATATTATGTCTTGATAATAAGCAATGTTTAGATGTTTATCGGGAAATATTTGACCATGGAAATAAAGACAACCAAATAAGTATTGGCGAATATGATTTGTTTGTCCTTCAAATAGAACAATGATTAAAAATATAAAAAGATCGTAAAATGGTGGTGAAACGTTTGAATACTATTCCAAGAAGATCGGAGTTTTCTCTTACTGATGGAGAAATAGATATGCTTCGTCGACAAAATAATGAGTCGCTAAAAAAGTATATTGAAAAAGCAAGAAAAAGAGGAAGAGATAGAACAGAAGAACAAGCATCTGCATTACTTTTAATTGATTTATTCTATGATATTGGTATGCAGGATTATTGGATATATCGTGATGTTAATAATGATTCGTCAAAGCAAGATTTAGGCGATTGGATAAAAAAATGTTTAGCTTCAAGAGCTTTTTATTCAGCTAAATTGCAAGTTTTAATTGATGATATGAAAATGAAAGGCTATGATGTTGAAAGAGTTTTAGACCCTAAATTAGGTGAAATTTTTAAATATAAAGCACAAAGTATTTCATCTCCAGACATGTTGTATCATGGCACAGCCGAAGAACTTGATCCTAGTCAGATTGGTGTCCCTGATGAAAAAGGAGTTTATAGTATTCGAGATGGTATTTCTTATTGGACTACTGATTATGATGTAGCAAAAAGATATTCATCAAGAGTAAATCCAGATCAAAAAGAAAGAGGCTTAATGGGAGGTAATGTATATTCTCATGGTATAGAAAATGGCACATTATGTACTACTATTTCTGAAACTCATGGTGGAGCATTTGCTATGTGGCAAGATGAATTAATTAGGCTAAATCAAATGGGTGTAAAATATGTTTTTTCGTCTGAACAAAGAAGAACAGATGTATTAGATATTGGTAATTTTGCTGATTTTGTTCAAAAGAGAGATGATTGTTTATTAAAGACAATGGGTAAATATGGTCTTAGACTTCCAGAAAAAACAGATTGTTTAAGTGATTATTTTACAACTATTAGTCAATTTGAACATGATGGAAAAAAGTATGAAGGTTATATGATAATTGAGGGGTCTTCTATTCCGTATTTATTAGTTATTCCTGATGGAATGAAAGACAATTCAGAAATTATTGTTGAAAGTTTAAATAAAGAAAGTGATAAAAGAGGAAATATTGTTGGATTTGATGATAGAAGTTCAGTTAGTGCATTAGGAACAGCAAATAGAATACTTAAATCTGTAAAAGATGCTCCTATTGTTATTCCAATTGTTCCTAGTATAGATGGAGAGGGGTACTTTCAGGAACTTTCTCGTGATTGTATAGAAGAAAAAGCACCTGAAGAACGAATGGATACTCAATATTTAGAATGTATAGAATCAGCTAAAAGGAAAATTGAAGAAATTACAGGAAAATCTGTTTCCGAGAAAGTTTTTCTGAGTGGTTATTCTGCATCAGGGGTTTTTGCTCAAAGATTTGCAATGATACATCCAGAAATTGTAAGCAAATGCTGCGTTGGTGGAGCAGTAGGTTCAATTCCAATTCCTGATGAAACTTTGCCATATCCTTGTGGTATAAAGGATTTTAAAGAATTGTTTGGCTTTGACTTTGATTTAGATAGTTATAAACAAATTGATTTTGCATATTATGTTGGAGAACATGAGGCATCAAGACCAGGAAATTATGGAAAAGATGGGCAACCCGCATTTAGAGAAATTGTAAGTGGTGATGGAAGAAGAAAAATAGAACGTGTTAATCCATCTATTCCTATTATGCCTATGTATGATATGTCTTATCAGCCTAGAAGCATGAATTATGAAACTGGAGAATTGTTTAGAGAGCATTATGGCGAAACAATGCAAGATAGATTAGATAGTGCAATGAAGTATTATACGGAACACGGATATAGTTTTAAATCTAAAATATATAGAGATGTTGCTCATAACAGAGTCGAATATAGAAGTTTAGACGAAAATCCTCAAAACAATAGAAAAATCAAGTATTTTGGAATATTTGATGCTCCAAATGGTGAGTTGGGAGATGGAGTTCCACAAAGGGTTTTTTCTGACATAGCAGATTTTTATGAAGATGGTACTGGTTTTCAAGCTGATGATAAAAGTGTTCAAAAATTGGATATGGCAGAGCAAGAACAACGAGAAACACATGCTAGAAGTTATAGTCAAACTAAACTTGGAAGGCTAGAAGAAGAACAGAAACAGCTTTTAACAGCTCTTGATGATAGAAAAAGAGAATATGAGCAATCACATGGAAAAACAATAGATAAAAGTTCCTATGAAAAGTCATAAAAAAGCGCCTCCTCGAAATCGAGAGAGGCTGGCAATATCACTTCACTTCAGATACTTCATCACTCCTTTAAAGAAGTTCTCACCACACGGAATTAGTATTTCATCAACGAATTGGATATATGATGGCATACTTTCTGTGGCAGGAACGGTGTAACGAATTACTACCAGACTTACGCAGATGATGAAAGTGATGATGAAGAGCCGAACAAAGATATGGAGAACGTGGAAGATGGTTCTGAGGATGCGATTGACGTTGGTGTAGATTTTGTTCATTGTTTGAAACCTCCAATTTATTGCCTTCTATTTATGCAATAATCTTGCATAATGCCAATCAGATAATCTTACGCCACAATGTAACGCAAAAAATGAATGGAATTATAAAAATAGAAGTTATTACCATAATTTTAACATATTTGTGGAAGAAATTCAACGTTATGTTGAACAAACTATGCCAATTTAAGGATACAGTCATAAAGTCATTATATATGAAAGGAAAAATTTGCCATTTATGAGAAGGGATTATAATAAAATAGAAATGAGCAGTTTGTTTTCAAAAGTAAAATCATGGCTGCATCATTTGTTTCACAGAACTAATAATTTAATAGAGGAAAGTACAGTAGATGCACCAATAGATAATGAAAAAAGTACAAGAATAAATAATTTTTTTGAGGAGTATAAATTGAAAAACGAGAGACAAGATTATTTATTAGATTTACAAAAGAAGTATAAAGTTGGTATAATAAGTGAAGGCGATATGAATGAACAAGATAGAATTGACTTAGAAAATTTGTATATTGAGCAAAATATGGAATTAAAAAGAAAAATAAGGTCTTATGATTCAAAAATAAAGAAATTAATAAACTTCGATAAATAAGGCGGGGAAAGAGGACGAGATGACGAGGAGAGGGACGGGAGACGGAGAACAGAATATTAATTTTAATATTTAGCTTGATTTAAGGGATTATGGCCTTAAACTATAACCCCTCACTATTGACTTAAAACTAACTAACTGTATAATAACAATATAAAAGATTTAGTCAATTATAATTTTTGATTCTTTACATAGAAAGGATTGTGCTAGTTTACACAAACTTTTCTACGTACTCATATCTAGCAATAGTGCTCAACGTAATGCTTTGTAATAAAGTTTTTAAGCTACTAGATGTTTTTTATGAACATAAAATTTAATATTATACTTATTTAATAAATGATTTAAAAATTCGTAATGAAGTGCCATAAGCCTCATTACGAATTTTAACTATTTAATAATCTCTTTTAATTTTTCTAAAAGATAATCAACTTCTTCCTGTGTATTGTTTTTTCCAATGGTAACTCTTATCGAACCATTGATGTAATCTTTTGGTACCTTAATTGCCTTTAAAACGTGTGAAGCATTGTTAGATGAAGAGCTACAAGCACTTCCTGTTGAAATACAAATTCCATACTTATCTAAGTCTAGTAGAATTTTATTTCCATTTATATTTTTGAAAGACAGGTTAGCGTTACCAGGCAGTCTATTGCTTAAATCGCCGTTTATTTTTACATCTTTAAAGTTTTTTAATATCTCTTCAAAGAAGTAATTTCTCAAATTTGTCATTTTGCTTTGATGTTTTTCTAAGTTTTTATCGGCTAAGTTTATCGCCTCACCAAGTCCGACAATTCCTGCTACATTTTCTGTTCCTGCTCGCATATTTTTTTCTTGATGACCACCGTTTATAAATTTATTGAATTTTATATTTTCGCTGACATATAATGCTCCAATTCCTTTTGGACCATAAAATTTATGACCCGATAGAGATAGTGCATCAATTTCTAATTTTTTAACATCTATTTTAACGTTACCAACGGCTTGAACTGCGTCTGTATGAAATATTATACCGTGTGAATGAGCAATGGTACTGATTTCTTTTATTGGTTGTATTGTACCAATTTCATTATTTGCAAACATAATTGAAATCAATATTGTTGAAGGTTTTATTGCTTTTTTTAGTTCTTCTATGCTAACTGCTCCATTATCATCAACTGGAAGATAAGTTATTTCATAGCCTTCCTTTTCTAGTTGCTTACAGGTTTCTAATATTGCTGGATGTTCGATTTGGCTTGTTATTATGTGTTTCCCTTTTGAACTATATGCACTGGCAATACCGAAAAGTGCTGTGTTGTCACTCTCACTTCCCCCAGAAGTGAAATATATTTCGTTTTTATTTGCATTCAATGCGTTTGCAACTTTTTCTCTTGATATTTCAACAGCTTTTCTAGAATGTCTTCCAAGTTTGTAAGGGCTCGATGCGTTGCCATAATTTTGGATAAGGTAGGGGAGCATTTCTTTTAAAACTTTTTCGTCTAATTTTGTTGTGGCAGCATTGTCAAAGTAATAAATATTCATAGATAATCAATTCCTTTCTTGCTTTGATTAAAGCAAAAATTGTAATAAATTTAGAAATTCTTTTAAACAAGACATCCTCTTTATAACATAATATTCGATTTGTTTTTTATTGTTACTTGATATTGTTTTACATAAAAACAATATTTTTAGTAATTAGTTTTCAAATAAGATTAAAAAAATTACAGAAATATTACATTTTTGTTACATTTTTATTAAAAAAGTATTATTCGATTGAATGTTATATATGGTAGTGATAAACTTTTTTCTGTAAGTAAGAGATTGTAATGTAGAGGAGAGGATTATATTATGATGTTAGGACCTATGAAAAAGAAAATGATTACTACAGGCGTGATTGCCTTTTTAATCCCAACTATTGTAATAGGAGTTATGTTTGGTTTATATGCTAAGCAAAAGAAGAATGAAATCGCTGATTTAAAAGTAAAAGCTGAAACTCAAATGGCATATGTATTAGCTGACGACTTACCAGTTAATCATATTATGTCTGAAAATGACGTGACTTTGGTTGAGGCTAAAAAAGAAACTTTACCAGTTGATGCTTATTTAGCTACGGAGATTCTTGATAGAAACGGAAATCCAACAAAAGATAAGAGTGGAAATATTTTATATAATTATGATAAGAGTTTCGTAGGAAGAAAACTTAAATCTGCAACAAGTGCAAGGACAATTATATCTGATTCTTTATTTTTACAAGATTCAGATAATGTAAGTGTTGATTTAAGATCAAGAGAATTTAATATGATTTCATTGCCAAGCAACTTAGTTGAAGGTGATTTCATTGATATTAGAATATTGTTCCCAACAGGTGAAGATTATCTTGTTGTTGCAGGTAAAGAAATAACAGGGACTGGAGCTAATGCTGAATCTAATTCTATTTTCTTAGAGTTGAACGAAGAAGAGATAGTAAGAGTAAGTAGTGCTGTTATTGAATCATACATTGCTGATGGTATAAATGTTTACGCAACAAAATATGTAAATCCAACAGAACAGTTATATAAATATGTTAATGTTGATTATGTCGCAAAATATGATAATGCTGTTAAAAAATTACAAGAGCTTTACACAGAAAGTGTTGATGTAACTGATGATAGTTCAGTTAAACCAATACTTGATGAGAGTGGTGATCCAGTACTTGATAGCAATGGAAATCCAATGTATACAGAGCCAACAACAAAATCAGAAGAAAAAGTACCAACAGAAGATGAATTAGATATAGCTGAAATTGTTAGAGAAGCTGGTTGCCAAATGACAGAAGAAGACGCTAGAGCAATTAGAACTGCAAAGGCTGAGAAAGACGAAGAATTATTAAAATTCTATACAAATAAAACAGAAATATATAGCAAGGCTTTAACACCTAACTACCCAGTTAGACCAGAAGTTGCAAAAATGCTTGCTGAAAATCCAAATCTTATGGATGAAATTAAAGCTAAGTATGCTGATATAGAAAAACTTGAAGCACAAAGAGCTAACTTAACTGATACATCAACAAAGACAATTGATGATATGACAGGATTAGAAGTTGAAGATCCATCTAAGACAGCTAAGGTTGCAGAGAAACTTACAAAAGAAATCGAAGCACAAAGAGCTGATAGAAAAGAGTATTTACAAACTTTGATAAGAGAAGCTGCTATTTCAAGTGCGCAATAGTTTATAATAAAATTTAAAGGTAATAGAAAGGGGATTGTTACATTATGAAAAGTATAGGCTTTATTGGAAAATCAGATAAAACAGAGTTAATTGGTTATATCTCTAAAATAATTGCCGCTACTGGAAAGAAAGTTATATTTTTGGATGCTACATCATCTCAAAAAACAAGATATACAATTCCTACTATTGATGGAGTGGACGAACTTGCACAGTATGTTACACAGCACGACGGCGTTGATGTCGCCGTCGGCTTCAGCAATATGTTGGAATTAAAAAAATATTTATTAACAAAAGGCGAAGACTTCAATGAATATGACTACATTATGATTGACACCGATATGGATGAAATGATTGAAGAGTATGATTTGAAGAGCGCAAATGTGTTATTCTTTGTTACATCATACGACAAGATGTATATTAAAAAAGGTATTGACTTGCTTAAATTTATTTCAGCTTTAAAGAGAAGAACTGATCCTGATGCAATTGTTCCACTATACAAGTTAACATTTTATAGTGAACTTCTTACAACAGCAGATAGAAAATTTATAGAAGATTGTACAGATAATTTACCATTAGATTGGAATCAAAAGACTTTGGATTATCCATATGATGGTGGAGACTTGTCTGTTAATATTCAGAATCAGTATTCAAAGAAGTTTGATATTCGTATGTTATCAAGAGCATATAAAGATGCACTTGCATCAACTGTGGAAATTATCACAGGAGAGCCAATTCAAACTATTAAGAAAGTTATGAAAAACGCAGAAAAATCAGCTAGATTTTTTGCATAGAGTATAGAAAGTGAGGAGAATGTTATGCCAATAGTTTCATTTTGGAGCACTGAGGAATCAGCTCAATTGTCGGCAACCGCAACAGCAGTAGCAGTTGCATCAATGATTCCAGCAAGAACAAAATATAAGACATTAGTAACACAAACACATTATAATGATTTATCGTTGGAAGCATCTTTCTTTAATCAAGATAAGAAATCAAGGCTAGATACTGCTGATACTGGTATTGATGCTTTGGATAGGCTTTTAAGAAGCAATAAGTTAACACCTGAGAATATTCCTAATTATGCTTCACCAGTAATAAAAGGAAGATTAGAACTATTATACGGAACATTTAAAAATGATCCTGATTCATATTCAAGAATACTTGAAACAATGCCAATTATGATGGATTATGCAAATCAATTATACGATATTGTTCTTGTAGATTTGAATAAGGGAAATAGAACTTCAGAAGTTAATCCTATTTTGCAAAAATCTGATTTGATTGTTTTCCATATGAGTCAAGATATGCAAATATTGAAAAAATTGTTTAAAGATATGGAAACGTTAAAGATATTGCAAGAGAAACCTGTTATACCTGTTTTAGGAAGATATGACAGATATTCAAAATACAATGAAAGAAATATTGCTAGAAAGTTCAATTATAAGAAGAGAATTTATACGCTACCATACAATACCCAATTCTTTGATTCAAGTAATGATGGAACAGCAGCAAAATTCTTCATTGAAAACGCAAATGCAGATATGGGAACTGATAGAAATGGCTTCTTCATTTCAGAAGTTGCAACATTAACAGATGCGATTGTTGAAGCTATTAAGCCTAAGATTATAGAGAGATAAAGAAGTTATATATCCCAGGTAGAAAGGTGGTATGACCACAATGTTTTTTAATTATCTTCTAATAGGAATATTGGTAATTGGACTTTTAGTCTTTATTGGTTACTTATTCTCAAAGTCTGATTCTTCTGTTATTCAAGATGTGCAAAAAGAGGGGAGAATATACAGCGTAGAAAGAATGACAGAATTTATTAAAGCCAGAATGGACGAGATAACTAGGACAAACCTTTATGATATTGGACTTTCAGAAGATGAGCTGAAGAGAAGAAAAAATAAAAAGTATGAATTGAAAAAAGCTTTGAAGAATTGTACATATGGTGATGTTAATGACAAGAAGTATGTTAAAGAATTGATATTTGATTTGCTTCACAGAGAATATGGAGTAAACCAAGTAAACATCACAAACGCGATTGATTTTGATAATATTGATAAATTATCAACAAATGACAAATTTGATATTCTTTTGTATATGTACAAACAACAATATGGATATAATGCACTAGGAGAACTTATTAAAAAGTATCATCTAGATGAGCAAAAGAAAGTTTATGGATCAGATGTTGCACAATATATCATAACTCCAGAAGAAATCGATGAAATATTTGAAAAAGAATATGACTACTTATCTTTTGAAGATAGATTGAATATTTTATCACAAAGAATATATCAAAATTATAAAGGTTTTAGTGTAATCGATGAAATAAGAGATATGAATATAGATGGTATTTCTGGTGGTGTTTCTGGTCTTCCAGAATCATTTATGTATCAAGTAGCACAGTTAGGTGACTATTTGAGACAAACAACAGAAAGAACAATTCCAAGAGCTTATGATAGCGTTTGGATATTCTATAAAGGTAAATCAATTTATTTATCTTGTTTATCTTTTGGTTCTTTTGCAGAACTAAGACGTGTATGTCAAAACATATACAAATACAATAATCCAGGTCAGTTATCTGATACAAATGGTTATAAGATAAATGAAATGAAAGATGGTTCCCGTGTCGTTGTTGTTAGACCAAGTATGTCAGAGTCTTGGGCATTCTTCATAAGAAAGTTTGATACACCAAATGCAGTGCTAGAAAACTTAGTAAGACACCCAGGAAGAGAACCAGTTATAGATTTATTAAAATTCTTAGTAAAAGGTGCAAGAGTTACAGCCCTTACAGGTGAGCAGGGTTGTGGTAAAACAACAATGCTTATGGCTATGATTAAATATATTTACACATCATTGAACATAAGAGTTCAAGAAACAGCATTCGAGTTGCATTTAAGAAAAGTTTATCCAGATAGAAACATCTTGACTTTCAGAGAAACAGATACAGTTTCAGGACAAGAAGGACTAGATGTTCAAAAGAAAACTGACGGTTCTGTTAATATCCTTGGTGAGGTTGCAACAGACGGAGTTGCTGCTTGGATGATTCAGATGGCACAGGTTGCATCAAAATTTACAATGTTTACTCACCATGCTAAAACGTTTGATAACTTAATTCTTTCATTAAGAAACTCACTTTTGAAAGTTGGTATGTTCCATAATGAAAAAGTTGCAGAGATACAGGTTGTTGGAGTATTAAACTTTGAAGTTCACTTGAAGAAATCTTATTCAGGTGACAGATATATTGAAAGAATAACAGAATGTATACCAGTTAAACAAAAGAACAATTATACATTTGATCATCATAACGAACCTACTCTTGAAGGTAAAATGGATAAATTCATAGATAATGCTACCGAATATTTCCAAAAGATTACAGAAACTGAAACATATAAAGCTGTTGATATTGTACAATTTGTTGACGGACAATATGTTATAAAGAATCCAATATCTAAGGAAAATATTGAAGCAATGAGAGAAAATATGTCTGAGGAAGACCAAGTATTATTTGATGAATTTTGTTCTAACTATTTTGGTTCATCAACAACATCTTCATCAAGAAGAATTGTTGAATAAACGTAAAATGTTTTTACTTTGAAAGAGAGGGGGAAGACGATGGATTCAAAAACTTTACTTTTATGTTTTGTGTTTATACCAATTGTTTTATTTGCAATATTGATGGTTATATATTACGCATTACAGAAAAAGAATAAAGGCAATAAAAGTGCCGTATTAGAAAAAATGATGAATGAGGCCTCATCTTCTTCTTCAGGTAAGGATGCGTTCTATCAAAAAGTATATATAAAGATAGAACGTGTCCCTATCATAAATAGGTATTTAAGAAAAATAAGAAGAAGACTGGAACTTGTAAATCAAAATGATGAATATACAATAAGAAAAGATTCAGCAAAAATTACTTTGAGAGCAATTTTAATTGCTTTGTTTGCCGCAATTCTTATAGCTTGGATAAATAAGGATAACTTGTTTATAATGCTTGTTTCATTGCTTGGCGTTTTGATAGTTATAGAAAACTTAACAGAGCAAATGATAAATAAAGTAGAAGATAAATTGCTAGTGCAAGAGCTTGAGTTTTTCTCAGAAGTAAGACACGCATTTCACAGCACTAGTATGGTTGAAGAAGCTGTTTATGATGCTTCACTTATGGAAGAGCAAGAAATTGTATCACAAGCAAATATTATTTATGATATTTTGATTTCGGCAGAACCAGAAATGGAACTTGAAAAATATTATGATGTTGCACCAAATAGATTCCTAAAAATCTTTGCAGGAGTATCTTACTTAACAAAAGAATTTGGTGATAGAAAAATTGGTGGAATTTCACTATATTTGAAAGATTTAAACAATATCACGCAAGAGTTACAACTTGAAATTTTAAAACGTGATAAACTAGATTATATGTTTAAAAGCTTAACGTATATCGCAGTTGCACCAGTGCTTTTCATACATCCACTTCGTGATTGGGCGATGAATGCCTTCGCATCAACATCAAGCTTTTATGAGGGAAAGACTGGTTTCTTGATGGAAATAGTTCTCTTAGTTTTAACATTCTTGTCATATGCACTACTTGTTAGAATTAAAGACAATGATGAAAAGCAAATAACATTTTCGACAGATATGGCTTGGCAGGAAAAAGTGTATAGATTACCATTTGTTGAGAAGATTATTGATGGACTTGTTCCAAATTCAGATAATCCTAGATATGTAAAAGTTACAAAACTTTTAAAAGATACAGCCTCAACTTTAAAAATTGAATGGTTATATGTAAATAAAGCAATATGTGCAGTTATAGCATTTTTCGTTGTAATATTTATAGTAAATCAAATGCACGGCATGGCAGTTGAATCAGTTTTGTATGATGATACTGTTGAAGGAAATGTAATGGGTAAACTTTCAGACAAGGATATTAAAGCTGCTAAATCATTATCAGCCTCTGACAGATATTTCGTTACAAATTTATTAGACAATGATGAAATTGTAAAATCAGTAAAAAATGATACAAAAGAAGTTGCACTTCAAAAGATTGAATATCAAATGTGGATACTAAACGTAATGCCACTCTCTGATGAAGTTGCAAATGAATACTCAAATAGGATATTTAAACATTTAACAACTGCAAGGTCAAGAAGTATAACAACTGGTGAAGCAGATATACAAAATGCAATTTTAAAAGCAGGTATTGAAATGCCTAGAAATAACTTTGTATTAGAGCTTTCATCAGATATCATTGCAAATGCTAAAAAAGATGGTAGAATACAAGTAGAATTTGCAGATGTTAAAAATGCAGTTATAGATATATATAGTGTTGAATTAACTGATGAGCAAATAATAAGCTATGCTGAAAGAATTTATGAAAAACTTTCAGAGCTAACTTCTGAATATTTTAAATGGACAGAATTAGTGTTAGCGATGTTGATTGCACTTATTGCGTACCAATTTCCAAATATGTTATTAACTTTCCAAAGAAGGATGAGACAAATGGAAATGGATGATGAAGTAATGCAATTCCAAACAATTATACTAATGCTTATGTATATCGAAAGAGTTTCAGTTGAATACATACTAGAATGGTTAACAAGATTTTCAAGCATATTTAGAGAGCCACTTCAACGTTGCTTAAATAACTATGAAAGTGGTGCTTATGAAGCATTGGAACAACTAAAAGACGAAGTAACTTTTAAGCCATTTATAAGAATTGTTGAAAGTTTACAGTCTGCTGTTGAAAATGTTAAGATAACAGATGCATTTGATGAACTTGAAACAGAGAGAGCTTTCTTCCAAGAAAAACGTAAGGAAGCAAACGAAAGACTAATCAACAGAAAAGCTAAAATAGGTAAGTTTATTGGTTTCGCACCAATGGTAGTTTTATTTGTTGGTTATCTAATTATTCCACTAATGTGGACAAGTATCGCAGATATGGGCGTATACTTCACTCAAATGGGTTCAATGATGTAATAAAAATACATCAGCCAATATAAAGTTTTCAAACTTAACTATATAAAAGAAAGGAATGATTTTTTATGGATAATGCGTCAAAAGCATTGATTATGGCAGGTGCTGTTTTAATATCAATAGCACTAGTAGGTGTTGGTGTTTACATTTTTTCAAGCACAAACACAATGGTTGGAGGAGCAAACCAACAATTAGATGATGCAGCAGCTCAAATGACAAACTCAACATTAGGACAATATGCTGGTACAAAAGTAAGAGGTTCAACAGTTAAACAATTATTTGAAAAATGCAGAATTTCAAACATAAACAAAACTTTACCAGTAGATATAACATATGATGATGATATGACAATCACAGATACAGCATACTACACAGTAACTGTAACTGACTCTAATAGCGATGGATATTATGATAAGGTTGAAGTTGAACCATATAAAAGTGGTAACTAATTTATAATATACGCTTACATTGTTACTGCTTAGTTTTCCTAAGCAGTAACAACAGTAGTATTTTCAAAAATTTTAGATGTGTGAGGTGTTATAATTTATGGATAATGCATCAAAAGCTATTGTAATGGCTGGAGGAGTTATGATTGCTATAGCGCTTATATCGGTAGCGATATATGCATTTAACTCTGCAAGAAATTTTGCAAGTTCTGCAGACGATATTTTATCGGCCTCGCAAATACAAAGTTTTAATAGATTTTATCAAGAATATAGAACTGGTGCTGGTACAGTATCAACAATAAATTGCATAGATGCTGTAAACATCTTAAACAGAGCTGTTGAAGATGATGTTGAAAGAGAAGTTTCTTCAAACTTAATTACAGCAAGTAATTCAAATGGATCAACTGTTTATTCAGCAGATTCAAAGGATTACACAACAAAAACGGTATCATATTCTTTAAGCTATGATCCAGTTGGTAAGGTTGGTAAAGTCACAATATCAAACTAAGATTCTATTTTAAAAAATGAATTAGGAAGTTTTTTAAATAAACTTTAATGATATTATTTAATTAAGTGATATCTAAATATCACTTGAAGTTTTACAAATATAGTTGAGATGACTACTTTAAACAGTTCATATGAAAGGAGGAGATGAATACAAATGAGTGATAATTCTTTTGATTTTATACAAATGGCAGGAGCAACACTATTATTTGTATTCGCCCTTTCTTGTGGTATACTTTCGTATTCACGAGTAAATGACAGAGTTAACCAATATATAAATATAAACACTTATAATAGGCGTGGTACAGCTACATCAGCATACGGAGATGAAAATGACATTATGAGAAAAACCGATAGAGCTGAAATAATAATGTCTGTTGCTTCACTTCCAAGGACAACCCAAACAAGAGGTAATGAAAACTATATAATAAAAGTTGTCGATGGTGGTAATGTGTATTCTTTTTCAATGCGTAGAAATGATGGCGAAGAAGAAATTTTAATTTTCAATAATGGATTGGCTCAGGAAAAGTATTATACAGATGCTAACACTGCACAAAGTGATGACTTAAATAAACTTATAAAAGTTCTAAAAACTCAGGTGTTTAGAAGCTCTGCAACACAATATACCGTATCATATGATGAAAAGTCACTTACTTTTACAAAAGTTAATTAGAAAGGGGTTTACGAAGTAATATGGGAGATTCATTAAGTATCGTTTTCACGATAATTCTTGCAGTTTTAATAATGTTTTTATTTCCGATGATGGATACGTTTGAAAGACAAGACGATCTTTCATATATGGCTGTTTACACTGCCACTGTCGATTTCGTAGATGCCGTAAGAAACACTGGTACCCTAACGATGGATATGTATAATTCATTTTTATCTCAAATACAGTCAACAGGAAATTTATTTGATGTAACATTAGAACATAGAGAATATAAAGTAGTTCCTGCTGGTGCTGGTAACTCAGAGGTGGTTTATTTGTATCACTATACATCAGAAATTGAAAGTACATTAAATTCAAAAGACCAAGTTGATGAAGAAGGTAATCTTGTAAAAAAAGGTGGATTGTATACATTCAATAAAGGGGATTATTTTTATGTATCAATAAAGAATAGAAATAAAACTCAAGCAACACTTATGGAAGAAACAATTTATGCAACGCAAATAGATAGCTTTAAAATTGGTGTGCCATATGGTGGTCAAATAAAGAGTAGTTATAGATAATTTGGCACATAAAAATAATATTTTAATAAATTTTAAAATTTCTAAAAAGGAGGGAAAAATTATTATATGAAATTATCACACTTTTCTGTTATATTTTTAATAATTATCCTTCCGTTTTCTATTATTTGTAGAAACAATGTAAATGAATATTTTATGGTACAAAAAGATGAAGTAAGACTTAACAATGTTATTGATATTGCAACCCAAGATGCTCTAGATACACTTGTTGAACTAAATGATGAATTCCAAATGCTTTACTTCAATCAAAGATTTGATATAACTCAAAATTTAGTTAAAGAATCTGTTAAGAGTTTCTTTCAGACATTAGCCGTAAACTTCAATATGCCATATATTCAAGGAAAAACGGAAAATTATTTTAGCACGTACATTCCAGCAATAGTTGTTATAGCTTATGATGGTTTCTTTATTTATTCTGTTGATGACACAGATTCAGCAGGATATGCGTACAGAGTATCTCCTAAAATTCCATACTCATATGAAGATCCAGATACAGGTGCTATAATAAACTTCACGCTAGGAAATTATATAAAAATATATACAAAAGATAGGCTATTTGAGGGTGAATTAACAGACGACTATTATGCAGATAGTTTGGCAAAATATCAAGAATATGAGACTGGATTTGCAGGTTATACAAGTGATCAAATATTAGACTTTATACCAGAAATAACACAAGATATGTCAGTTATGATTGCAGCGTTAAAGCAAACTGGCACAGCAGTTCCAGATTATTTAGTAGCACCAACAAATTCAGGTGATGGAATAATTCCATTAAGGCAAGATGATGAGAAGAACGGAACAAAAACAGCAAGTAAATTTCACAGAAAAAGAAGAGAAGTAATAATAAATCTAATACAAGAAGTTTTAAAGCAAGAAATAAATGAACACCAAACATATGCTAGAACAAAAGGCTCAACATATAACTTTATGCTTCCAGAAATAGCAGATGAGGACTGGACAAACTCAATAAATGATATTTCAGTTATGTCATTTATTCAAGGTATGCCAATAGGTGTAAAATCATATTACAACAACTATGCACTAGGTGGTTCTAGAATAGTAGCAACAGATTATATATATGGAACAACAGATAAGTACTATCACTCATCAAACTGTGACCATATTCAAAAGTTCTTAGAAAAGCCAAAAGTAAATAAAGATATTACAGACCAAGAAGTAGACAACATATTTGTTAATAGAGTGGAGGCAGCAAGAGAAGGTTATTATCCTTGTACATTGTGTCATCCATAAAGATATAATAATCAAATAAAAAGTGCCATAGATAAATAAATTTGGCTCTAAAATAGTGAAAACATAAAAAACTCCTGAAAGAAAATAAATTCTATTCGGGAGTTTTTTAGAACTAGAAATTTTAAATTAAATCAATTCTATTCATATGATGCAAAATAAGCAATTACGGGCGAAATAAAATTTAGCAGGTGGTAATTTAAATAACTAGGCTTTTTTTCGTAAAATTAAAATATTGTATAAGACAATAATAATGAAGAATGTTAGATGCGAATACATTTAAATTCTAAACTAAATTCGAGATTATTTCTGCTTTATTACATATCGTCTTATCTATACGAAGAGAGTCAAAAAGTTGTGTATTTTAAATTTCTGAAACTGTAACGGTCAAGTTATTAGGATCGTGAGAAGTACTGAATTTTAGCGATTTATCGTATTTATTTACAAACTTAAAATCCAAATTACTTTGCAAACTTACTGTTGCATCTTGGTTTTTAGGAACATATGCCACAGGAGTACTATGATTATGCCTTTCTGTAATTTCAACATTCAAATTTTTAACAGCATTGTAAAGAGTAGAGGATAGCTGACAAACGCCACCACCATAACCTTTTTCGTGACTGCCATCACTCATCAATACAGTTGCTTTTAAAAAGCCATCATCGGCACCATATGGACCACAAACATCATTAAATGAAAAAGTTTCGCCAGGCTTTAATACATAATTATTTAATCTATCGGCAACAATAGAAATATTATTATATCTATTATCATCATTAGTTAAAATTTTAGTCGAAAAAGTAGCCAGACTGTCATTATTTGAACCATTTTCAAAATCAATATTAGAATTATCATCAGGAACTTCTCCTATAATTGGATTGCTATAAATATCAATTGGATCTTTTGTGGAGATAGGACTATCACTATTACCAGAATTATATAATCCATTAGTTTGCTCAGAATTTAATGAATTTTTAACTTTTTTTGCAATCTGATTACCTTTTTCGTTTATATCATAAGTCTGGTTATCGGCAATATTTTCATCATTCTTACAACCGGTTAAGGTAATTAGAAAAAGAAGCAAAAACAAAAATTTTAACTTCATAAAATCACCTCAATAATATAATAACCACCAAAACACAAAAGATACAAAGAGAAAAATTCCTAACTTGTAAGTTAGTGTAAAATTTTAGTAGGTCCAAAAATAAAATCGCCTGCTTTTACTTGGCACATACAACTTGCAATAAATTATAAAAAAGGCTTGTTAAATTATGTAATCTGAATTATAATATCAATGTATCAACTTACCGAGGAGGAGAAGAAATGGAAAAACTAATTTCAAAATATTGGAAAAACATATTGATAATTTGCGGAATAGTTGGAATGGTTGCAATATTTACATTTAAAGTATCTGCACCAAAAACGATAATTTCAGATTATATAAAATATGGTAAAGACCTAACTGTCGAAGGTAATTCACAAATAATAAATTCTGTAACAGGTAACTTTTGGTCAGTATGGAATAGGGTAGACTCTGCATTGATAAGAATTGTAATACTAATAATGGCACTAATACTATTCGTTTGCGTATTAACGTTTATGGCAAATGCAGCAGGGAAGAAAGATGCAAAGAAAAAATAAAGAATAACGGTATTTAATAAATCCCGTAATTAGTTAATTTAAAACTATTTGCGGGATTTAAAATGTTACAAACTGTGATTATATACAGCAACTTTAAAACTCCGATAAACGTACATTGAAAAAATAAATACAATTAGTTAAATGAGTGATTTGAGATGAGGAATAGAGGTTTTATTCATTCTGCACTTTACAGAATCTATTTAATTTTCAAAAATAAATTGTAAGGTAATAGAAGAATTAGAATAGATTTTTAAAAGTAAGCCCATACTACTTTGAATAATATAATATTGTACAAAGTTAAAAAACATTACTGAAAGTAAGTTATGAATTTATCAAAATAAAAGTTGATGCAAGATAGATAAAAATTATAAGAAAGGATGAGAAATAATGAGTATAATAAAAGAAAGTTTAATGAGTAAAATAAATGAGCAAGAATTTTCTGGTACATTAGACAACACAAGCGAATTTAAAAATGCAATTACGCACATAAAAACAGTACTAAAAAATAAAAGCTTAGTTAATATAAAATACACTATAAAAGTACAATATATGGATAGTGAAGAGGACCTTGTGCACTTCAAAAGATTAATCTAACATTGCACAAAATAAAAGTTTCGTGCAAAAAGATATATAAAAATTATACTCATATTTCATAAATTCGTAAATTTATCTAAATCCTTTTAATTCTTAAATTTTCCCAATTTTTTATTATTTTATTTTTTAATGTGTTCTTGCTTTATAACTATTGTATATTTTAATTGAATATCCTTAATAAAAATTTTAATTTCTTTTTTATTTATTCTTACTACTTATATTCTCAATTATTTAATCATTATTGTTCATATATATATTTATACATCCACTGCTTTTACCATTTCATCAAACTTTATTGTTATTAGTTTTGAAGAGCTCTTATTTTTTCTCTATTTTGTTACCATTTAGTGCATAACTATTTCTTACATTATATTCCAAAATTACGAGCCTCTATTTTGCCCAATTTTCGATTTTTTATTCAAGGTCATATTCTTTATCGTCTTTATTTTTTGTCTTTTTAGTATTATGTAAACATTTTAACTTTTCTCTAACTAATTAAGTATTTTTAAAGGCGCTTTTTATACTCGGATTATGATGTATCAAATAAATTCTTATTTAAAAGATTTAGATATAAAATTATATTATAATAGATAATTCTTTGATTTAAATTATTTCTTAATAAATTTAATGTATACTAATCAGTTATATCGTTTTGGTCTAATATAAAACACTTCAATTTAACAGCTGATATTTTTACACTATTTTATATCATCATTTATAACATTATAAATATTAGTTTTATATAAGAATTATGTAAATTATAATTGCATATTTTATATCGCACTCTACATACCTACTGTTTTTTAATACCCTATGAAAAAATGACGCACGAGAATCGCCAATTTTCGATTTTTTTAAATAAGGTAATGTGCTTTTACGTTTGAAAATTTTAAATTTAAAAATAATAGTTTGAAAATCGTATAAATCAAAATATAATGAATTATAATTAACAAATTCATCAAAAAATCGTAAAATATGACTTAATTTAGCCTAAAATAGTAAAATTTAATAAAAACTACTACTAATATATACAACTTTTTATTCTTTAAATTTTTAATCTTATAATATTTTTATTCTAATCGAAAATTTATTTGATTTTCTATTTTTATGTAATCAATATTTTTTCTTATCATAATCTTCCTGTAATTTGATTTTTAATAGTTAGTTTGTAAATTAGAACTTTTATACAAAAATCAAAGTAATAAATTTCGCAAATTATTATGCATTAAATTATCCTTCCAATGAATATACCTTCTGATAGATATTAGTTGCTTCTGTTCGTAATTCAATTAACTTTGCAATGAACTGTCTAAGTAGAGTAATTAGCTTGTAAATTTATTATCTACAATATTAAAAATCTTTGTGCAATAGTTTTCCTTTAATGATATAATTTATTTATACATAAGGCGTTGTTCTTTTAAGAGCATAGTAGTAATCCTTTTAAACTATGCTCAAAACGTTACTAAGAAGGAGATATTTATTTATGAACCAGAAGTTACCTAAGTATTTAAGAGATTATATAAATTACAGTTCAAACCTGAATAAGTCTGCAAGTACCATTCGTGAATATAGATATGATTTGATAAATTTTTTGAAATATTTAAAATGGATTGTTTTGAAAACTAATGACAAGAAGCTCACAATCGACGATATTACAACTATTTCAGATATTGATTCTAGCTTTTTAAATAAAATTGATATAAATGATATTTATGAATATTTAAGCTATTTAAAAGATGTTTGCAATGATTCAGCTGTGACTCGTGCACGCAAAATAGCCAGTTTAAAAGGCTTTTTTAAGTATCTACATTTGAAGGCAAGAATTATTGACGACAATCCAGCAAAAGAACTTGAAAGTCCAAAGCTTGGTAAGAGACTTCCTAAGTTTTTGACACTGGAACAAAGCACTACTCTACTAGACTCTGTTAGAAACGCCCCTATTTCAGGTAAGCAGCACGATAATAGAATTAGAGATTATGCAATTATTACTTTGTTTTTAAATTGCGGTATGAGACTTTCAGAGCTTGTTGGTATCAATATAAGCCACATTAAATTTGATGAAGCTATGCTAACTGTTATAGGTAAGGGTAATAAAGAACGAACGATTTATTTAAATAAAGCCTCTATGAATGCTATAAAAGAGTACTTATCTGTTAGACCAGAACAAAGTGCTGAAGAACCAAAAGACCCGCTATTTTTAAGTGAAAGAAAAGTTCGTATCAGTAAAAGAACCATACAAAACTTAATCAAAAATTATTTAAAAGTCTATTGCGGTCTTACTGAAAATTACTCTACTCACAAGCTTAGACATACAGCAGCTACTCTTATGTATCAATATGGAAATGTTGATATACGTGCTTTACAAGAAATATTAGGTCACGAAAGTGTGGCAACAACTGAGATTTATACTCACGTCGATAGCTCGCAAATTAGAGAGGCTGTTGAAAATAACCCTCTTGCTAATTACGTTCCTAAGTCTAATTCAGAAGAATAATAACATATAGATTAAAAGAGTCTAGGTAGTGTCACCACTACTAGACTTTTTTATGGCATATATTTATAATAATACACAGCACATATCATTTTTCAATTTAATTTCTTTGTCAACAATGTATTAAGTTACTACTTAATGAAGAGGGAAATTATTGTTTTCTAATGAAAATCTAATCACAGTTAAGCTATTTCGAATGAAAAAAGGTAGCTTATAAACATTACTTTAATTAAAATAAATCTTCTCTTCAAATTTGCGCTGGCACTTGCAATTCTTGTCCAACATATATTATTGAATTTTTCAAATTGTTTATTTTCTTTATTTCATAAACGTTCTTATTTATATCTCCTTTTATCTGTGATGCAATTGACCAAATAGTATCTCCCTCTGAAACAATCACATTATCATATACTTCTGGCGACGCAGAAAATACTTTTACTGTTATCATACTGACTATAAAAGATAATACGCACGTAATTATTGTTATTGCAACTATAAACCTTGGCAAATTAACTATTTTCATATAAAAAGCCTCCTTAGAACGTTTGTTCTTATTTCTATATATTATATTACACGAACAGGTGTTCTTTGTCAAGCTATTTAAATTATTATTATAGTTTTAGTTGCACATTTGGCTATATATCAACTTTTATAAAGTTCTATAAATATATTGAATAATTATTAAATTGTATTTAGTTTCCCTCTTCACTATTGCTATTTGCTTGCGAAGCACTATGATAAGTTGTTACACTGATATTTATAATTCAGATTATTTTACGAATCTGCATTATATGTCCCTCTTCATTATCATTGCCTTATGCAACTCTCTTATTATTCTACAAAAAAAGAGTCTAGTAAGGTAACCTAACCTACTAAGCTCTTATTTACACAATACTATTTTACTAATCTCAAAGCTTCTTTTGCTATAACAATTTCTTCATTTGTTGCTATAACAAACATCTTAACTTTTGAATCTTTTGTGCTTATAACGCCTTCATACATTTCATCATCGATATGTGCTGGGTCATATTTTATTCCGAATTCTTCAAGTCCATCTACGCAAGCTTTTATTATTTCAGGGTTGTGTTCTCCTATACCACCTTCAAAAGTTATGCAGTCTATATGTCCTAATACTGCCATATATGCACCAATGTATTTCTTTACTCTATATGCTAATACATTAAGTGCCATTGCTGCACGCGCATCGCCAGAATCACGAAGTATTCTTAGGTCTCTTATATCTCCTGTTTTACCAGATAGAGCAAGTAGTCCCGACTTCTTATTTAAAATGTTTAACATCTCGTGAATGTCTAAGCCTTTTCTGTCCATAATGAATTCGATTATTGCTGGATCTATATCACCGCATCTTGTACCCATTACTAGTCCTTCAAGTGGTGTGAATCCCATTGATGTATCAACGCATTTACCGTTTTTAACAGCAGTTATTGACGAACCGTTTCCTAAATGACAAGAAATCATATTAACTTCTTCTGGTTTCTTACCTAAAAGCTTAGCTGCTTCCATTGTTACGAATTCGTGTGACATACCGTGAGCGCCGTATCTTCTAACACCATCTTCTTCATACCATTCGTATGGAAGACCATACATATATGCTTCCTCAGGCATTGTTTGATGGAATGTTGTATCAAATACTAATACTTGTGGAATACCTTTCATTGTTTCAAAGCAAGCATTTATACCTTGTAATGCTGCTGGGTTGTGTAATGGTGCATAAGGAATTGATTTTGTTTTAAATCTATCCAAAACTTCAGGAGTTACAAGTGTTGATTCTTTAAAGAAAGGACCAGCATTTACAACTCTATGACCTATTGCAGATACTTCATCAAGCGTCTTAACAGCTCCAACTTTTTCGTCTGTTAAGTATCTTACAACAGCTCTAAAAGCTGCTACGTGATTTTGAAGTGGAAGTTCTTCTTTTATTTTTTGTCCATTAGCTTTGTATTCTATAAATGGACTTCCAATTTCTCCATCTGATCCTCCAATTCTATCACATTTTCCTTTTGCAAGTACTTCTTCATTTTCCATATCAATAAGTTGGAATTTTAATGAAGAACTACCGCAGTTTACTACTAATATTTTCATTTTTTTCTCCCTCCGAACGATTTATATTCGTTCTTATATTTTATTTTTCTTCACCCAAAAGCTTATATGCTATTTATGAAGATTAGAAACTAATTTTAAAATTATTCAGCTTGAAGTGCCGTTATAGCAACAACTCCAACAATATCGTCAGCACTACAACCTCTACTTAAATCATTAACAGGTTTAGCAATACCTTGTGTTATTGGTCCATAAGCTTCCGCCTTAGCTAGTCTTTGTACTAATTTATATCCTATATTTCCAGCATTTAAATCGGGGAATATTAAAATATTGGCTTTTCCTGCGACTTCACTATTTGGTGCTTTCTGAGCTGCAACCTTAGAAACTATTGAGGCATCCAATTGCATTTCTCCATCAACTTTTAAGTCTGGTGCTTTTTCTTTAACAAGTTTTGTTGCATTTATTACTTTTGAAGTCATATCTGTAAGTGGGGCACTTCCCATTGTTGAATACGAAAGCATTGCAATTCTAGCATCAAATCCCGTTAATGATTTCCAACTTTTAGCCGAAGATATAGCGATTTCTGAAAGCTCATCTTCGTTTGGATTTACATTAAGTCCGCAGTCTGAAAATAGGAACATTCCATTTTCTCCAAGTTCGCAATTAGGAACGTTTATAATGAAGAATGATGAAACAAGCTTTACACCAGGGGCTGTTTTTAATATTTGAAGAGATGGTCTAAGTGTATCTGCTGTTGAACAAATACTTCCTGCTACTAATCCATCTGCATCTCCCATTTTTACCATCATAGTTCCAAAATAAATATTATCTTTTAATATTTCTCTTGCTTTTTCTAGTGTTATTCCTTTTGCTTTTCTAAGTTCGTAAAAAGTTTCTGCATAACTTTCAAATTTTTCTGATGCACTTGGACTTATAATGTCTATATCTGAAAGATTTATATTTCCTGCAACTTTTTCAATATTTTCTCTATCTCCAATTAAGATTACCTTTGCAAATCCTTCATCTGTTATTTTTCTTGCTGCTTCAATAACTCTTATATCGTGTCCCTCAGGGAGCACAATGGTTTTATGCAAAGTTTTTGCTTTTTCTTTTATTGCACTTATAAAACTCATCTTAATACATCTCCTCTTTTGATTTTCTTAAAATTCAGTCTGATTATACAACGAAAAGCTACATTTTTCAATAGTTATAAGGAAATTTCAAAGCTTCACTTAGTAAAACACTTGGATTATTAAAATTGCCATCTGCTACAATTTTTCTTATTTCGTCTGCTGTTGCCCATTTCACGTCGCATACTTCTTCTTTCTGAATTGTGACACTTTCTATTGGAATATTGTTTTTGAATATATACACGTCAAATATGTCTGGACATTCTTTATCTTTTCGAATTTTTGTGCCTAAAAGCACTCCATCTTCTTTTTTTACATCTATTCCTAATTCTTCTTTAATTTCTCTAACTGCTGCATCTAAGGTGTCTTCACCAAGAAGTGCCGAGCCAGTAGTTGCTTCCCATTTTAATGGCTTTCTTTTATTTAGTGCACGCTTACTTATTAGAAATTCTTTATTGTCGTTATAAATCCAAGCACTTGCCACAAGATGAAATTCTCCCTTCTGCATCGCTTCGCCCCTAACTCCAATTCTTTCTAATTTGTTCCTATTTTCATCATATAAATCCCAAAGTTCCATTTTTAACCCCTCCATAGGGAAGATTTTATACTATTTTGCCGAATTTTACTATACCTTATTTAATTAGTTTTTCCTTTAACTATTTATTTTTGGATATCGACTTATCATTGGGAAAATACAATCTAGCATATATCGATGATGAAATGTATGAAGGTGTTATAAGCACAAAAGATTTAAAAGCTAAAAAGTTTAAAAAGTCTTACAAAGATTTGCTATTTAGCTAAATATGAAGTATTATATTTAAGCAATGGAGGTTTTGTTAAATGATATTAAGATATAACGTTTTGCCTAATGAAGAGGGAGAAAAAATAAGTAACATATTAAAAAGTAAATTGAATATTTCTTCTCGTTTATTAACTAAGTTGAAAATGAATGAAAAAATATTAGTAGATGGTAAACCTGTGTTTTCAAGCTATCTTGTGCATAGTGGAGACAGTATAGAAGTAAAAATAGATTTTGAAGAAGAAGATAATATTATTCCTGAAAAAATGAATTTAGACATATTATATGAAGATGAGTATTTACTAGCTGTGAATAAGCCTTCTGGAATGGTTGTGCATCCCTCTTCATATCATCCTAATCAAACTCTCGCAAATGGAGTAAAGTTTCATTTAAACAATAAAAAGAAAATTCGCCCAATAAATCGTTTAGATAAAGATACTTCTGGAATTGTCATATTCGCTAAAAATGAATATGTACAAGAAAGAATGATACAGTCTAAAACTATGAAGAAAGAGTATTTGGCAATTATTACAGGCACAATGGACAAAAAAGTTGGAACTATAAACTTGCCAATAGCTCGAAAAGACGGTTCTATAATGGAACGTGAAGTAAATTCTAACGGTCAAAAGGCAATTACACACTATGATGTTATAGCTGAAAGTCCAGATAAATCGTTGTCATTAGTTCATATTATTCTTGAAACAGGACGTACTCATCAAATTCGCGTACATTTTGCTTATTTTAAAAAATATATTTTAGGTGATACTCTTTACGGAATTGAAACAAATATTATAAATAGACAATCATTACACGCTTGGAAACTATCTTTTTTGCATCCGATTACGAATGACAAAATTTATATTAAAGCTCCTTTATTTGACGACATGAAAAATGTAATTGAAGACTATAAACTAAAATATGATTAAGAACCAAAAGCAATAGAATCTCTTATCAACTAAAATCAAGCTGAAAAGAAGTTATTTCTACATGGTTTTGGTTCTTTAAATTTAACTTTTAATCAATTCGTATAAAATTTAAATTATCAGTATTACAGAATAAACAGCCACCACAGTTGTTATTGTTTGATGCAAGAGCAATGTAGTTGCAACCTACTTGGCAAAGTATTCCTGCTCTTTTTACTAGGTTATTTCCAACAACAAATTCGCAACAACATCTTCTGCCAATATTATTAGCCAAAGCATCATTTAAGCTTCTATCGTTTGCTGATAAATTTGCTGTATTGTTTCTTGAATTACAAGCACTGCAAGGATAGTTTGTGTTTGTTCCTAAGTTGCCGCTGTCATTTCCACAGCCACAATTTGAATTGTTTGTTCCAAGATTTGCGTTATTACTACAACCACAATTCATATCACTTGTGCCTAAAACTCCTGTATTATTCAATCCCCATAGATTATTATTACAAGCACACATTATATTTCCCTCCTTATGACATTGGTCATTTAGTATATAATATGTTGAAATGCAATATGTGTGAGAAATCGAGTAGGAGGAACTTTGCTTTTTATTCTCAAAGTTCCGACCTCTCACACCACAATTCCGGCATACCGTTCGGT